>JAGQWZ010000527.1 GCA_020436835.1 Saprospiraceae bacterium | reverse complement strand
GCTGACTCAATAGAAAACTGAGTAAACATCTGCATTTTATGTGCTCCAATCGTCTTTCGCACTCCCACTTCTTTCCAGCGTTGGGAAGCCCGGGCGGTAATTAGATTCATAAAATTGACCGAAGCGATCACCAGGATCAAGAGTGCTACAAGCGTAAATAATTCGAGATAGCTACCATTGAATTTTCGATAATTATGGTAATCATGCTCAATATCCATGCTTGCCAGATGTACATCAGGTAATTCCTGGAAGAACAGCTGATAAAAATCAGTGACAGCTTCTGTGCTTCCCTCTTCGGGAGGCATCACTCTGAGTAAAAATTCGGGCATTTTACTTTCCAGTCCGGCGATATCTGCCTGCGGATCTATTTGCACATAGGTCACCAGATAATTGGATCCGAATTGCTCATTAAAACCAGGATTATCACGAGTCATACTGGTCATGGAAAGCAGGATATCGAACTGGAGATGGGAATTTTCCGGAACGTCTTCAAGGACACCGGTGACTTTATAGTCGATGGTATCCCTTCTCAGGAACTTGCCCATCGGATCTTCATTGCCGAAAAAGCTCTTCGCGATCGATTCAGTGAGAACGATGGAAAACGGTTCATCCAGTGCTGTATTTCGATTGCCTGCCAGTAAGGGAAAGTCAAACATCTCAAGAAAACTGGTGTCCACTGCCACGGTTTTCTCTACCAGCAATCTCTGTTCATTCTGCGTATATACTCGCTTGCCCCTTCCCCAGAAACGGGCATAATTTTGGATTTCGGGATAATCCCTGATTAGGGCCGGTCCCATCCCCGGCATGGATAAAGCAACCTTCTGGGTATTGGTACCAGGAAAACTCTGAATCTCATCCAGACGGTAGATGATTCCACTCTTTTCGTGCCAGGTATCGAAGCTCTTTTCGTCCTGGATAAAGAGAAAGATCAAAAGGCAGGAACCAATGCCCAGTGCCAGACTGGAAATATTGAGAAAGGACCAAAGTTTGTTCTTTAATATATTCCGCCAGGCTATTTTGAGATAGTTGGAAAGCATGCAATCAGGTTAGCTGTGATCAAAGAGGTTGCCCTTAAGACTAACATCGGGCCAAAAAAGTTGCAGGAAAGCCCTTAATAGTTAGAAATATTTTGACAAAAAAATGCACAAACAACGTCGGTCATACAGCTACCGTGCATCCAATTCAATACTTTCTCGATTTTACGATTCAACCCCCATCAAAGTGCTCAATTAAATACATTTTCTTTTCCCTCCAAAACATAAAATCGAAAGGCATTATTGACTGGACTATTAGCCAAACTCCCGCTATCACTACAGGCACAAATATGGATTTCCACCCTGCGATTTAATTGTTGATGGAATTCAGATTTTGCGTGAGGATACAGCATCCTCCAGTCTCCGTAACCCCGGAAATACATACGGTCTTCGGGGATATTATGAAAAAGCCGCAAGTAATCATAAACGACTTTCGCTCTGGCTACCGAAAGGAAGTATGATTTGGAATCACGGGCTACATCCCCACCCACGGGATCATTAATATGTCCCTGCACTTCGACGCAAATACCCTCCTGCTTTCTTAAAAATCTACCCACGACATCCAACGTCCTTCGGGAGCCGGGCAAAGGCCTGGACTGATCTCCAAAAAAATTGAGCTTTAATAATTTAAAATTACGGCCAATTGCGGGCTTATATGTTCTAATATCCAGCGGTTTCGACGTGACTGATGGCTTAATCTCTGTAGATAAAAATTGGGGTAAATGCTCCTCTGAACGCACTTCGATCACTACCTTTTGCTTGATGGGAGCAACCAATTCATAATCACCATGCACATCACTACGCGTGCTATCTACAAAAACTTCCCCGTACAAATAGACCGGCACTGAAATCGGATTACCGGTGGAATCGTCCAGCACTTTTCCCCTGAGCCAGGTCATGCGTTGCCTGGCAAACAGGCCGATTTCGACCCTGCGATTCAATGCCTTATCATCCTCCCCATTGGTTGAACTTAGCGGCATACTCTCCCCATAAAGTTCTTGTTGAAAAATCACTGGATTACTGACTCTCTCTTCTAAATATGCACTTACAGACCTGGCTCTTTTTTCACTTAATATATAATTATAGTCACCGGTTCCATCGGCATCCGTATGTGCTTTTATAAAACAGATAGTGGAATCGTGCTCGTAGGTCTTTTCGATCACGGCTTGCAGCAGGGTGGTGTCGAGATCCCGGATTTCCCAGCTGTCACTATCGAAATGAACGGCCAATTCAATGATGGAATAAGTGGTGTCGAAAAAATTCTGAGCCTCTGCCCGAAAAGCGAACAAAAAGAGGCATGGGATAAATAAATGAGGAGTGGTCATGCTCTTAAAAAAAGATGGTTAGAATATCTCCGTGTCCCATCACATTAGTTACGGCACCCAGTAGCGCTGCGACGAAACACCTGTATGGTTCCTGTTATAAACGACACTAATGTCAATTAATTATCAGGAGGCCCACAGAATTAATCGCTTATTTTCCGGTTCATTCCGGAACTGGGTTAGCCACTCCCCAATTTTCATTAGGCCTATCTCCCATGTTCAGGATCAATTCTCCTCCTTTAATAAATTCATCGTGAAAGATCCAGCATTGATCATGCTCCTTACCTTTCCAGCTCGCTGATTGCACATAATAACTTTCCTCACCCTGGTTTTGGGTAGAAATCCTTATCTCCTTTCCCGGATAGTAATTCGGATCAAGCTCAATGACCACCTTGTCGAAAACAGGACTTCCGATCTCGTAGACGGGACGTGCACTGGTACCGCCATCCATAGAGAATATGCCAATTTTCATCAGCACTGCGAGGGCACCCATCAACCCCTGATCTTCGTCTCCACTGTATCCGGCTTCAGGAGATAAATCTCCATATACCTTCCGGACAACCTGCCGGCTCCAGTACTGTGTCAACCAGGGAGATCCGGCATGATTAAATAAAAATG
>JAGQWZ010000056.1 GCA_020436835.1 Saprospiraceae bacterium | reverse complement strand
GCTCGTTCAGGCTGTCATGAGGCTGCCAAAAAGGTTTTGGGTCCGCGGAATGTATCAGGACCGGAATACCCAGCTCACCGCACTTCGCCCAAACTGCATCAATTCTGGGATCGTCAATTGGTATGCGATTGCCGGCTTTGTCCTGATGGTTCATACCCTGACTCTTGTAGATTTTCAGACCTTTGGCTCCATTGGCTACGTCAAATTCAATCTGCTTTACGGTTTCCTCCGTCCAATCCGGTTCATCGATACTTTGAATATTAATGTTCGTAAAGACAGCAAAACGGTCTTCGTAGTGTTGTGCCTTTATATTATCGGTCATTTGTTTCAGGGCTGCTCCTCCACGGCCACTGAGATTGACCAGCACCTGCATATTGAGCGAATCCATTTCGGAAACCAACGTCGAGAGATCTCCTTCACCCATTCGCCATTGATGATTATGGATATCTATGAACGGATATTTAGCCCGGGTCTTAGGATGTTCAGGCACGACGAGGGTGGATGGGGGATCGTAGGATTCGAAGTCAATGGATATATCCAGTGGTTCATTCCTCTGGGCATAAAGCGTGAGTACACTCAGTACCAATACAAAGCACGTGGTTAGATTTCTGATCATCTTCTGTGTTGATATATGATTCATAAAAATAAGTCGATTAAATACATCATTCTCTTAAGAAAAGAATAAATTAAGCGCTGAAGCTACGTAGCTCTTCGTAATATGAACCCGTACCCCAGTATTCAATCCAGTAGAGTGATTATGATTTTAAGTGCTGATCTATGATCAAATATATAAGACAATTTGTAAATACGATAGGAACTTTCTTCGATGTCCCTTCATTTATTCGAGAAAATCAGCTTTGGAGGGGTTTTGTAAACCATAAATTAGTGGTTTTTGCTTTGCTCGTGGCAGGAGCGATCTTCAGTTGGCACATTATCGGATTGGCAGACAAGTGGTGGAGTAACCTGCATGTCGAAGATCCACTGGAAGCTGGTCTGCAAGCGACCTATCTGGTTAGAGATATTGCTGTAGGTAGCTACGAATTTATGTTCGCCGGTGCATACAAGTACATTGTACTGATTATCATGGAGATGGTCATTTTCCACATGACCCTGAAAACCCATTCTATTTTGGATGGATCCACTCCTGATCTGAGCGCTGGGATCTTCTTTCATGCCCAGCTGCGGATGATCAAAGTCTCGATTTTTACCTTTGTGATGGAACTGATAGTCAGTATAATCCTGAAAATGATTTTGTCGATCCTGGGCCTCGACTTTCTCAAAGCCATTTTATTATTTCTCACCCAGTGCTTCTTTTTGGGATTTGCCATGGTAGACAACTACAATGAAATCCATAATTTACCCATTAGAGAAAGTTACAAACATACACTCAATTTCGCCGGAGTGGCGGTCGGTATTGGGCTGATAATGTATATTTTAATTTTAATTCCGATCATTGGTCCTTTTGCAGGACCCCTGGTCGGAGCGATTGCTGCCACCCTGATCATGCATGAACTGGAAGGCGGATCGACGGAAGAAATCATGGTGTGACGCTGCGAAAAGTTTATCGACTAAAGCCGGGGAGCATCCAAAATCTGGTGATTAGCGAAGAGCGCCTCCCTGATCGTCAACAAGGTGAGGTAGAAGTGGAGGTCAGGTCAATCGGTTTAAATTTTGCCGATTTGTATGCTATCTGGGGATTATACAGTGCTACTCCAAAAGGGCAGTTTATTCCAGGATTGGAATTTTCAGGAGTTGTCAGCACTGCTGATCCCGGTGCTGTTTTTCAGGTAGGAGACCGTGTGACCGGAGTAACTCGCTTTGGAGCTTATGTAAACCGGATAAATATCGATGAAAGGTATTTGATGAAGCTTCCTGAGGATTGGTCTTATGATGAAGGTGCTGCATACCCCGTGCAGGTGCTTACTGCCTACTATGCTTTATTCGAACTCGGAAATCTCAACAAGGGTGATATTGTACTGATCCATAGTGGAGCCGGTGGAGTAGGGCTATTTGCCAATCGACTGGCAAAAAGGGTGGGAGCCATCACCATCGGGACCACTGGTTCCGGGCTTAAAAAGAGGAAAATGCTCGAGGAGGGTTATGATCATGTCATTGTACGCAGCTCAGACTTTAAAAAGGACCTGGAAGAGAACCTGGCAGGACGGCCCCTTAAACTGATCCTTGAATGTATAGGTGGCAAGATTCTTAAGCAAGGGTTTGATCTCCTGGCTGCCCAGGGTCGCATGGTAGTGTATGGATCTGCACATTTTACCGGTAAGGGAGACCGTCCGAATTATTTAAAAGTTTTCTTCAAATACCTCACCCGTCCAAAGATTGATCCCTTGCAATTGCCGAGCACAAATAGGTCTGTTATGGGATTTAACCTGATTTATTTGTACGAACAAGCTGAATTGATGCACCGTCTGCTTGACGAAATCTCTTCAATGGATATCGCAAAACCATATGTGGGGCAAACCTTTAAGTTCGAATTACTGCCAGAGGCATTAAGGGCTCTCCAGTCCGGTAAGACAATGGGCAAGGTAGTGGTACAAAACTATTAGAGATCCGGAGTCGGCTGGATCAAATTGGTCCGGGAAATAGGGAGCATCAGTTGTTTAGTAGTCGCACTTTTGCTGCTTCAAATTCTTCTGTTGTTAATTCTCCACTGGCCAATTTTTCCCCTAAAGCTTCGATTTTTTCATATGTCGAAAGTCCCGGTTTCGAATCCAGCAGATTCCTGGTAGGAGATGGTAAAGTGGCCATTGGTACGTTAAGATAGGTATGTCTAAAAGCCTGGTACCGGCTTTGACTCCGTATATATTTCAGTGATTTTTCTCTTTCGATCTTATCAATATCGTCAAAGCCTGCCTGCACGGCTGCTTCGAGGTGGTAGAATGCATTTTCGGAATCACGAAGCATGCTAAAACAGCAAGCCAGATAGAAATGAGCGACAGAATTCCGCTTATCTTTTGCCACTAAACGGTCAAACAGCACAATCGCATTCTCATATGATTTGGATTCGAACTTTTGAACCGCTTCTTTCAGCAGTTTGAAGGATGTAGCGTTCTTGCTCCTGGACCGGACATTTCGACGGCCCTTTACTTTGTTTTGCCATTTTTCGTTGAATTTAAGATCGAACTCAGAACGTGGCATAACTCCAAGGAGTACTGCATCCAAAATAGAAAGTAAGAACATAAACAAAACAAAGGGTGCGTGTTCTTCTGCTGAGATAATCACCAGGATACTGGTCATGATTATGTAGAGAATTGCTCGGAATCTCTGGCCCAGGTAGAATCTGTGACCACCAAGGGGACCGAGGAAAAGTGCCAGCAGGGAGGCAATATATTTCTTCTTACCCTCTAAAACCGGCTCATCATCGTCCTCAAGTTCGTCCTCGAAGATTGGAACACTCTGCGGTGAATGTACCGGTTGCTTGGCTTTGAATGAGGAGTTGAAAGAAGGTACCGAAAGACCCCGGTTGGTTACGACGAAGAGTTCCTTTTCGCGCTCCAGATCGTCGAGTTTGTGGGCACCGATCGACTGGGTAATGATCCAGGGGTGGGATCGAATATCATCATGAACTTTGTCCGTAAGCAGGATTGATCCGGGCTCGCCCATTCTTTCCACCCGGCTGGCTACATTTAGCCCTTCGCCATAGACTCCATTCTCATCCTGAACAATTTCACCGGTATGGATTCCTATTCTCAAAGGAATTTCAGGTGACCGGCGCATTTCCAATTGAAGGAAATAGGCACATTCTACCGCCTCTGCTGCACTATTGAAAATACTTAACGTACTGTCACCGAAGTGTTGGATAATATTGCCATTATACTTCTTATGAGCTTCTGTCATTACCCGGTGCTGGCGCTCTCTGACTTCATCAGCAAGCGAGGGATCGGAATGCAGCAAGGAAGAAAATCCGGCCAGGTCGCAATACATGATCGCAGCCAGTTGACGTTTTGATGTCATGTTTTTAGAACATTGAGTCTATCAAATTTAACACTCAAAATGCTTAATCCAAAGTCTTTCCATCGATCGAAACCGGGCGTAGGTCTAATTATTCGATGCCTAAATGGATAAACATCCATTGTTCTACCGTCTCTTTTTAACTCATTTTCATCCCTCGCTAACAAGATTACATTAAAAAATATTTGATAGTGTATCACATTGGCAAACAATTTGCTATGATTCACATAATGAAAAACAATAATATGTTCATTTTGCCTGACTCGAAAGTGGATATTTATACTTTCCGTTTAGTGGTAACATACATCGCGATCTGGCTGCTCGTTCTGGCCAGTGTGCTTGTCTTTGGGCAGAACAGTCCAAATCCGGTCTACAAGCTGGACTGGTCACAACAGGAGTGGACCGATGGTCAACCTTACCAGATCTTTTCCCTGGATGACAGTGCGGGTATAGCATTTCCGGTGCATATGGGAATAGAGGTCTACACCAGATCGAAAGGGAGCTTCAGTGGTTATGGAGAAACAACACCTTATATCGACGGTCGAAATGTTCAGAACTTTGGTTATGAACAAAACCTGGGAGTGATTTTTGATCCGGAGGAGGGAGAGGGCAATTCACCCGTGACCATCAAATTGATATTTAGTCAACCGGTGCAGTACCTTTCTTTCACTATCTCTGATATTGATGCGGCGGAAGACAGGATCGATAGTGTGATTGTGTTTGGAAATGCCAAGAATGTATTTCCCAGATTATCTATACCATCTGAGGAATCAACGGTAAAAGTTACGGGAAGAAATGCCGTGGCCAAAGGTGGGACGAGTGGATCATTCCACACCGGTTCGTCGTTTGGCGGTGAAGCTACCGGAGACATCATTGTAACGTTCGGACCGGAGTATATTGACTCGGTGACGATTATCTACAGTGAGGTTTCTAAATCTTCCGATCCCCAGGCCAGAGGCATCGGACTGTTTGCGGGCCTACGTTTTGAAGCAGCTGATTTACAGCCAATGCGATTGCTGAATTTTGGAATCGTCATGGATGAGAATTGTCAACCGGTAGTACGATGGTCTTCAGAACAAGAATTTGGCCTGGAGGAGTACGTTGTTGAATATAGTTATGATGGGTTTAATTTTTTTCCAGCTGCATCAATTAAGGCTAAGAACCAATACAGCAGCATTTCAGAATATGATCTGCCCTTACACCGTGGATTGAATACCAATAATCACTTTCGACTTTTGAAAACTGACCAGGAGGGTAACACAAATTTATTGACCGCTCAGACGATTAGTGGTTCGGAATGTTACCATTTTTCGTCAATCAATGTTTACCCCAATCCTTCATCCGGAAATTATGTTTTTATTGAGATAGAGGCGACTGAGCAAAAACCGACTGATATTGCGATCATCGACCAATATGGCGAACTACTGGTACAGACCCGGTATGAGCTTAAAAGGGGGCTGAATCGCTTTAAATTAGAATCCCGGCATCTGGTGCCGGGACTCTATAATTTACGTTTTGCAATAGGACAGGAGCTGATCACCAAACAGGTGAGCATACTCCCGTAGCCTATTATTATGATTAGTTAAGTGTTGGCGCTTAATTTACTAATTGTCAATATTTTATATTGAATCTTATTTAGTTATTGTTGAATTACAATTGGTAAAGTAATTTGTTTCTGTTGTCCATTGGCAGTCTGTCGTATGAACAAATAGTACAATCCACTTGCACGATCACTGTCTGGCATTTTAACTGCCAGATGATCAGATTGCACATTCACCTTTTGCCTGTAGATGATTTGGCCCAGTCCATTAACCAATTGCAACTGAACTTCACCATTTTCAAGGTCCAGATCTTCGGCATGCATTTGAAGGACTTCTCCACTGTGGCCAACAATACCTTGTAACTTTACCAAGTTGATGCCGGTATTTGATCCACGAAAAACGATCTCACTCTCCTCTGATCCCCCGCATGGACCATCACAGGGGCCGAGATAGTCACCATGCCCAAAATGGGCTTTGAGACTGGATGTGCTGACGCAAAGCTCCTGTGCATTATCCGTATTTCCCGGAGGAAGGTGGCATATGGTAATTTTCTTGCCATTAGGGTGACATTCGATCCGGTCACCAAGTGGAATCCAGATTTCTTGTTTGGCTGAACACCCATTTGAATCGGTGACCTTTACGGAAAATTCTTCGAGCTCATCTTTGCAAACCTTTATAAATTCTCCCTTTGCCCCATTACTCCAGTGGAAATCATATTTTCCTGATCCTCCTTTCGCCTTTCCCTGCACTTCTATACACTTTGAATCCGTGTATTCTTCAACCGGTATCTTCATACAAGCCTCCATATCCAGTTCCAGATCTGATTTAATCTTGATGATGGTTCTGGCAGTTGAAGCAAATCCTTCATTGTCGATGACCGTTAGTTCTACTTCATTCTCACCAAGAAGTGAGCAATCAAAACTGGAAGGATTTATAAACATATCGACGATTTGGCAATCGTCATAGCTTCCGTCATCCAGGTCTTTAACCGTTAATGACAGGGATCCCTCAACTGGCAAGGTGAATTCCAGGCCCTTTTTGATCAGGGCAACCGGAGCATTTCCTGTGGAGAATGAGGCTCCCGGTTTGAATTTATACCGTCCCAGATCATTTCCTCCATTGTCACTCATTGCTAGGAACACAATATTTCCAGTTTCAATCTCCGGTAGATCTAATTTTAATTTGACATTGTCTTTCTTGTTTTCGAACTGGTGATTAAATATTAAAGATGAATAGGGCTCTATAACCGCATCGATCTCCTTGATTTCCAGCGGTGAACGCTGTTCCGGCATGAAGAAATAGTAGAGGTTTATGTCTGCTTTCACTTCGAAACCGGCTTCAAACTCATGACAAAGAGGCAATTCCCGGGCACAGGATATATCCAGCTTGTTATAGGTTAAATAATAGGAACTAGTATCGTTAGCCCGGTCATCGTTAAGTATAATCAGGTAAGTTCCACTGGTCTTTACCCTTGGAATTACAATATCATTGGCTTTTCCGGAGACTGAGTTTTCAAAGATGCTCTTACCTTCCGGATCAAAGACCATCACTGTCGCTTCCATGCTGACAGTTTCCGACAGAATTTTGGCGACAAATCCCTCATCTTCAGCCAGGTCGACCTGAAATGCATGCGTCTCGGCCAATTGCTCGATTTTGTCCTCCTTATGATCCCTACATTGCAGGGGAATAGTGCCGCAGGTTGGGTCATTTATATCCTGATAGGTGAGGCCAAAAGAAGAAGTATCGTTACCGTTGGCATCATAGACAAAAAGGGCATACGTTTGATCTTCTGCTACTTCTACTTTATCAATGATCGCAAATGGATTGGCCTTTCGTACTGACTTTTTTAATAGGTCACCGTGTTCATTAAACAGGTACATGGAGGCCTCAAAGTGGCTGGAGGTGGCTCTCATCTGGGCAAAAGCGATATCCCCGGCCTGGACCTCAAATTGGTAAACCTGAATCCCTACCTGGGTAGAAATCCTATCAAAGACATCATTGCCACATTGAATTTGCCTGGCATATTCCGGATTGTTAAGCTTGTGAAGGGAAAATCCATAGGCGCCGGCATCGTTGTGATTCTTGTCATAGATCTCGACCGTATAAGTTCCGGTATCCGGCAATACGAAGTCAAATGCTTCCACATCACCACCACTGCCCTCTGCTGTAATCAGGATCTCTGACTCAAAGATCAGTCGGAATGATGCATCGATATCTGAATTCGCATCCGAAACACGGAGCCAAATCCTGTCTCCACCATCGCCTGCAAAATGATAGGAATTAATATCTGTTGCCTGCTCGAGTTCACCTATGAGATTGGTGCCAAATCTTATTTGATCGCTGTCTTGACTGTAAAGAAAGGAGGGGATAACCAGGTATATGTATAGGACATACCTGAGCATCTTCTTACTATTTTGTGTTTTTGTGTTTGATTTCCAGGATCAGTCTATGCAAAGAACAGACCAATTTAGCAGTGTCACGTGGGAAGCAGAAACTCCAAAGGGCTCGATACTATTATAGTAGTTCAATTGCTTGTTCGACACCCGTCGAGGCTGGAGACTTGATAATACGGAGATTTCGCCGGGATTTAAGTTCGTAAGAGATCGTTGGTGAAGGATCTACATATATGACCGGTACATCATCTGAAAGAAACTGTACAAGCGAAGCTGCAGGGTAAACTTGTAAGGAAGTACCAATAATTAATAAAACATCTGATTCGCGAATTTTATTTATTGCAGGTTCGATCATTGGAACGGGCTCCCCAAACCATACCACGAAAGGTCGAAGTTGGGACCCATCGCCGGCGCGATCACCAATTTTTAAATCTTCCTTCCAGGGATAGATCAGAGCAGGATCTTTGCAGCTGACCACTTTCAGAAGTTCTCCATGCAAATGCAAGACATCTTTACTTCCGGATCGTTCATGGAGGTCGTCAACATTTTGAGTTATAATCGAAACCTCGAATTTATTCTGGAGACCGGCTAAAAGATAATGTGCCTGGTTGGGACTTGCCTTCAGGAGTTGCTTTCTTCTCAGATTATAGAAATTAAGTACGAGTTGAGGATCCCTTCGCCAACCGTCTGGAGACGCGACTGACATCACATCATGACCCTCCCAAAGTCCATTCGCATCTCTGAAAGTTTTGAGTCCCGATTCCGCACTTATCCCGGCACCGGTCAGCACTGTGATCTTTTTATTGGTCATGCATCAAATCTGTGGTCCTGCAGATGGCCTGACCGATGTGATCAATGATGTCACTGGCAATGAGAGAATGTTGTCCGACAGAGAGGGAGGCAAGATCACCGGCGAGGCCATGCAAATATACCGCTGAGAGTACCGAGGCAAGTGGACTCATTTGCTGTGCCAGGAATCCGGTGATCATTCCGGTGAGTACATCTCCCGAACCGGCGGTTGCCATCCCGGGATTGCCTGTGCTGTTAAAATATGCGTAGCCATCGGGGGTGGTAATGCAGGTATAAGCCTGCTTATACACAATGAAAATCCGGTAATCAACACTCAATTGTCTTTGGTGTTCTAACCTCTCAAAGCTATTCCTTGATGGTCCCCAAAGCCTTTTGAATTCTCCCGGATGAGGAGTCAGAATGCTATTGGGGGCCAATAGGTTGAGCCAGGCCTTATGTTCGGATAGAATATTCAGTGCATCGGCGTCCATAACCAGTGGCGGATGCTCTCCGTCGAGTATTGATTTTAGGCCTTCGGCGGTTGAAATGTGGGTTCCCAGCCCACAACCGATTCCGACCGTTTGATAGGAGTTCAGATCCTTGGCAGCTGTAAACCAGAAATCATGATCATCAATGACCGTCATAGCTTCTGGCACCCCCATTTGCATAACCTGATATGCATATTTGGGAGTATGGACAGTCAATTTTCCCGCTCCAACCCGCAGGCAGGCCCTGGCGGCCAGTATGGCGGCTCCCACCTTTCCATATCCACCACAGATTAGTAAAGCATGACCGAAAATTCCCTTGTGATCGAAGGTGGACCGGGCCGGTATCATTGATGCGATATCTTCACGGCAGATAAGGTGATTTTCTGCGGGAAGATCAGCCATAGCTGAACGGGAAAGTCCGATGTCCAGCATATGGATTTTTCCCGTTTTTCCGGCATTTTCTCTCTGGTAGAAAGCGAGTTTAGGACTCTGAAGAGCCAGGGTGTGACTGGCAATGATACATGCACCGTCGGTGATCTGATCGGCAAACATTCCACTGGGTATATCGATAGACAGGATAGGAAGTTTGGATTTGTTTAATGCATTCACCAGGTCAGACCAGGGAGTCTCAAGGGGACGGCTTAAACCGCTTCCAAATAAGGCATCAATCAGAATGCCGTCTTCGGGCAGCTGATAGTTGCTTTCCAAATCTACAACCTTTAAGTAACGCCGCCGAGGCAGACGGTCCAGGTTTGTTTTGGCATCTTCACTCAGATTAGAGGAAAGTGGCACATATACAGTCACAGGTCGGTGTTGTAATTCTAACAACCGCGCAACGACCAATCCGTCACCTCCGTTGTTGCCAGGACCACAAAAAATATGAAAGGCAACCTTGGGATCAGGAATTGACTGGAGGATCCAATCGGCGATTCTCCGACCGACACGTTCCATCAGGTTAACTGAGCTTATCGGTTCAGTTTGAATTGTTATTTGATCCAGATTACGGATTTCTTTGTTTGAAAATATCTTCATAAACAAAAAAATATATGATCTTTTCCTATGTGAAATATATGTAAAAAATATGTATATAAATTTGCAAAAT
>JAGQWZ010000526.1 GCA_020436835.1 Saprospiraceae bacterium | reverse complement strand
CCTTATGTGGATTTAGTCTGGGTGGAAATGTGATACTCAAATATTTAGGTACTTTGGGTGAGGAGGCTCCGGAATTGATTAAATCTGCGGTGGCCGTATCTGTACCATGTGATCTCGCTTCTTCTTCCCAAGCTTTGGACCAGTGGTATAACTACTTGTATACCCGTCGGTTTATGCACTCGTTAAAACCGAAGTTTGAATATAAGAGTCAGCAGTTTCCCGGGGCCATAAATATGGAAATGTACGATCAGATGAAAACCTGGCGTCAATTTGATGATACCTACACGACAAAGGTCACCGGCTTCAACAGTGCCAGCGAATATTACGAGCAAGGATCTGCCAAAAACTATATTGCCGGCATTCGTAGAAAAGTATTGATATTAAACGCACTGAATGATCCTTTTCTCCGGGAAGGAAGTTATCCCCGGGATCTTTGCCGGGAGCATGACTGGGTCTATCTTGAAATGCCAGAATATGGAGGACATGTGGGTTTTTGGTTTCCCTGGTATGATGCCTCCTATGCCGAAAGGAGGACCGTGGAGTTTATCGGTTCATAGCGATGGTCCGGTTTGTCAATAGACTTAATTGAAGTCGTCCTGCGAACTGATTTTGGTCAGTGTCCGGTTTAGTTTTCATTTGTTAATTTTAGAAGGATTAAATACAAATCAATATGCAAGACGGATGGATTATGGTCTATCAGGCCGATGAAGAATATAAAGGAGAGATCGTAAAGCAGCTTCTGGAAAATAATAATTTGCATCCTGTGCTTCTTGACCACAAGGACGATGAGTTTAGAATAGGAAGTGTCGAGATCTATGTGTCTCCTTTGGAGGCTGAAGCTGCTCAGAAGGTTATCGCTCAGAATCAAACCAAGGAATAAGACCTGCCTTATCCATTCCCTGCGTCCCGCGTCAACCGGATGGTGGATTGCCGGATCAATTCCCTGGTGGGGGGTGAGTTTCTTAGAAAATATCCAATTATTTCAGAATTATATTTGTCATATGCAATACATGACGTAACTATATTTTGTCATTTAGCATGTAGGCAGTAAAATAATTGACACGTATTTAATAATTAGGTATTTTGCCAAAGTTTTTTGACCCACATTCTACTGCTGCTTTATGCCATCTGTTACCGTTGATGATCAAACGCTTTGGGCACGCTATACCCAGGGAGATATAGATGCTTTTTCAATGCTATTTCTCCGGCATGCCGGGGGCCTGTATAAATACGGCTTCCTGCTTTGTCGTGATCAGATGCGGGTGGAAGATTGTATCCAGGATCTTTTTTTTCAGCTTTGGAAGAAGCAGGGTAATCAATGTGAGGTGAAGTGTGTGAAAACCTATCTTTTCGCCGCCCTGAGCAACCGCATTCAGGGTAGTTATCGAAAAACCAGGAACCTAAATCTCCAGCAGGCAGGTTCTGCTTCAACACCGAGTGAAGCTTCCTGGGAAGATTTGTGGATCGATCAGGAATCAAGTGATCAGAGGAATCTCTTCATCAATAAGGGGGTGCAGACCCTCCCATTACGGATGAGGCAGGCCATCTACTTACGCTACTTTGAAAATCTTGATTATTCGGAGATAGCCGGCATCATGAATATCCGGCGGCAAGTCGCTGTAAACATGGTGTACAGGGCCATAAATCACCTGCGCGCTTTTTCAAAGGAATATGCTGCCCTGCTTACCCTGATTTTGGGAATGCATCAAACTTAGTCCATCAGTAAATTTTTCAAAATTTTTTCTACCTCAGAAGGTTATCCCGGGCTCGATGTTGAGACATATAGTAATCTAATGTCAAAACAACGGCGTTATGGCAGGGGATTATCACCTTTTGTCCATTGATGAAATAGCGAAAGACCCTTCTTTTCGGAATTGGATTTTGAATCCGACTCCGGCGAATGATGACTATTGGAATAACTATATCGAGTTATATCCGGAGCAAGCCGGTAAGATTTCTTCTGCTCGGGAAATCGTACTACTCACTCAAATGGTAGAAATACCCGGACTGGATGAAGTGCGGAAGATGGCGATGCATGACAAACTCATGCAACGTATTGGGCGACACAAGCGGAATAAAACATTTCGCAAGATATTGCTCTGGGTCGCTGCTGTTTTAATTTTTGTCTTGATGCCGTTGACTATACTTCAATTGTTTTCGAGATGGCCCGGAACGCCTGTGCTCTATGAGACTTCCTTTGGCCAACGAGAAGTCATTAGTCTTCCCGATAGATCGAAGGTGGAATTAAATGCCAATTCTGTGCTGAAAGTGGGTGATCAATGGAGTACCGGAATAAGAGAAGTATGGCTG
>JAGQWZ010000525.1 GCA_020436835.1 Saprospiraceae bacterium | reverse complement strand
TTTTGATCATTGTTGAGTAGTACTAATTCAACAGGTGAACCGTTTAACAAATTAAACAGCAATATTAAATAATGGGACTTTGCGGACTCCGCGTCCTCTGCGAGAGGATAGATTTGATTTTCAGAAGTCGGTCCAATGATATTGGAATCATTGTTGAGTAGTACTAATTCGATTGAACAGTTGAACACTTCAACAATTAAACAACAGATAAGCCATTGAACAAAGTACTAATTACCGGTACAGCCGGATTTATTGGTTTTCATGTAGCGAATAAATTTTTGCAGGAAGGTCAGGAAGTGGTGGGCATTGATTCCATTAATGACTACTATAATCCGCAGCTGAAGCTGGACCGGCTCGCTGAGGCGGGAATAAAAACCACGTTCAGTGAGTGGCGCACCATGATCTCCAGCACGAAATATAACAACTACCGGTTTATCCGGGCGAAGCTGGAAGATAAAAAGGAAGTGCAGGGACTATTTGCGCGGGAGCACTTTGATCTGGTGATCCACCTGGCGGCGCAACCGGGCGTCAGGTATAGCCTGAAGAATCCGGATGCATATATCGAAAGCAATATTGTCGCCTTTCTGAATATCCTGGAGGCATGCCGCTACAACAAGGTCGGGCATCTGATCTTTGCCAGTAGTTCCAGTGTCTACGGCCTGAATACGGAAATGCCGTTGGCCACCAGCCACAATGTTGATCATCCCGTGAGTCTTTACGCGGCCACCAAGAAAAGCAACGAATTAATGGCCCATACCTACAGTCATTTATTCGGACTGCCAACAACCGGCCTGCGATTCTTCACGGTTTACGGTCCCTGGGGACGTCCGGATATGGCCACGCAACTTTTTGCCAATGCCATCGACAAAGGGGAAGCGATAAAGATCTTTAATGAGGGAAAGCTCAGCCGGGATTTTACTTATATCGACGATATCGTTGAGGGTATTTATCAGGTAAGTAAGACTCCTCCAAAGGATAATCCCCGGTGGGACAGCACACATCCCGATCCGGCTTCATCGCCCGCACCCTACCGGATCTATAATATTGGAAACAGCGCCCCGGTGCAGCTCATGGATTTCATCCGCAGTATGGAAAGAGCCATGGGAAAAGAGGCCATTAAAGAGTACCTGCCTATGCAACCCGGAGATGTCGTCGATACGTATGCCGATGTCACTCCCCTCGAAAGGGAATTTAACTACCGGCCTAAAACCGGCATTGATGAAGGACTGGCAAACTTTGTTGCCTGGCATCGAAAGTATGTCAATAGTCAGTAGTCAGGTGTCAGGGGTCAGCAGAGTAATGTAAGCCCGAAGGGGTGAAATGATAGTAGACTACCCCTAGATCCCCTAGAGGGGACTACCCCTAAATCCCCTAAAGGGGACGGAGAGTTGAGTATTCAGTGGTCAGTGGTCAGTGGTCAGCAGAGTAATGTAAGCCCGAAGGGGTGAAATGATAGTAGATGTTTTGAATAATAGCTATAAGAACCCCGAAGGGGTGACACCTTTGTGCAAACGCGATGTCCGACGCCAGAAGCCCGGAGAAATAGTAACACTAAACCCCTACATCTCCTGAATGTGGCCAGATTCAGTGGTCAGGATTCAGCCAGCCAAAATGAGAGTAAAACGGAGATCCTGAGAAGAACGAAGCGGATCATCAGGAGACCAATAGCAAAAGACAAAAAATGACTAAAAAGACTTTCGCCCTTATTGGCGCCGCCGGATATATTGCCCCGCGGCATATGGAAGCTATCAAAGCCTGCGGACATGATCTGGTAACTGCTTACGATAAAAATGATTCCGTAGGCATCATCGACCGGTATTTTCCCAATGCTGATTTCTTTACCGAATTCGAACGTTTTGACCGGCATCTGGAGAAACTAAAGAGAAAGGGTTTACCCGTGGACTATGTCACCATTTGTTCACCCAATTATCTGCATGATGCGCATATCCGGTTTGGATTGCGATTGGGAGCCAATGTGATTTGTGAAAAGCCGTTGGTACTAAATCCCTGGAATATTGACGGGCTGCAGGAATTGGAAAGAGAAACCGGTAAAAAAGTGAATACCATCCTGCAATTGCGGCTGCATGAGAGTGTGATCGCGCTGAAAGAAAAGGTCGATGCCGCCGGTGACACTATTTTTGACGTAGATCTTACCTACCTCACTTCCCGGGGCAAGTGGTACTATGCCAGCTGGAAAGGGGATATCAGTAAGTCGGGGGGCATCGCTACCAATATTGGTGTGCATTTCTTCGATATGTTAGCCTGGGTATTCGGTCCGATTGAAGAAAGTGTGGTACACATTCATGAGCATGACCGGGCTGCGGGCTATATAAAACTGAAAAAGGCCCGGGTACGCTGGTTTCTAAGCATCAATTTTGATTGTCTGCCCGGGGAGGTAAAGGCACGTGGGCTCACGACGTACCGTTCGATCCAAATTGGAGGAGAGGAATTTGAATTTAGTGGTGGGTTTACCGAATTACATACCAGGAGTTACCAGTCCATCCTGGATGGAGAAGGATTTGATCTCGAAGAGAACCGCACGGCGATCCAGATGGTCCACGATATTCGCAAGTCAACCCCGGTAGGCCTGACCGGAAATTATCACCCCCTGGCCGAACTGCCTTTGGCTCCGCATCCGTTTGCTTCGTCGAGAGAAAAGGGAGAATAAAATGTTGAATCGGGGAATTGTTGAATTGTTGAATCGGAGTAAATCAGCTTCTAGTGTTCAGTGATCAGCAGATATCAATTAGGAGGTCCCCAAAACCATTCGGGAGAGGCTGATTCCCATGCGGTTAATTATTAAGAAGGAACGGGAAATTGAAAACAGCGAAGCGGATCGTCGAAGACGTTTCGGTCAATTATCCGGAGAAGAAAAGATGAAGGAATTGTGTTACCTCATCGAATTGACTATCCTTATGGGGGGAGAGCTCCGGTTGAAAAAGCCTGGCGGGAGGGGAATTGTCATCAAAAAATGAAGGATCGACTTAACCTTTATGAAGATGCTTTTTTAAAGCTAGTCAAGGCACTAAATAAATTCAATGTCAGGTTTTTAATTGTCGGAGGTTTTGCTACCAATTATCATGGTTTTA
The DNA here is from genome assembly GCA_020436835.1 of Saprospiraceae bacterium. Classification (GTDB taxonomy): domain Bacteria; phylum Bacteroidota; class Bacteroidia; order Chitinophagales; family Saprospiraceae; genus JABDMH01. The sequence continues at coordinate 778 of JAGQWZ010000525.1, read as the reverse complement.
AAAGGTCAACCGGAGATATTGATCTTTGGATAAGTGATTCCGCGGAGAATAGAAGTGCCCTGATTGAATCTATTGAATATCTTGGCATGGGCCGCTATACTGAATTAATGGATGCCCCACTGATCCCCGGATTTTGTGAGATCATGCTGGATCATGGGATCTATGTTGATTTAATGAAAGATATATTCGGATTTAACCAATCTGATTTTCAGAATTGCTACGAAAATGCCGCGATAAGTCAAATAGACGATCAGGAAATACGGTTTATTAATTTTGCAGATCATATGAAATCCAAAATGCAATCTTCACGCCTGAAGGATAAACTCGATGTCGAGGAACTTAGAAAGATCAATAAATAGTTTAGGATTTCAGTATTCAGTATTCAGTATTTGGTGGGCAGCATGTTAACAAAGACCTTAAATATAACTCTGCGCTCTCTGCGCCTCTGCGCCCGCCTTCGCTCAGGCTATGGCGGACGGGGACTTACAGAAGACCAAAGACTCCGAAGAAAACTCTGCGCTCTCTGCGTCTTTGCGAGAGGAAATTATAATTTGAATGTCAATTAATAAAAAAAGAATTTTAGTTACAGGTGGTGCCGGGTTTATCGGAAGCAACATCGTCGAAGACCTTCTCAATGACGACCGGGTATCTCTGGTAAGGGTTCTGGATAATCTATCGACGGGTACCCGCAAGAATATCGAGCCTTTTTTTAATCATCCGAAATTTGAATTTGAATGGGGCGACATTCGTGAGTATACGACTTGTCTGGATGTGTGTA
>JAGQWZ010000524.1 GCA_020436835.1 Saprospiraceae bacterium | reverse complement strand
TTGAGCCTGCTTCTTTTCGGTAGGGTGAATCGTCTCAATTTTTAAGAAGGACTGAACACTGGGGCTAAAGTACATTAAATCTCACCTCCGGAAGAGTCCTGGTTTTGCCATGCGCCCATTGAAAGATGGGAAAAAAAAGAGAGGACAGCTAAAACTGACCTCTCGATATCATATTTCCTGTTTCTAACCTTACAGGTTATTTATTTCAATCGTTTCTCATCCGAAACCGTCAACTTTGCCCGTCCTTTGGCACGCCGACGGGCAAGTACTTTTCTTCCATTTTTTGTACTCATCCGGGATCGAAATCCATGCTTATTTTTTCTTTTCCTCCTTGACGGTTGAAATGTCCGTTTCATTACAGTGAGTTTTCTATTTTTCTATAAAAGAGCGGCAAAGGTACAAATTATAAAATACTCTGCAAGCAAAATCTCAGCATTCCGAGCGTAGCCTTTAGCCGTTCATTGACATAAGGAATTCCTCATTTGTGGATGTACCAAACATGTGCTTTCTCAGGAATTCCATGGCTTCATCAGGCTTCATGTCGGCCAGGTGATTACGCAGGATGAACATGCGTGAAAGCGTGTCTTTATCAAGAAGAAGTTCTTCCCTCCTGGTACTGGATCTCGGTAGATCGATGGCTGGATACATACGCTTATTCGCCAGAGAACGATCTAGCTGAAGTTCCATGTTACCGGTACCTTTAAACTCTTCAAAGATCACACCATCCATCTTGGATCCGGTATCGATCAATGCAGTTGCCAGAATAGTTAATGAACCACCACCTTCGATATTCCTCGCGGCACCAAAAAATTTCTTTGGCTTGTGCAGGGCATTTGCCTCAACACCACCTGACAGAACCTTACCACTGGCCGGAGCTACCGTATTATAAGCTCTCGCCAGACGGGTGATGGAATCCAACAGGATTACCACATCATGACCACACTCCACCAACCGCTTGGCCTTCTCCAAAACGATTCCGGCTACCCGTACATGATTCTCCGCCGGTTCGTCAAAAGTGGATGCGATCACCTCAGCATCAACATTTCTCCTCATATCGGTGACCTCTTCAGGACGTTCATCGATCAATAAAACGATCATGAAACATTCCGGATGGTTTTTAGCAATGGCATTGGCGACGTCTTTCAAGAGAAACGTCTTACCCGTCTTTGGCTGTGCGACGATCAAACCCCGCTGACCCTTTCCAATGGGAGCAAATAGATCGATCATCCGGTTGCCATAGTCCTTACCTGTAGGAGATGAGATCAACTTGAATTTTTCGCGCGGGAAAAGAGGGGTGAGATAATCAAAAGGTACCCGCTCCCTGATTTCTGCCGGCTCCAGACCATTGATGAGTGAAACACGCAGAAGAGCGAAGTATTTCTCTCCTTCTTTGGGGGGCCGGATCGCACCCATTACGGTGTCTCCTGTTTTCAAACCAAATAATTTGATTTGAGAGGGAGAGACATAAATATCGTCCGGAGAAGTAAGATAATTGTAGTCAGAAGAACGCAGAAAACCATAGCCATCTGGCATCATCTCCAGGATCCCTTCTCCTTCGATCACTCCGTCCAACTCTACATTGAAAGTTGGCTGTTGTTTTTCAGATTGTTTTGGCTTCTCCTCGTTTTTATGAGGCTTCCGATGATGATCTTTCTTCTCGTTATTCGGCTTTTCCTGGGCTGGCTTGTTATCCTGATTTTTGGGTTCCGGATTTGCCTCCGCTTTCTCTTTATTCTCCGTATTATCACGCGTTTTCCGGTCTCTTCGATTTCGCGTGCGTGAACTGGATTTGCGATTATTGGTCTTTCCACTTTCGGCTTTATCACCGTCCTTTTCCTCTTTCGCCGATTCCATATCAAACTCAAACTTAGGATCTTCTTTTTTCTCAGCGCCTTCCGGTTTCTGTCCGTTGGCCGGATTGTTGAGTGCCTGTTCGTCCAAAATTTTATAGATCAGCTCCTGCTTATTCAACTTCTTATGCCCCTTAATACCTAACTGCTCTGCTACATCACGTAGCTCCGGCACTAACATGTCGTTTAATTGAAGGATATCGTACATCAAAATTCTAATGATTTAAAACTGAAATAGTTATAATAGATACATTATTAACTAGCAAAACAAACTTAAACTAAGGTACTTTGTCGATTAGTTATCCAGGAAAAAGCACAGGACTATTTGCGAATTGCGTAATAAGATGTGGCCCTTTCTTTGGCACAGCAAAAATACAGTTAATTTTTTATACGATCCAGTATATTTGCAAAAATTCACCAAAATCGTGCCTTTTATTCATCATTCCCATGATATAAACTCAAATTAAATGCTGGAAATCAACATCTTACGTGGAGACAGACAACGCGTGAAAGAGGGTCTTACCAAGAGAAATTTTAGTGCCGAACGCTTGAAACTGGTCGATGATATTATCGATTTGGATGATCAAAGAAAGCTTGTACAGACCAATTTAGACCAAATGCTGGCAAAGGTTAACACCCATTCGAAGGAAATCGGAGCGTTATTTAAGTCCGGCAAGTCATCAGAAGCTGAAGTATTAAAACAGGAGGTTGTCGATCTGAAGACGGAGATCAAGGAGCTGGAGACACAGCAGACCAACATTATTGACCAGATTGAAAGCGCTCTGATCGAACTCCCGAATATACCCCACTCCTCAGTGCGACAGGGTAAAGGTGAAGATGATAACGAAGTATTTAAAGCCTGGAATGGGGCTATGCCGGATTTTAGTGGTTTTGAGCCATTACCACACTGGGATCTTGCTGAAAAACACAACATCATTGATCTGAAACTGGGAGTGAAGCTGACCGGATCCGGATTTCCCGTCTTCAGAGGCAAAGGGGCAAAGCTGGAAAGAGCCCTTATCAACTTCTTTCTTGACGAAGCTGAAAAGGCGGGTTACGAAGAGATCATGCCACCGCTGATGGTCAATGAAGACACGGCACGCGCTACCGGCCAGCTTCCGGATAAAGAAGGCCAGATGTATCACATCGAGAGGGATAATTTCTACCTGATTCCCACTGCCGAAGTTCCGGTCACTAATATCCTGAGAGGGGAAATTCTGGCGGCAGAAGATTTGCCGGTAAAACTCACCGGATATACTCCCTGCTTTCGCAGGGAAGCAGGATCCTACGGCGCGGATGTAAAGGGTCTGAACCGAGTGCATCAATTCGACAAAGTGGAGATTGTCCAGATCTCACATCCTGACCAGTCGTACAGCGCTTTGGAGCAAATGCTGGATCATGTGGAGCAACTTCTCACGAAACTGGAACTCCCCTATCGAATATTACGTTTGTGTGGGGGAGATCTGGGTTTTACCTCGGCCCTGACATTCGATTTCGAAGTGTATTCAGCGGCACAGAAGCTATGGCTTGAAGTGAGCTCAGTTTCGAATTTCGAAACCTTTCAAAGCAACCGGCTGAAACTTCGATACCGCGAGCTTGATAGTAAGCCCCAGTTGGTGCACACTCTAAATGGGAGTGCTTTAGCTCTAGCCAGAATTGTTGCGGCTATTTTAGAAAACAATCAGGATGAGGATGGGGTTAATATCCCGGCAGTATTGCAAAAATTTACAGGTTTCGAAAGAATTTAAAAAATCAGATTATGTTCAGTTCAGGATATCTAGGATACATGGTCATCGCCGGGTTGATGAGTCTCATTGGTATGGCAGTTAGTGGCCGGTTGAAAAGCAAATTTGCCCACTATAGTCAGATTCCCAATGGAAATCGCATTTCAGGCAGGGAAGTAGCCCAACAAATGCTGGCCAACTACGGAATCCATGACGTGAAGATCGTGGAATCTCAAGGTATGTTGTCAGACCACTACAATCCAATGAACAAGACCGTTGCGCTTTCCAGTGATGTCTATCATGGCAGATCAGTAGCAGCAATGGCTGTCGCCGCGCATGAATGTGGTCACGCAGTGCAACATGCCACTGCATATCCTATGCTAAAGCTCCGATCCGGAATTGTACCCTTGGTGAAAGTATCCGCGCAATTGCAGCAATGGTTACTCCTCTTTGCTCTGGGTGGATTTGGAGCGGGTTTCAGCGGCAGCAATACACTGATTATGATCACGATCGTCGCCTTTGCCATTACCGCCCTTTTCAGCTTTATCACCTTACCGGTCGAATTTGATGCAAGTAAAAGAGCCCTGGTCTGGATGGACCAGACCGGTACGGCCAGCGGAGCAGAATATGAAGGGGCGCGAGATGCATTGAAATGGGCAGCAATGACTTATGTAGCGGCTGCATTGTCCGCGCTTGTGATGCTTTTATATCTCATTACCCGTTTGCGGGATTAGTGGACATAAAATAATGTAGTAACTTAACGTCAGTTTTAAAAACGTCAGTTGATTATGGTTTCAGAAGAAGTCGAAATGGCCATTGAAATTGCCAAAGAAGGCATGGATCAAGCCTTGGAACATTTGAACAATGAATTAGTGAAAATTAGGACAGGTAAAGCCTCACCGGTAATGTTGACCGGACTCCTGGTCGAGTACTACGGAAGTCCAACTCCTTTAAACCAGGTGGCCAACGTAGGAACTTCAGATTCAAGAACCATTACCATTCAGCCCTGGGAAAAAGGGATGTTAGGACCGATCGAACATGCGATCTTTGCCGCAAATTTGGGATTCACACCAATGAATGACGGAGAGATGATCCGCATTAATATTCCTCCGCTTACCGAGGAAAGACGCAGAGACCTGGTAAAGCATGCCAAGCACCTGGGAGAAGAGAGTAAAATAAGTTTGCGTTCCAGTCGCCACAAAGCCATGGATACGATAAAAAAAGCCGTTAAAGACGGGTATCCGGAAGATGCCGGAAAACGAAAGGAAGACCACGTCGACAAAATGGTTCATGACTATACAGAAAAGATCGATGAGATGGTCAGTATCAGAGAAAAAGATATAATGACAGTCTGATGCTTGCGTGTTTTAGTCGTCGAGGAGATCTCCAAACGGCAAGCGTCTTATGCCCCCATCTGTTACCTGAATAACCTGCTGGGTAGTAAGTAGAATTCTCCCGGTCTTCATATCCGGAGGCACCTGATAGTGTTTTTCTTCTGAAGTGGTCAGGTCAACAGCAATCAGTTCACCTTCCTGCTCAAAAACAAGAGATTTATCCTCAATAATCTGAAAATCATTGATTGCCGGATAGAGCATCTGCGTCTTGTACTGTCCAAATAAGTCAAAAATAAACACTCCCCAACCTGGAATGGCAAGATAAACGTTTTCACCTGCTTCAATCACCCGGCTGGGTTGCAGTCTGTCATTAAAAATGAGCCGGAGATCTTCACCGGTCCTTAAGATCTGCCCCAGTTGGTTGACCTTGTACAAGCGCTGCTCATGATCGTCGAATATCCATAAAGTTCCATCCCGGGAAAAAGCGACCAGATCGATCTCTCCAAAGCCCATATCGATCAAGCTGAAGCGGCTGGTTTCAAGTAGTCGGCGATCCAATACAACTCCGGTATTAAAAGCAGGGTAAAACACCAGGACTTTTAACGGACTCGTGGCATCAATAACACCTATTTGCCCCAATCGATTGTTTGAAAAATAACCGATCTGCTTACCCGTGGGATCTTCCTTAATGATCTCATTGGAATACTTCGCATAATATAGATTGCCTAATTGATCTGTCACTGCAGTTCTGATGTTGATTTGATCACCTTCCGGAGAATTGGTCTTACCCGCTGATTGGACCCCACCACATGACGAGAGCAAAACAATGCAATACAGGCTAAAACACCCTGGCAGAAGCACCTTCATTTTCGAAAAAACACAATTCAAGATTATTCCCGTCAAATACGGCATAAGAATTAAAATACAGCCAATCCCCTAAGTTAATATATCGGCTTCGATTATTCTGGAGACGGCAATCAATGGGAAGATGACGGTGACCGAAAATCAGGAAATCCAATTCAATTTCCCTGATCTTTTTTTCAGCATATTGAACGAGCCATTCCTGGTCTTTGCCCAACCATTGATCCTTTAAAACTGCTTGTTCTCTGCTTTTTCCGCTCCAGAAATTAGCCAGCCAGAAAGCAAAGTTAGGATGTAATCTGGCATAAAACCATTGGCTCAGTGGATGAGCAAAGACCCTTTTTATAAACTTGTAGCCATGATCTCCCGGACCAAGTCCATCGCCGTGGCCAATCATAAATTTTTTACCAAGAATCTCCCGGACTATCGGCTTCCGGTATAGCTGGGCCCCGATTTCATGCACCATGTATTCCTGCATCCACATATCATGATTGCCGGTAAAAATATGCAGACTAATGCCTTGATCGGCTAATTCCGCGATTTTGCCCAGAAATCGGATATATCCGCGCGGTACTACAGTGGGGTATTCAAACCAGAAATCAAATAGATCGCCTACCAGATAAATTTCATTGGCATCGGAGCTTATATGGTCCAGCCAGCGAACGATCTGCCGTTCACGTTCGGAACTACTCAAACGGGCATTAATTCCCAAATGAAAATCTGAGGCGAAATAAACTTTCGACATGAAGCTCGAAGATAACTTTTTGACCGTTGGTGTAAAAATACCGATTGCAAGGATTTATGCCTTCATGTTCCGGCTATTCCTTTGGTGTGACGTTAAATGTATCTTTACCTGTCATCAACTGAGCCAGGACTTATGAAATCACTTATTTGTTTGTTGTTATTGGTTCCTCTAAGCATTCCGGCAATCGTTCTTTCTCAGTCCGAAATGCATGCAGTGATTAATGATCTGAGAACCTTTGTGGCAATCCCAAATAATGGTCTAAATCTGGAAGAGATCAATGGCAACATAAATTGGCTTGACTCTGCCTTTAGACAGAGAGGACTGGAAACACAAATATTGAATACGGAAGGTAATCCCCTCCTATTTGCCGAAAAGATGATCGATTTCGATCTACCCACTATACTATTTTATACCCATCTGGATGGCCAGCCGGTAGACAAGCGCAAGTGGAATCAGGAGGATCCATATTCAGCCGTTTTAAAGAAAAAGGGAGATGACAACACCTGGGAGCAGATTGAGTGGCAAACCCTGGAACGTGGTGTCGACAAGAATCTCCGCATTTTTGGCCGGTCCGCAGCGGATGACAAGGCTCCAATCATCGCTTTCCTGCATACGATGGATCGATTAAAGCAGAAGAACCAACGTCCTGCTTGTAATATCAAAATGATCGTAGACGGAGAAGAGGAGATGGGCAGTCCCAGTCTGCCTGCTGCGGTTGATAAATATCGCGACTTACTGGATGCCGATGTGATGATCATTAACGATGGTCCCGTTCATATTTCGGGAGATCCTACTTTGATCTTTGGTTGCCGTGGCATCATGACTCTCGATCTCACGGTCTACGGGCCGGTCACTCCCCAACACAGCGGACACTATGGCAATTATGCTCCAAACCCAATCTTCCGGCTCTCCCAACTGCTAAGTAGCATGAAAAACGAGGACGGGAAAGTGATTATCGAAGGCTACTATGATGGCATAGAGATCACAGAAACAGACCGTATGACCATGGGAGTCGTTCCTGATGATCCACAGAAAATGAAAGAATTGCTCCAGATCGCCGAACCGGAGCAAGTGGGAGAAAACTATCAGGAGGCCCTGCAATATCCCTCCCTAAACGCACGGGGAATTCTTTCCGGATGGGTCGGTAATCAGGCAAGAACAATAGTACCGGAATTTGCCACCGTGGCCATCGATATCCGGTTGGTGCCAGAGAGTGATCCGGGACGCCTGTTGAACCTGATAAAAAAGCATATTCGTGAACAGGGGTATTACATTGTCGAAACTGAGCCGACCAAAGAGGAACGGCTTACCTACCCTAAAATTGTATACCTGCACAGTAGCCGGAGCACGATCGCGTTCCGGACTCCTATGCAGTCTCAGGCCGGAGACTGGCTCACCCGGGCATTGAATACTAAATTTGGCAAAGATCCGGTCAAGATCCGTATGATGGGTGGTACGGTACCGCTCACCGACTTTGTTTCCAAGCTTGAGCTCCCGGCAGTGATCGTGCCTATGGTCAATGCAGACAACAACCAGCACAGCCCCAATGAAAATATGCGAATTGGCCATTTGGAAAATGCGCTGGATATTTATGAGGCCATTCTTACCACCCCAATGCAGGACTCGGATGGCAAGTGATGTAAAAAACCATCTTGATAAAGAATTCTCAATTGAAGAATCATTTCAACCGTTTAATCAAAAAAACGACATTTTCAACCGGTCTCTGTGGGATGAGAAGATCAATGCAAAGAATTTTTTCACGAGTTATGATTTGACCAGCAACTTCCGGAAATCAAAGGGTTTCGATCACTGGGACTATGCATTGCGTAACGCCAGCTGGCATTTAACGGATGTAGTTGGAGAATCTCATTTTTCGGAAAACGGTACCGTCGAGGGATTTACCCACTACTATTCTCTCCAGCGACCGGGACCGTCTACAAAAGCGCCCGATCTTGGAAGCGTAGAAAACACCCAACGCATTAAGAAAGCAGCGGGCATTTTTGGTGCCGGGATGGTGGGAATATGTGAGCTTGACCGGCGTTTCCTTTATTCTCACCAATACAATCGAAAAACCGGTGAAAATCCGCAATTGGTGTTACCGGCCGGCATAAAGTATGCCGTCATGCTCATCTTGCCGATGAATTATGAATTAGGCCGTACTTTTCCCTCTGCATTGAGTGGAACTACCACCGGAGCCGGGTACCTGCAAAGCATGGGTTGTGCCAATCAACTGGCTCAGTTCATAACTAACCTCGGTTATGAGGCCATCGCTTCTATGAATGATACCGCCCTCAACATTCCACTTGCCATTCAGGCTGGGTTAGGTGAGTATGGAAGACATGGGTTATTGATCACCCCTAAATTCGGTCCAAATGTGCGTATCGCAAAAGTCCTGACTGACCTTCCCCTGAAGGTAGATGATCCGGTTCGTTTTGGAGTCAAGGAATTCTGTAATATCTGCCGCAGGTGTTCATCATCCTGCCCTGCCCGGGCAATACCCGATAGTGACCCACAAACCGTCGCTCCCAATCTGTCCAGCCTCCAGGGCATCACTAAATGGACGGTTAATGCGGAGAAATGCTTTAAATTCTGGGTAGGTATGAATAGCGATTGTGCTATCTGTATTCGCGTTTGTCCCTATAACAAGGACTATACGAAGTGGTATCATCGTTTGGGTGTCCGACTTGCCAGGGGGCCTTTCCGGAGGCTTATGCTTTGGCTGGATCATCTCCTCAGGTTTGGTACACGCAAGGATCCAAAGGATTGGTGGGGTACTAGGGTGTGGGTGTGGGTGTGGGTGTGGGTGTGGGTGGATACTTGGGTGTGGGTGTGGGTGTGAGTCGGGGTGTGAGTGTGGGTGTGAAGATTATAAATTATACTATCTTGTTGGGGACATTTGAAATAAATTATCGATCATGAAAGTGTATTCCTTTTTTGCCCTTTTTATGCTTCCCATTTGTCTTCTGGCTCAGGAAGCGGAAATGCATTCCATTTTTAATGGCAAGGATTTGACGGGCTGGCAAACGCCAAATCTGAAAGAGTCCTGGAAAGTAGAGGATGGCGTGTTGATGGTCATGAATGATGAAGAAAAAACCGGAGACATTCTTTGGACAGAAAAGTCTTACAAGGATTTTATCATTAAAGGTGAGTTTAAATTTGGAAAGGGAACCGTGGACTCCGGCTTTTTCATGCGATCTGATCATGATCAAATTCAAATCGGTATTTCAGGATCTTTGAAAAGGGATATGACATGCTCACCATATATCCCGGGAAAAGGCTATCCGGTAGAAGCCACCGGAGTTGCTGACCTTCTAAAACTTGATGATTGGAACACCATCCAGGTTAAGGCAGAAGGAAATCACTATACTTCCTGGCTCAATGGTGAAAAGGTGATGGAATATACTTCCGATACCGCTACAGAAATGGGACCGATCGGTATTCAGCTACACCCGGGCCGGGAGATGAGCATTGAATACAGAAATTTGATGGTAGCCGAACTTTAACCGGTTTACTTCGAAAAGTATCTCCGGCCCAAAAGGTGTATTCTGGCCGGCAAATAAGTCGTATTAAAGATCATCGGGTAAAATCATTTACCGGTAGACAAACCAGCTCCCGAAAGGTGACGGTGTACTGCTGGAAATTAATAACTCTTGTGCATGATACTCCATGAGATGGATCTGGATCTTATTTAAATAAAAATAAATCCAACGGTCTTCAATTAAGACATCGATCTCCCGGAGATCAGGAAACGTCTCCTCAGCATCCTGCAACACGAAATAGTATGCATCCAGTGAGCTTATCATCTGAGGGTATTTCTCTATAATGATCCTGCCTTCCTTAGTGTCTACCCAGAAACCCATCGAGTCTATTTGCAATCGAAACCCGGCATTCGTTTTCCAGTCCAGGTCTCCTTCCAGATCAATAGCCAGCAATAGGGTAGAGTCCCTTTTGATGTCCAGATTCTCCCTCAGGCTGCAGGTATATATCAATTCACGCTTATCTCCATATGTGGATAGATCAATTTTATTGGAATGATACCATTCAGGAATAAGCACGGTGGAATCAAAAAGTTCGTCCAGATAATAATTCCACCACCTTTCGGAATAAAAATTATTTGAACAGAAAAAATCTCCCTCCTCTCCATCCATCATACTAATACACTCGCCGGATGGAAATTTCGCATTCCGGTGTTTTCTCCCCAAAATGCCATGGCCCCATTCATGAAATAGTAGTGCTCTTCTTTGGATGGAATCCAATCTCTTCCATTTCCCGGGATCGACAGAAATCTCTTTCCAAAGGATCTTATCCTCACATTTACCTGCCTTTAAACCCTCAATGGACTCGAAATCAAAGCTCCAGAATGCCGCCGGGAAAGGCATCGAAATATTCCTCCTTTTTGCCTCTTTCTTGAATTCACTGCATATCTTTCCGATCTCTGGTGGCATACTTCTCATGATAAACACATAAATAACGGATCCAACCAGACATAAACCGATGAAGACTATCAAGATTTTCCTGGACAAAATGATCGTTACGTTATTTAAATTATCCTGCTTCCTGCATCACCTTCAACAAAGTCTCAAAATGTTCGTTGTAGAGCTCCTCGATCGATTGGCGGTCTTCCTCGCTAATGGTTACCAAACCATCTACATTTTGACTGACCTGTTCTGCTGTGCGCAAGCCCGGAATGACGGTAGATATCCCAGGGTAACTTAGAATATAGGAAAGACTAATTCCCAGGTTACTGGTCTCGTATTTCCGGGCTAGGTCCCATACTGGCTGGAGCACGGAAATGGACTGATCCAGGATTTCCGGAGTGAGCCGGAAGGAGCGATGGTCGTCTTTTTCAAAGGTGGTGTCCCGGGTAAATTTTCCGGTCAGCAATCCAAATTGTAATGGCATCCGGGCGATAACTCCATATCCCTTTTTGAGCGCATCCTTCACAATAGGCAGTGCCCGCTGATTAATAACATTTAATACCAACTGAAAACCCTGCCCCAAATCATCTTCAAAAAGATAGTCTGCTTCCGGAAAGGGGTTGAAGGTATTTAGAGAAACCCCCCAGTGCCGGATCTTGCCATCTCTTAATAATTTATCCATGGCTTCCACACATGCTCCATCTTGCAGATCAGCGACTTTGGCAGTATGCAACTGATAATAATCGATCTGATCTCGTCTTAACCTACGCAGACTGGCTTCACAGGCAGATATAATATAATCATAAGAGTAATCCAGAACGATTTTATTTTCCGCGCTTTTCCGATGCCCCACTTTACTGGCAATGAGTGTATCTTTTTC
>JAGQWZ010000523.1 GCA_020436835.1 Saprospiraceae bacterium | reverse complement strand
GGATCTTTTCTGCTAAAGTCGGGCGCGGGAGTAATGACCACCTGATCTGAAGAGAATCCTATTTCCGAATTTTTGAAGAAATTCATCTGCTGAAAAATGATAATGGCTGATGCGACAAAACTATGGATCAGGATAAATTGAAATAATATGAATCCCTTTCTGGAAAATGATTGTTTGATTCTGCTGCCGAATTGCTTCGTGAGAAGTTGCACGGGTTTAAATGAGGATAGAATAGACGCAGGATAGATATTAGTTAGCAGAATTGCAGATAGACCAACGATGATGATAGTCCAAATATCATCCTGTTTTATTTTAAGGTCCAGATTGATCATAGAGAGAGACTCATTTATTTTTACCAGGACATATTGAACTGATAAAAGAGACAATCCTACGGCAATGCACACCAGCAAGGTATTTTCAAGAAAAAATTGCTGAAACAGTTTCCACCGGGAGCCACCGACTATTTTTCTCAGGCTGATTTCCTTTAGACGAATGCCAGATCTGGCCGAGACAAGATTTATAAAATTTAGAATTGCTATCAATAATATAAAGACGGCGATAAGACGGCCAATCCGGATCATTTTTTTGGAAATGACGTAACTGCCGGGACTACTGCCATATCTCGTATCTGTATGCATCTCGATCAGGGGCTGCAGGAAATATTCAATTCGCTGGTCATCTTCCGGTTTCAGATACTTTTTTTTCCAATGATTAATCGCCTGATTCATCTGCTCCGCTTTCGTTCGTTCATTTAGCCGGATAAAAGTTGTTCCCTGGTAATTTCCCGACCAGTTTTCTGCCCAATATTCATTTTTATTCCTGAAAAAGGAATAGGGAATAAGTATATCATATCTGATCGTGCTGTTTGCAGGTGGGTCTGCAACAATCCCTACCAATTCAAGTGGAGTTTCCCCTATTAGAATAATTTCGTTATGCAATAGTTCTTCTGGATTGTAATCCGGGCCGAAGTATTTCCTGGCGGTCGTTTCGGTGAGGAGAATACAATTTATATTTGAGTTAAAATCATCCTGTATGCCAGCTAGCCATTGTGGTTGAAATAATTTCATATAGCCGGAATCGGCAAAAAGGACATAGTCTTCGCTGTATCTGAGCGGGGTTTTTCTATTTCCTGCTATATTGATTGTATAACTCAATGGACCGGCCGTCTGGGCTACGGTACCGGCCTCCGGAAAATCATGGCGGAGAGCAGCTGCCAAGGGGTAAGCTGTGGTATTCCAGAATTCGGTTTTCTCCGGGTACTTTGTGTGTTGTACGATCCGGTAAATCTGATTGAACTCAGAATAATGCCTGTCAAAATTATCTTCATACCGGGAAAAGGTCAACAATGCCAGACAGCAGGTGAGGCCTATCGTTATACTCATTATGTTGAGGAAAGAAAAAGTGGGATTGGTCCTAATACTTCGCAGAGATAATTTAAAATAGTGTCTGAATAGATCCCAGCTGATGATCGATACTCCACGATGGGCAATTTTTAAATTTCGCCAACGAAAGGACTTTATGACACTATAGATAAAATGTCTTTGGGCTCGGCCGGGATGGTGTATAGCATCTTTTGAAAAAATCTCTAGCAGATCCCCTTCTATTTCTTCAATAGAATCCTCCCTGCAAAACCATCGCAGAAATTTTATAGCACTTTTCGATGGTTTTCTGTTCATGTTCCGAAGGAGATTTTTGGTATTTGATGATAGATACCTGTCCGGATCGTATATTGCCGGTCTACCTCTTTCTTTCCCGCGATTGTAATAACGTAAAACTTCTTACGCCTACCTCCCCGCTCGGATGTGATCCCACCAAAGCGCCCTTTTACCAAACCCTTGTCTTCCATTCGTTTTAGCGCTACATGTATCGCACTAATATTGACCTTTCTGTCGAGTATTTCTTCCAGGCTCTCCTTGATAGAGACACCGTAAGCCTGATCGTGCTGGGCAGCAACGGTGAGCAGAACCAGTTCTTCAAATTCTCCGATGGAGGTGGATTTCATCTTATTATATTCACATTTGCTAAGTAAATGTATTCAATTATATTTACTTTTGCTAAGTAAATGCAAATTATTTGGAAATGTACTCTTTCTGTCCTGACTCTTATTCGCTCCTTAAAATGGTAGCCGGATTGGCCCGGACTACTTTGATCAAGTGCCAGCCCATGGTGCATAGGGCGATCAGGGAAATGATGATCAGGCCTGATCCCAGATCAAGAATCCCGATATTAATGCGATGAGCAAAGTTTGAGAGAAAACGGACCTCAAAAAAATAATAGGTAAGACCAGCGGCAATCAGCCCCGAGATGATAATCGCACTGAGAAAAGTCCTCGACAGATGCAAGGCGAGGCTGGATTCGCTTGCTCCCAGGATCTTTCGGATACTAATCTCTCGTAACCTGCTTTGAGTCAGGAAAATTGTCATGCCCAGGAGCCCTAGAACGGAGATAGAAATGGAGAGCAGGGATAGAAAGCCGACGATCTTGATGATCGAAGTATATTCGGCATATGCTTCCTCGATCCGGTCGTCAAAAAATTCGGCTTCAAAGGGGTGGACCTGGTCAATTCGTTTCCAGGTGTCCTGAAGCTGACCCATCAATTGTTGCATATCGTTGGATCTCAATTTTAAATTCAGGATAGCATAATCTTCGGTACTCTGCTTGAAAACAAATGGACGATTACCACTATCGATGGTTTTAAATTGAAAATCCGCCACGACCCCGGTGATCTGATACGCTCCTTCATCCAGCAGTGTGAGTTGTTTGCCAATCGCCTCTATGGGATCGCCCAGATCAAACCGTCTAAGCATTTCCTCATTCACAATAATTTCTTTCGGGACAGAACCTTCCGGAAGCTCTTTAAAATTCCTTCCGGCAAGAAAGGTGAAGTTATGGAGCGTCAGGTAATTTTCATCTACGAGATTGTAATTATAGATAGTGGAATCCGCCGGATCGATATGTTTTACATAATTTCCCCATGAATCTCCGGTACTGGGTATCATGATGGAGCGCGAAACAGCCTGAACCCCTGGTATCCGGGAGAATTCAAGCGCTAATTTTCGGCTATCATTGCCCTGGGCTTCAATGTTTAACACATTTTCAGTGTCATATCCCAAATCAAAATTCACTGCAAATCGGTACTGCCGGTAACTGATAATCGTGGCGATGATCATGGCCATGGCGATGGTAAACTGAAAAACCATCAACACAATCCGGAGGTTAATTCCTGAGAAAAGTCTGATTCGGGTCACATCCTTAAGAGCGATAATGGCCTTGATTTTGGAGAGAACCAGAGAAGGAAGGAAACCTGCCAGGAATCCGGTCATGACCGCAAAAGCAGACACCGGCACTAAATACCAGATTTTGAAATCCAGGTTAACGGGCAAATCAAATTCACCGATACTGAGGAAATATGGACGAATCAGGAAAAAAAGACCCAGTGCCAGGACCATGGCGAATAGGGAGAAAACGATCGCTTCCATAACAAACTGAGTCAAAACCTGACCCCGGGTAGCACCGATCACCTTACGAATACCTACTTCTCTTGCCCGGCCCAGAGACCTTGCGATAGATAGATTGGTGTAATTAAAACAGGCAGAAAGAACGACGATAACCGACAAAGCAAGCAGAATCCAGATCATGTTGATATTTACCCTCGTTCGAGTCTGATTGGACAAATTGGGACCGGGAACAATCTCGGTCAGACGTTGCAGACTTGCGCTATAGGATGTGTTTTTATAGCGCTTATTCTCCTCCTGGTTTATTTTTTCGAGAAATTGGTCTACCCGGGTTTTCTGAGCGACATCATTGAGCAAAATATACGTATAATACATCCACATGTTTGACCAATCATACAGGGATTCATCTCCCTGAGCTCTGCGGTTTTCTTCAAAAGTGACAAAGGAGGCCAGAAAATCAAATTGAAGATGCGAATGCAGAGGCGGATCTTTGACCACGGCAGTGACGGTGTAGAGGTTATCATTCAGACCATGGAGCGATTTTCCCAGTGCAGATACATTACCGAATAATTTTTGTGAGGTCGTCTCAGTTAAGACAATGGTATTGGGATCTCGTAGTGCGGTTTGGGGATCTCCCTCCAATACTTCAAATGAGAAAACATCCAGAAAATCGGTTGAAGCCCAAAATCCGCCGAGAGGAATCGTCTTGTCTTCGAACTGAAAGTCTCCACTGGCATTTCTGCGCATGAGCACTACTTTGTCCACGGCATCCAGTCCGGCTAATTTCTGTGCTACCAGAGGAGAAGTGGAAGCACAAGGTTCTGCCGCGTCATTTCCATTTTTAAAAGTATTAATCACACGGAATATCCTGTCCCGCTTTTCATGCATCATATCAAACTGGTGGATCTCAGCGAGTAATACAATCATCAGGATTCCGGTGGACATACTGATCGCCAGACCAGATAGATTGATCAGCGAGAAGAGTTTGGTACGGGTTATATTTCGGAGGGAAGTTTTCCAGTAACTCAAAAGTAGAATAAGCGCCTGCATGATCGATTCAGGTTTAAATTGTTTAACTGTATAAAAACGGAAGAATTTGATAACATCCACGATGTATATCAGCCTGGCTCGTAACAATCCTTTTTCTCTGATATTTTTACGGAAGACTTCATGCAGGTCACCTTGCAGGTCTTCAAGGATTTCATCCCGGCAATACCACTCTAAAATTCGGTCTGCCCATCTGGGTGGATCGGTCATCATATTTTGATTCCTTCAAATATCAGTGGAGGAATAGACTGCCATAGTCTTTCCCGTTGTTCCTTCACTTTCAGCAAAGCTACTTTTCCGGCATGGGTTACTTCGAAAAACCGTTTTCTCCTGCCCCCTCTTTCCTGGGTCGGTTCACCCAAATGTGATTTTACCATGCCTTTTTCATTCAGCCGGTTCAGCACCGAGTGTACAACACCGAGTTTGCTTTCCCGTCCCGTGACTCTCAATAACTCATCACATATACTTACACTGTATGCCTCTTCCCCGAGTGATGCAATACACAATAAGACGAGTTCTTCAAATTCTCCAATATTAGATCCTTTCATGTCATTCCAGGTCTTGGCTAATGCCACCAAGCATATTTATTCACTAAATGTATAAAAAATAGGAGCCACCGTGTTTCTCAACGGCATATTTTTTCATACTATGTATAAAAAATTGAAATAAAATGCATGAAATCCATCCTGAATCGATCAATCATTCCATCCTTAGGCTGTCGACCGGGCTATGTGTTGCAGTTTGGATACTTTTGAAACTAATAGTGATCAATGTCAGGGCAATAGCACTGAATCCAGCTATCGCAAAGATCAACCACCAATTTAGATTCACCTGATAAGCAAATCGCTCCAGCCACTTGTCGAGAAAAAGGTAGGAGAGTGGGATAGCCACCATGAAGGCAATGGAGACCAGGCGGATAAAGTCCCGGGAAAGCAGGGTTACCAGGGAACCGGTTGATGCACCAAGTACTTTTCTAATGCCGATTTCCCTGGTTTTTTGTTCAGCTACAAAATTAATCAGACCAAACAGTCCAAGGCATGAAATCACAATGGAAATGATGGCAAAATAGTTGGTGAGTTTTCCTGTCAGCATCTCACTCTTATAAAGTTGACGATACTGTTCGTCAACAAAATCGTAGTGCAACGGAACATCCGGAATTACCGAATTAAAAACCGATTGTAATCCGGCAATCGCATCCGGTACCTGGCCATCTGCGGATTTAATGTAGACATTACCTGCATTTTCCGGATCAAGCACAAATCCAGCCGGTTCGATTTTTTCGTAGAAGGAATGGTTATGAAAATCTTGTAATACTCCGATAATTTGTCGTGGTTTACCCCACCATTGGATCGTTTGTCCGATAGGATCTCCTTCCAACTCCATTATTTCGATGGCTCGCTCGTTAAATACGATTTGCGTCGTATCACTCTTTTCACCTCCATGATAGTATCGTCCGGCAGCCATGGGAATTTCAAAGACATCGGGAAAATTGGCTGCAGACCAGAGGATACAAAATTCAATATTAGCCTGATCCGGTCTTTTTTTTGGCCAGGAGACTGCACTGGTTGATGCTGGCATGTCCAACGGAGAAGGGCCGGCCAGGGTCACTCCTTTTATAGCAGGATTGTCTAAAAGTTTCTGTTCGATAACGGCAAATTTTTCCGTTACCTTGGCGTCCTGATGTACAACCAGGAGATTGTCTTTATTAATTCCAAGATGGGCTTGTTGGATATATTTTATCTGTGAACGAATAGCCAGCGCACCAACGATAAGCAAAAGGGACAACGTAAATTGCATAATTACCAAACCTTTCCGAAAGGAAATATCCCTGGTTTTTTCAATGATTTTTCCTTTCAGTACATTAATGGGACGAAATGACGAAAGTACAAATGCCGGATAAGCCCCGGCGAGCAATCCGGTGATAAGGGTTATTCCTAAAATGGTAAACCAGAAAGAGGCGGTAGTATATTCAATTGACAGTGACTTTTCAGAAATTAACGATGCAGCCGGTAAAAGGAGGCGCGTAGCTATTAAGGCCATTAATACTGAAATAATTGTAATGAGAAATGCTTCAGTGATGAATTGGCTTACCAATGAATTTTTGGAGGCTCCAATCGTTTTCCGTACTCCTACCTCCTTTGCCCGTTTAGAAGCCCGGGCAGTAGCGAGATTAACGAAGTTGATACATGAGATAATCAAAAGTAACAGGGCAGCACCCAGAAAAAGACGTACATACTCAATACGGCCACCGGATACTTCCGCTTTTTTATTAAAGTCCCCAAATAGATAATCATCTTCGAATTTTTGCAGAAGACAACCTTCTTTTTGGTCGCCTTCCTGGTGCGACATAAATATTTTTTCCAGGTTTATTGCCACCAGATCTGGATCGATATGCTCATCTTGAAGGAGAAGGACTCCCTGCATCCCGCTATTTCCCCAATCCTGCATCCATTCATTGTCTCTTAAATGGGCCTGAAAACTGTAGAGAAAATCATTTCGCATCGATGATCGCCTGGGGAAATCCGCAAAAATTGCCTCGATCGTAAAATCACCATTATCATGTATATGGATAGTTTTCCCCAGTGCAAGGGTTTTCCAGCTTTCACCAAATAATTGGCGAGCCAGCTTTTCTGAAATGGCAATGGCGTCGATTTTTTTATCCAGCTGGTTGATATCGCCCTGAAGGATTGGAAAGGAAAAAGCCTGAAAATACGCAGCATTGGCAAAGGTCCCTCTGGCCCGGAGGATATGGTCATCCAGTTGCAAATTGTCATCAAAACTATGGCCAAGGGTGATATACTTTTCTACTTCAGGCAATTCTTCCTGTGCAGCCTGAAGGAGCGGAAAAGGAACCCCCCGATACACGTCCAGAGTATTACCCGCCATGGGTATAGTGCGTTTAAGACGATAGAGACGTTCGGAATTTGTGTGAAATTTATCCATCTGCCACTCATCGTTTACCCAAAGCAACAGCAGAAAAACGGCCGTCAGGGAAATTGACAAGCCGAGAATATTGATGAGCGAGTGCAATCGCTGTTTATTTAAATTGCGAAAGGTGATTTTCAGATAATTTTTAAACATGTAATACAGGTTTGGAGATGGTAAATAAAAATTACGGATAGCAAAGGGTCGCAAATAATGCAATACCTGATACCAATACAAGAGATTGGCTTTTCGACTACTATATTTTTCGCGGTGATCTAAATATTTTTCCAATAAATCACCTTGCACTTCTTCTTTGAGGTCCTCCCGTATAAACCAAGCCAGGAATTTTTCCGCCGTTCGGGGAGGTGTTTTTATCGGATACCGGTCCTTTATCCTCATTTGTTTTCTCTTTTCTGACTTCGGTTTTCGTTTTATTTTTCAAATTACAACCAGGCAAATTCTTGATGGCTTGGTTTTTAACACTGTCACTAATACTGTATTTAGGATCAATTAGTTGCCGGCAAAACCAGGAAACTGATTCCATAGTGACTGTCTCAGATCCCGGCTTTCCCGGAGTATTCTTTGCCCCAGGGCTGTAATGATATAAATTCGTTTTCGTCTGCCTCCCCGCCGTGCGGATGGTTCTCCCATATGAGAATCGAGGAAACCCTTTTTCTCCAGACGGTTAAGGGTAGAGTGAATGGCACCGATGGTAGAGCTTTTCTTCGTTTGTTGGGCAAATTCTTCTTCGATCTTGTAGGCATAGGCTTCTTCACCCAATATTCCTACCAGAAGCAGAATGATCTCCTCGAACTCACCCAATCGTGATTCTGACATTTAGTAATAGATTGTAGAACAAATAAAAACAGGTTTTTGGATAAATGCAAATATTTTGTTCTACAAATTTGAAAGAAATAGTTTTTTGCTACGGTATGCAGGACTTTGTCAGCATAACTTTAGAATAATTTTTTGCTGGCTGATGTATATTGTTCCCCGGGGTTGGTCAATCCGATCTTAAACTTTTACCGGATTTATACATTGATGCACGAAGCGTATGCAGACTCACTACGGCGAGAGCAACGAGGGCCAATCCCAGCCATGCGCCAATAAATTGCCACAGGTTTAAATTTGAAAGGTACACATAGTCCTGGAGCCACTGCTACATTAACAACCAGGTCAGCGGTGCGGAAAGAATGAAAGCAATGAAAATAGGCAGTAGAAATTCTGAATTTGCTGGAAAATCCCGGAATACGGCAGAAACCGCTAAGTCCGACCGGCTATCGAGTCTTATTGTTTTTCCAATGGGGACTCTCATGTACGAATAAGCCGCCAGGGACGCTGATAGCATAATCTCATTTACGCGGGAAAGCGGTTTTTTTGGTCCCTGCAGTATTTCCATACTAAACATATGGGGAAAGAATGGCTCCGTCTAAAGTCCCTCCCTGGTTAAAGCCTTGTCACCTGATTTAAGATTTTGTTTCTGATCGGTGGCAAGTGAGGTCTGAATAAACTCAGGATAATTTTCCCTCAATCCCTACTCATGGGTTGAGGAACTATTTTATATGTACCTGTTTGACCGTCAAAAGTTCGATTTTGATACAGCTGGGCAAGTTCCGTATAATTGGTAAATGATTTATTAAATGAAAGCTCATCCCATACCCAAAGTCCAATCAACATAGCAATAGCCATACCGACTCCCAGGCCACCAATATTGATCAAAGAGAAGGTTAAATTGCTCTTTATTCTTCTCCAACTAATTACAAAATGTTGTATTAGCTTAAAATGATCTTGAAATCCAGATAAATTAAAAATGCGTATGATCCCCGGGCGAAAAAGTAGAATAATTTGAATGGCTAGTTTTCGTTTTGCTTTAGCCGGGCCTTCTTGTCTAAGAGTCCGATGGAAATTCGCCAGGAGGTCTCCCTCAATATCTTCGATTAAATCAGGTTTGCAGTACCACCGGAAAAAGCGGAGCAATAAAACTGTGGTTTTGACTTCAAAGCATTATTCATTTCTCAAAGCCTCCACCGGATTAGAAAGCGCGGCTTTCAAGGTGTGTATACTTACCGTCAGTATCGTGATGACCAGGGCCAGAATGCAACCGGCCGCAAAAATTCCCCAACGCATCTCGGTTCGGTATTCAAAATGACTAAGCCAACTGTCCATATAATAATAGGCGAGGGGAGCAGCCACCAAACCGGAAAAGGAGACAATAAGTAAGAATTCCTTCGAGACTAGAGACCAGAGATCGATAGTCGAAGCCCCCAGTACCTTTCTCACCCCAATTTCCTTTTTGCGCTGTTCGGTCACAAAGGAAGCCATACCTAATAGTCCGAGGCAAGAAATAATGATTGCCAGAATCGCAAAAGAACCGGCCAGTTTCGCTAATCTTTTTTCATCACCAAATTTCTGTGCATACTCCTGATCCAGGAACTGATAGTCAAAAGGGTTTTTCGGATCATATTTTTTATAAATTTTTTCTACTTCCGATAGTGCTGCCTGGACGCTGCTGCCTGGATTGATTTTTAAGTTTATATAATTAATAAAGCGGCCATAGTGCAGTATGAAAATCATTGGTTTGATCGCGGAGTAGGGTGAAGTCGTGATCATGTCCTTTACAACTCCAATCACCTGAAAGGTTCCATTACCGGGATCTTTTCCCCATTGAATCCGGGTGCCAATGGGATGTTCCAGACCCATATATTCGACTGCTGTTTCATTGAGAATAAAAGCCAGAGAATCCGTACTGTGCTCCCGGGAAAAATCTCTTCCCTCCTTAATTTCCCAATCTACCAGGTCACCAAATCCATGTGTAGCGCGAAGGGTGAAAAATTCTTCACTGAAGCCCGGTGCTTTCCCTTCCCAATAGAATCCACTATTTGTCGTATAGGTGCTGGTGACTTTCACATCGGAGGCTACAACGTTGTCGATTTGACCAGTGGATAACAGTTCGTTTTTAAGCGTTTCAAAATGCTTCATGATCTCACCGGTCTTAATAGGGATGGTGACGATGTTGTCCTGGTTATATCCTACCGGCCGGTTTTTAGCAAATTGTATTTGTTTATAAATAATAATGGTTCCGATGATTAATGCAATTGACACAATAAATTGAAGAGTTACAAGTGTCCGTCGGATCGTAAAAGCTCCATTTGCTTTCCGGTATATTCCCTGGATGACCTGTAATGGTTTAAATGAGGATAAGTAAAAAGCAGGATAACTTCCTGCTACAATGGCAGTTAACATAATAAATAGGATACTGAAAATCCAGAAACGGGGGTGATCCCACGGGATGTGCATCGTTTTCTCTGTAATTTGATTAAAGAAAGGCAGGGACAATTTCGCAAGTAGGGTAGCGAACACAAATGAAAATAAAACTACCAGGAAAGACTCGCTCAGAAATTGACTGATTAATTGAGATCGTTCGGAACCGATCGTCTTACGGATACCTACTTCCTTAGCTCTTTTTTGAGAACGGGCGGTACTGAGGTTCATGAAGTTTATACAGGCAAGCAGCAAGACAAAAATTCCGATGAGAGAAAATAATCTGACATATTCGACTCTCCCTCCTGTATTTACCCCATTTTCGAACCTTGAGAATAAATGCCATTTGGGCATAGGGTGGAGAAAAATCTCCGGCTTAGAGCGTTCCGCATATTCTGCAGGTGAATTTTTGTATTTGATGTCTCTTATGGCTGATGAAACATTATCAATATCAACTCCTTCTTTAAGTTGCACATAGGTATTAAACCAGTTGTTCCCCCAGCCAATTCTTCCTTCGTAGTTTTCGGTATTTTTCAGAAGCTCCCAGGGTGCGATAAATTTTAAGTCTGCAAATCTGGTGTTATCCGGCAAATCCTGATAGATGCCGGCTACCACTACATCCATCTGTTTTTTTATCCGGAGTGACTTACCCATCGGATTTTCGTATCCGAAGATATCATCTTTGGCAGACTCTGAAAGCAAGATAGAAGATGGATCAATTAATCCCGAGCGGTCTCCCTGAATCATTTTCAAAGACAACATATCGGTGATCCCCGGCTCGATAAAATTTCCGGATTTATACAGTTGTTTATCTCCGTAGGAAAGCAAGCGATCACCGGTCCAGGAGGTAGTGACCACCTGGTCGAAGAAACTTCCATACACTGCTCTTAGTTCCGGAGCCAATTGCATAGGTTCGTTACCGGAAGTACGGATCTGATCCCCAAAAAACTGATTTTGCATGGCCTGGGCAATCCGGTCATAATTTGCAAAAGATTTATTGAAGGTAAGTTCATCCCAAACCCAGAGGCTGATGAGCATGGTCACGAGAATGCCCAGCGACAGGCCGCCTATGTTGATTAATGCAAAACCTTTATTTTTTCGAAGATTTCTCCAGCTGATAATGATATTTTGTCTGATCATAATATTTGAATTAAATAGGTGCATGGTCCGGATGATTCCCGGACGGAAGAGTAAAATGATTTGGTGCCGGAATATCCACCTCGCTTTTTTGATTCCAATCGTCTCTGTATTGCGGTTGAATGCTTCAACCAGATCTCCTTCAATATCTTCCACGATTTCCGGGCGGCAAAACCAACGGAAAAACCTGAGACATGTTCTGGGAGGTCCATTATCGCTCTTACTCATGACGAATTACTTTAGCCGGGTGGGAAAGTGCGGCTCTCAATGATTGTCCGCTCACTGAAATAAAGGCAATAAGTAATCCCGTCGCACCTGCTATTAGAAATATCCACCATTCAAGTTTGATTTTAAAGGCAAAATCTTCGAGCCATCGATTCATCAGCATATACGAAATAGGAAGGGCCAGAAGGAATCCGGTAATTACCAATTTTATAAAGTCGCGATTCAGTAAAATTATTATTTGACCCACACTGGCTCCCAGGACCTTCCGGATGCCTATTTCTTTTTTTCGTTGTGAAGCGCTGAAAGCAGCCAGACCGAAAAGACCCAGACATGCTATGAAAATTGCAAGGATCGTAAAATATGAGAAGAGCTTTCCCAACCTGGATTCGTTCTGATACATTCGGTTATATGCATCGTCGAGAAATTGGTATTCAAAGGGATAATTTACTTCAAATTCTTTGAATGTTTTTTCCAGATAGGCCAGGGTGGTGGGTATTTTATCCGGATCAACCTTTACCAGAATATTCTTCCATTGCCCGGGTTCAACATAGAGTGCCAGAGGTGCCATTTGTTGATGGAAAGATTGAAAATTGAAATCCTTTACTACCCCAACCACCAGACCCTTACGGTCATTAAGCTCGAGCCACTTCCCGACCGGATCTTTCCAATCGAGTTGCCTGGCGAGGGTTTCATTAATGAGAAACTCATACTGATCAGAATTTCGATTGACGTTGCTAAAATTGTGACCTTTCACTAAGTTAATTCCCAGCAGGTTTACGAAACCCGAGTCAACCCCCATATGATAGATGGAGATATGTTCCCCTTCTTGGGCTCCTTCCCATTTTCGTGTACCCGACTGTGATGAGATTCGGGTGGGAAGGTGAGCGGAAGCGGCAATGAGGGGAATGTCCGGATTACCCAACAATTCTTGTTTGAGAGTGGGAAAATGTTTGATGGATTCCGGGTCATGCAGGTTGACGGCAACAATTTGGTCGCGATTCAGGCCGGTGTTGGTATTACGGATATAATCCAGTTGCTGAAATATGACCACCGTTGCAATGATTAATGGAATAGTGATCGTGAATTGAAAGACCACCAGTGCGTTGCGCAAGCGGAAATTATTTGACCGGCCTGGTGCAGTGCGCTTGGGAGAACCCAGAGGTTTAAATCCGGATATTTTAAGAGCCGGAAAAAGGCTGGCAAACAAGCCTGTAGCCAGACCAATCAGCAGAAAGTACATAATCAGGTCACCATGCTTGGTGAGATTGAAGTCCAGTTGACGTTGTGTGATCAGATTAAGCAAGGGCAATGTCGTCATGGCAAGTCCGAAAGCCAATACGGTGGCAAGCAGACCGGGCAGAAGAGATTCGCTCACAAATTGACCTATGAGCTCCAGACGGTGCGCCCCGATGATTTTTCGGGTACTGACTTCCCGAAAACGAAGGACCGATCTGGCCGTAGATAAGTTGATGAAATTTATGCAACCAAGCAATAGGATTAAAATTGCAATGCCGGCAAATAGCCGTATATATTTTATGTCGCCATTGACACCTACTTCAAAATTAATATGAGATTTCAGATGGATATCTGCTAGCGCCTGTGGATAATAATTAGTGATCTCGTTGGGATGTTCCTGATAATAGGAATATTGGCTCAGATATTTTTTAGCCAGTGCAGACAACTTTGTCGCGAATTGATCGAGCGAATATCCCGGTAGCAAAGCACAATACGTATAAAAATTGTTATTATCCCAATAGGCAGCATCATTATGATACTGACTAAAGGAAGTCATTGATACCAGATAATCAAAATCCATATGACTATTGGCGGGGATATCTTCGATCACTCCGGTGATTTCCATCATTCGTGTATCGTCATAAATATTTACCGATAGCGATTTTCCCATGGGATCTTCCTCTCCAAAATATTTATGGGCCATGGATTCAGTCAGAACCAGAGAATTTGGTTTTTCCAGCGCTATTTTTAGGTTCCCTTTCAGTTGATTAAAGGTGAAGACATCAAAAAAATGAGCGGTTGCATACGTCCCGTCTTCAAAAAAATGCTTGTCTTCCTTTGTGATCAACGCCTTTACCTTTCTCATTTGGGTAGCTGACTCGACTTCAGGGAATTCATTTTCCAGAGCCTGAGCCAATGGCGCGGGAGTGACGGCAAAACGATTGGATCCCAGATAAAAGTTATCCGGATCTTCCTTGGCAATGCGGAATATACGGTCAGATTTTTCGTGAAATTGATCGTAACTCAATTCAAATCGAATAAATAGGGAAATAAGCAGTACGCAGGCCAAGCCGACACCCAGTCCCAGGATATTGATGGAATTATACCCAAGATTATTTTTGAAATTTCTCCAACTGATCAGAAAATTATGTCTAAACATGATTGTAAGGTTTTGCTGCAAGGTAAAGATGGGTTTAATAATTCCCGGTCGGAATAAAAGGACCACCTGCCTGGTGAATTTCCACCTGGCTTTTTTAATACCTATGGTTTCAATATTGCGAGTAAATGCCTCCACCAGATCCCCTTCGATATCTTCGACGATTTCCGGGCGGCAAAACCACCGGAAAAAATTGAGGATAACCTGAGGGGGATTTACGTCCTGATTTACATGATTGTTTTTTTTATTCTTCACGGATATTATCAATTGGATTTAAATTGGCTGTACGCACGGATTGATAGCTCATC
The DNA here is from genome assembly GCA_020436835.1 of Saprospiraceae bacterium. Lineage (GTDB taxonomy): Bacteria > Bacteroidota > Bacteroidia > Chitinophagales > Saprospiraceae > JABDMH01. The sequence continues at coordinate 8,191 of JAGQWZ010000523.1, read as the reverse complement.
GTCAACAGGGCAATGAATATTCCACAAACACCGGCTAAAAGGAAGTACCACCATCGAATCTCTATGTGATAAGTAAAATCCTCCAGCCATTGCTGCATCAGATACCAGGCAATGGGACAGGCCAGAATAAATGCGATGAGTACTAACTTCACAAAATCTCTTGCAAGAAGACTCACCAGACTAACTACCGATGCGCCAAGAACTTTACGAATTCCCACTTCCTTTGCGCGCGTTTCTGCGACATAGGCCGTCAGGGCAAAAAGGCCCAGGCAGGCTACAATGATAGCCAGACAGGAAAAGACCGTGAAAATTCTTTCGGTCCTTCTAACATCATCATACATGCGGGCATATAGATCGTCGAGGAAGGTGTAGCGGATGGGTTGATTGGGAGAAAACCGGTTCCAGATTTCCTCAATTTGATGCAGTGATTTTTCTACGTCCGTTGTACTGAGTTTCAAAGCCAGAATTTCTCCGTAGTTGCTGTACCTGAAACAGAGCGGAGTAATGTTACCTCGCATCGATTCAAAATGAAAATCTTCTACGATACCGATCACATGATATTCAATACGGGGGTTAGTAATAATTTGATTTTCCGGTTCCTGGATGCCAAATGCTTCAGCCATAGCCTCATTGATAATAATGGCAGACGAGTCTGAAGCTATTTCTTTAGAAAAATTCCGGCCTTTTAGGATCCTGATGCCGAGAGTGGAGGTGTAATCTTCATCGACACGCCAGATCTGGGCACCCACCGATTGGTCAACTTCCTTTCTTCCCTGGTTCCAGAACTGATTTTGATCGCGTTTGGTTTTGGAGACCGGCCAGTAATTGCCTAAAGTGGCATGACTGACTCCCGGTATATTTTGCAATGTTTCCTTTAATTCAGGCAGCTGTTCTCCCACAGTGTTGCTCCCCTGTAACATAATTACCTGGTCTTTATCGAAGCCAAGTTTTGAATGAAGGATAAAATGCATCTGCTTATGAACAATTAATGCTCCGATAATCAAAATGATGGAGGTGCAAAACTGAATGACAACCAGGCCATTTCGCATCCGGCTGCTCCGGCTACCCCTGCTTAGATTACCTTTAATAACCTGGATGGGTTTGAAAGACGATAGATAGAAAGCGGGATAAATACCTGCAATAAATCCGATGATAATGATCGAGACCAGGATGACAGGAATAAACCACCAACTAAACCAGGGAAAGCTCAGATTTTTACCGGAAATCAGATTGAAGAGCGGCAGTAAACTCGCGGCAAGGATCAGAGCAAGCAAGAACGAGAAGAAACTATACATCAACGACTCGCCCAGAAACTGTTGAATAAGGCTATTGCGAAAGGAGCCTATTACTTTTCGTAATCCCACTTCTTTTGCCCGGTTGGCCGATCTTGCGGTAGACAAATTCACAAAATTGATACAGGCCATCAACAGGATGACGAATGCGATAATTCCAAATAGCCAGATCACCTTAATATCACCATGATCAATCACGTCATGGACATCGGAAGAATAGAGATGAATTTCATCAATGGGTTGTAAGTCGATATGATACGCCTTTCGAAATTCACTCGCCTGCAGATCGGTCATTCCCCTGATCAAATAATCATCCCGGATGGACAAAAGCTTCTTTTCAAGCTCCGCCCGGTCAACGCCTTCATTAACTTTCAAATAAATGTTGTAATTCCAGGAGCCCCAATTATTTTGTTCCCCGGGCCAAAATTCTTCACTGGTTAAAGTCAGGAAGAAATCATATTGCAAATGGGAGTTTTTCGGCCAGTCCTCCATCACACCACCCACCACATAGATTTCGTCGGTATTATTGTTGAAGATTAGCTTTTGACCAACCGGATCCTGACCAGGCCAGTATTTGTTTGCCATTCTTCGGGTCAGGACCAGACTCTTTGGAAGCAACAGTGCACGGGAACGGTCTCCGTAAACCATATTCGGGTGTAAAATATCCAACAGATCCTGGTCGACATAAACAAATCCTTCCTCATACTGATTGATTTTCTGGTCGACCCGACGAATTTGGTTACTGCCGGCATTCCACCAATCGTAAGGGATCAAACGGCCAATTTTTTCTATCTGGGGAAAATTGTCCCGGATCACCCCTGCCGTTGGTGCGGGCAAGGCCGTTGATCTTCCCCATCCTTCTTCGTTGTTAATAAGCCGGAATATCCGGTTTACATCCGGGTAATCCTGATCATAGCTTATTTCCTGCTTAATAAAAAGCGCTATCAACAGACAGGCGGCAATCCCTATGGCGAATCCCCCAATTTTGATCGCCGAAAAAAGTTTATGCTTCTTTAGTTGCCGGAAAGAGATTTTAAATGATTGTAAAAACATGGGGGCTTGATTTAATTTTAATAAGTCACTTCTTATAATACCCGGCCGGAATAGGGTCAGAACCTGAAAACCAAAATACCATCTGGATTTTCTTATTCCATTTACCTTCAGCGACCGGTTAAAATCCTCATACAAGTCTCCCTCGATGTCCTCGATCAGTTCCGGATCGCAAAACCACCGGAAAAATCGTATGATCCATTTTGGAGGATGTCCTTGCTTCTTTTTACTCACTCGATTCCTTTTTCATATTGCCGGTTACTCCACTGGCTCTGAATACAGCCAGCGGATTACCGGACCATAGCTCTACTGCTAATAGATGTCTTTATCGAAATACGAACGATAGCTTTTTGGTAGCGCTTTTTCATTCCATTTCAATACTTAAAATCCAAAGCAATCCGGGGTATTGCATTCCAGAGTTCCTGCCTTTGATCTCGTGTTTCCTGTAGTACTTTCTGACCATACTTGGTTACCGTAAAATATCGTTTGCGTTTACCGCCACGCTCCGGAGTAGCTTCTCCAAGTTGAGAAGTCAGGTAACCTTTTTTCTCTAACCGCCTCAAAACAGTTTGCAAAGACCCTATGCTTACACTACGCTTCAGTCTTTTTTCGATTTCATCCAGGATGGCAATTCCGTAGGCTTCTCCATAGAGGATCGCCACCGTTAGCATGACGATTTCCTCAAATTCTCCCAGGTGATGTTTACTCATAGATCATTATTTACCTTAAATGTAGTTATTATAGATAAAAACTACAAGTGAGATATTGGAAAGACTGAGGTAAAGGGGAAAAGGTTGCACCTCTTCGCTAAAATTTTTACTTCCCGGAGTAGATTAGTGGGTAAATATTTTCTCCACTTTCAGTAAATAGCCATCCTGCGACAATAAAAGCAGGAGAAGAGGAGCTTCGGTTACAACGGGAATCTTTAAGCTGAAATCACGCATTACTCCCTGCGAAAGTAAATCGCCATCCATGGTCATCCATCGGAACTGACTGATTGCTTTGAGATCGCCCTGTACTTGAACCACGTCCGATGCCGGGTTTGGATAGACCTTGATTTGGATAAACTGATGCTTTTTATCTGCGGTCAGGTTTTGGGGACGATAATAGTAGTACCGCACGTAATCCGGTATTTCAAATGGGCCCTGATATACATAGTTTTTCACTGAATAGAATAGACTATCCTTTTCCGAACGGGCATTGCCATCCGTGTAAGTATATTCCAACCGCGAAGTAGGCCGCAGTACTCCACTGATGAAGTCGTAAAAAGACGTATTACTCATTGCCAACCTACCGTCTGCGTTGGTCGTCCTACTAATGCGAAAAGAGGGTTCCCAGATCTGTAGAGCACTTAGCCAGGTGTCAAACTGTGACAGTACCTGAAATCCATCACTATCATAAGCAAAAGTATCCCGGGACCGTGGTTTGAAGATGGAATTTTCAAAATCGTAATTGTACCGGGTACGCAGGATCAGCTGATCGATTGAATCATACAGATAATTCGTCGCGGCTGATTTTAGGTATTCATGGGCAATCTGGACCCAGGCGTAGGTCGTATCCGCAATCGTTTTAACTCCGTTCTGATGAAAAGATACCACTGAATCCAACTTCACCCAACTGGATGTCCCTGAATCCCATTGAGAATGGGCAACAAAGGATTGATTTGCCCCAGATAAGCCGATTATGGTCCTCGAAAGATTTACCCACATTTGGATGCTGTCATTCCACTCCTGGGTCATGATTTCCCGGAGCACGCGCTGCTCGTAGTGATTGATGATTCGCGAAACGGGGATCCTTTCTGTTTCTTCAAATCCCCAAATTGTGGAAGTGTCAATCAGATTTCCTTCGTCGAGATAATGATAAGATTCCTGGGTTTGCGGTTCCCAGTCCTGTGAAAGCGGGGAGATGTTTTGCTCCATTTTTTCCAATAAACGGGCGGTCTCATCATAGAAATAGACATTCTTAAGAGAAGCAACCGTGTCACCTCCCAAATAATCGAAGCGGACTGTCGAATCCAGCAAATATTTTTCCTGTGCGAACACAATATTGGTAAGAAGAATGAAAATGAAGCAGGGAATGGATTTCACCAGGATTACGTTTGTTGCTTTAATTCCAAGTTAGGATAAAATTTTGACCGTTCAAATCATTTCAAGCGAACATATGATCCGGTAGTTGACCATAGGCGCGATCGATGATTAATAAAAGATCTGGTTTCTTCCTGTTTAACGGTTAAATCGATGTGCCTTGAGGCACGAAGAGGACAAGTGGCTAATGCACTACATTCAATCCTTCATTCATGGGCATTTAATCTGCACTGTCATGTTTCATATTTTCTTGGAAATTCACATTCATCGAAAAAAGTGGGTGATTCATCGAACTCTGATGATACCAGCCACCCCAATTCGATGGATATCTACGAATTACTTCGTAAGTTAGCATAAAGCGCTTGCCTTGACCAGTGATTGGTTCATTAATTCATAATCTATAAGTCATCATGCTTAGGAATTACTGGCGCATTGCCATACGCGGTTTGAAAAGGCAACCGGGATATGCCTTACTAAATATTGTCGGACTTACTATCGGAGTAGCTGCCACTCTTTTTATTCTACTTTACCTTTTCAATGAGTTGCGCTATGATCGTTATCATGACAAGCACGATCGAATTTATCGTATTTCCTCAGACATCACCGAACCTGACGATGCATTTCGCTGGGCAGTGACCCAGACTCCTCTGGGGATACAATTAAAATCAGACTATCCTGAAGTCGAACAGTTCGTTCGTTTTATACCCAACGGTGAGACACGGCTGCAGCACGGCGAACGATTATTTCTTGAGGATGATGTTTATCTGGCAGATTCAACCGTGACGGAGATATTTACGTTTGATTTTCTGGCCGGAGATAGTCAGCAGCCTCTCTTCGAACCCAATTCCATTATACTGTCAAAAAGTGTAGCGGACCGGATTTTTGGAGACGAAGATCCGGTAGGTCAGACCTTAAAAACGGCCAGTGACAATGACTACAAGGTCACTGCAGTTTACCGGGATTTTCCCATTTATTCCCATTTAATTCCCAGCGCGATTATTTCCAGTAATTCTATTGAAGGATTAATGAATCCTAGTCCGGGTTCATGGGGAGGATTTGGAATATATACCTATGTTTTATTAAGGGAAGGTACTGATCCGAAAAATTTTGAAGGCAAGCTTTCCGATATTATAAAAAATCATGTGGCAGTCATTTTTGATGAATTTGATATCAAAGTAAAATATGAGTTAATTAATCTGGCGGATATTCATTTACTCTCCGACTTTGAAGGCGAACCGGAGCCGGTAGGTGAGATGGGATTCATCTATATATTTGGAGCGGTTGCTGTTTTTATGTTGCTTATAGCTTGCATTAACTATATGAATTTAGCGACGGCCCGGGCCACGAAGAGGGCTATGGAAGTAGGTATCAGGAAAGTAGTAGGAGGCGAACGCCGGCAATTGATCGGCCAATTTCTATCCGAATCTATTATTTTTTCTCTTTTTGCGCTGGTCCTCAGTTTTTTGGCCGTCTTTATTTTATTACCGCTTTTTAATCAGGCATTCGATCTGGAACTATCCAGAATGCAATTATTTTCAGCACCAATTTTATTCGGAGCCTTTGTTATTCTACTATTAACCGGAATACTAGGGGGCAGTTATCCTGCTTTTTATTTATCCGGCTTCCGACCTATCGCGGTCCTAAAAGGAAAACTGGCTAAGGGCACCGGAAATCCCCAGCTGAGAAAAGTATTGGTCACCGTTCAGTTTGCCATCACCTTGTTCATGATCATTGGTACCGGGATAATTTATGATCAGATGAATTATTTGCGGAATAAAGAACTGGGTTTTGATAAGGAGCATTTAATGACTTTTAGCTTCCAAAGCCGGGCAGATATGGAGAAGTATCCGGTCTTGCGGCAAAAGATACTGCAGGATCCGAAAATTACCGCGGTGGCCACATCCGGGAGCCGCCCCGGTCAGGGTTTTAGCAAACAGGTGATGAGTGTGGAAAATTCAGAAGGCGTTGTTGATGCTTATGGAGTAGATAATTACAGTGTGGATTTTGACTTTTTCCCCACAATGAATATTGAATTTATTGAAGGCAGGAATTTCAGCCGTGAATTTGGCACGGACAGTACTTTGGCAGCGATTGTCAATGAGTCGATGGTAAAGCGAATGGGCTGGGACGAACCCATTGGCAAGAGAATCCAGTTTCAGGGAAACGATACCCTGCCATTTGCCCGGGTAATCGGGGTAGTGAAGGACTTTCATCAGCAATCCCTGTATGAACCCATCTCACCTCTGGTCTTTCGTCCCCGTTTCCAGAATCCTCAGATTCTGGTGCGGATGCGTCCGAACGGAGCAAATGACGTAGCTGGAATCATCGCCGGTGTTGAGCGCAACTGGAATGAGGTGTTTCCCGGAAACCCTTTCGAGTATGAGTTTATTGACGCCGCCTTCATGGAACTCTACCACGCGGATCAGGTTCGTGCCAGAATATTTACCCTGTTCAGTGTGCTGATGATTTTTATTGCCTGTCTTGGACTATTAGGGCTGGCTTCCTTCACGGCAGAACAGCGGACCAAGGAGATCGGCGTACGGAAGATTCTGGGTGCCAATACATCCAATATTGTCATTCTGCTGACCCGCAATTTCGTGTGGTTGGTACTTCTTGCCAGTATTCCCGCCTTTATAGCCTCCTGGTATTTTATGGATAAATGGTTGCAGACGTTTTCCTATCATACCAATCTGAACTATGGATTGTTTTTGGTCTCCTTGATTTTAGTGATGATCATTACTATTTTGACGACCAGTTATCACGCATTGAAAGCGGCGGTAAGCAATCCGGTGAAATCGCTCAGGCAGGAATGAAGCCGCTCCGGAAGGAGTGATTGGATCAGTGATAATGATCATCATCGGGGGATTAAGCTGAGTTCCTTTTATCTTGGCGCGGATTTTGCCAACGACTATATAACACATCTGTAAGGAAGGCACCGGGATGGGAATATCTCGTCCCGGAACTATAAATTTCTCCGACAATTAGCATTCAAATGCAGTATCGTCAATGGATTTTGGGGTGTCTTCTTGCCTTGGCCGTACCAGGTCTGGCCCAACATCAATACCTTCGGTTTGAAAATGTAGGTATTAACACCGGACTGTCCCACAGTTATATCAAGTGCATGGAACAGGACGATCTGGGTTTTCTATGGTTTGGGACCCTCAATGGACTTAACCGTTATGACGGATATTCTTTCAAGGTCTATAAAAACCTGCCGGCAGACCAACACAGTGTCGGTAGCAACCAGATTAATGATATTGCCAGGAGTCACGATGGAGATCTCTGGATTGCGACTTCGGGAGGTGGATTAAGTCTTTATTGTCGCAAGGATGACCGGTTTCATAGTTTTCAGCATGAGCCGGAAAGTGCTAATTCAATTTCTACTAATTTCATTAACTGTCTGTTGCAAGATCCGAGTGGTAAAGTATGGATCGGAACGGAAGGTGCTGGTTTGGATTTATTTAATCCGGAGAATAAGTCCTTTGAACACTACACAGCAAGAAAATACCCCGGACTGGGAGATGATTATATTCAAGCCCTGACCCATACCAGTGATGACTTTATATGGATCGGTACTCAACGTGGTGGGCTTTCTCGCTTTGATCCCTCTGATCAGACTTTTCAACATTATCCGCTTCTAGCTGGGGAGGGAGGTATTTCTGAAATACAAAATGTCAGAGCTGTTTTTGAGGATTCTCAAAGTCGATTGTGGATCGGTACCAGTGGTGGCGGTCTTTTTCAATACGACAGGGAGTCGGATCAATT
>JAGQWZ010000522.1 GCA_020436835.1 Saprospiraceae bacterium | reverse complement strand
GTCCTTGACAAACAGGGCATTGACCTGCAAGCAACGCCGGAAGCGATCCAGTACATATCCGATCAGGGATTTGACCCTCAATTTGGGGCAAGGCCGGTTAAACGCTTTATACAGAAAAAAGTGCTGAATGAGCTTTCAAAGCAACTGCTACTGCAAAAAGTACAGCCAAACAGTACCGTTGTATTGGATGCCTTTGGAGAGGGTCTGGTATTCAGACCACCCATCAAGAAGGAAAACGGAGTAACTGTCTGATAATCAAAGAAAATAGAAAATAAATTAAGCCGGTATCTCAACAATTTACCGGCTTTTTGCATTACAATAGTAACATTAGTCACTTTCCAATCCAGGAAAAATTAATATATTAGGGTTCACCCCTACTGCTTCTCTCATAGACGCATTTTTTTTAACATCAAAAATACTGAGTATGACAGATAACAAAGTGCTTGTTACCATTGTGGAAGAATTGCCCACCGGATATATGGTGAAAATGGATAATAAGAATTCAACGACCTTTATTTCGAAGAAAGCCTTTATACGACGGGTGGAAGCCGGAATATACGAGGTGACAAATCTCCACTTTCTGACCAAAGCTATCTAGAGCTAGACCTGCCAAGTGACCTTAATCACATAGGCAAAGCATCGGGTTTGTATCTTTAATCGAGCATAATTTAATCGATTCAAAAAGTGGCAAAATCAAAAATTGGAAGCATTACTGCAATGACTTGTCCCCGGTGCAGAGAGGGTTCGTTATTTGAGAAACCCTATTCCATGCAAAATGCTTATAAAATGAAGTCGTCTTGCGATGTCTGTGGGCAGAAATATGAACCTGAGCCGGGATTCTACTACGGAGCCATGTTCATTTCTTACATCCTGACAGGGTGGTTGTTTATCATTGTCGGGCTCACTCTAGCCTTTGGATTTGGCTGGACAGTCACCCAGACCCTAATTGCTGTAGCGATTCTTACTGTCCTGATACATAATCTGATTTATCGCTTGAGTCGCTCTCTATGGATTCATTTCTTCGTCCGTTATAATCCCGAAGCGGTAAAACCATCATAAGTCCCTTTTCCCTCAAGAAGCTACGCTCCGATTGGCTAGGAGTCTTCCAACAGTTTCTGACCATTGATCTTGTCAGAATAAAATTGAAGAATATCATGCGTGGTTACGATTCCAATTAATCGATCATCTTCGATGACCGGCAGTGCGTGAATCAGATTTTCCAAAAATACTTTACTTGCTTCTTCAACCGCTGTTTCCGCACCTATAGTGGCCACATTTCTGGACATAATATCTTTTGCGATCAGGGCACCGAGAAACCTTTCATTTGTCTTTTCCGCTTTATCGACCCGAAAAATAGTGAAGTGATCCAGTACCAGATGATAATCCAGCCGGCTGATGATGCCCGTCACCGCACCTACCGAATTTAATACCGGAATATGGTGAAAATCATGACTGGCAAAAATATCTTTAATCTCCAGTACACTGGTGTCCTCTTGCACGAAAAAAACCTGATCGGTCATTATAGATCTGATGTTCATGACTTATACTTTTTTATAGCCTAACTATTTGTCCACATATTCACTTAAATCAATTACCTAAATAAACTTATTCACCATGCATAATCAGCAACGGTATTTCCGCCTGAAACAATTCGAGGTCAGTATGACTAACGGCAAAAAGTCTCTGCAAATAATTCTTTTTCCTTTTAATCATAACCAGAAGATCGGCACCAACTTCCTGTACAAATAGGTTGACACCGGTAAGAACATCATCTCCCTCAATGTTGTGCAGCGAGTAACTAAAGTCCTTCAGATAGCGATTATAATAGTCAATTATTTCTTTTTCGAAAGAAATCTCCCCTACATGAAGAAAGTACAAATGGTGCAGGGAGTTTCTTCCCAGCGATGAAACAAATTCCAGCACCTCTGCTTGAATTAAATCTTCACAAGCTAATACGATCTTTTGGTAGGGACGATAATCCCCTCCCGGCGGTACTACGATCACTGGAACCTTTACCCGGTTAATGACGGATTTAGCCGTACTGCCAAAAATTAAATTCATTTTATGTATGGAACTGTTTGATCCCATCACAATAAGATCAACATGACCGTCTTTGGTCAGAAAACACAGTTGATCAGCACAGTCTCCCCTTTTTACCAGTTGATCCATTGTTTGTCCGGAGCCTAAGCGCGGGGTATTATCATTTAAAAGGATCTGCATTTCTTCCTCTGCTCCATCCTTCACCATATCATCCATCATTTTATTGTGGCTGGTTGCAGGAGGTATTTGATAAAAATGAGTTACTTGCAGATGTCCACCCAAATCATTTAGCAATGAAATCGCATACTGCAGTGCACCTTTTGAAACTTCAGAAAAATCGGTAGGACAAATTACTTGATACATTGTGTGCCTAAATTTCGAATGCTTAAAAAATAAGCTCCGCCATGAAATATCTTTTTAAAGACTAAATATTCATGATCATGGTTGGCACCGAGGTTTCCAGCGCGGCTTTACGGCTCACACTTTGAAAAAGTAGTCTTTGTAAGAAATTCCTTTTTTCTGAGACCATCACCATTAAGTCTGCTTTTATCCTGGTGGTAAAACTAAATAGAGCATTCACCACATCGATACCCTCGAGATAAATCATTTCGACATTAAAAGACCTCTTTTTCAGTGCAAGTAGCATATCCAGAATATCTTTCTCGACGGCCACAAATTTGTGATCGCTGCTCTCCTTAACATGGGCAAAATAAACCTTGCTCTCAAACCAGTCACTAATTACGGCAAGGTGACTTAATACGTTTTCATCTTTCGCATGTTCATCACAACCTACCACAATTGCATTAATATCCTTGAATTCGGCAGACTTAGGGACCAGGATCACCGGGATTGGAGCATTTAAGGCAATTTCCGAAGATATGGTGCCTAACCAGCGGTCCCGTATGGTGTGTTGATCCCGGCTGGCGCAGACGATAAAACGGAAAACTTCTCTATTACTAGCTGAGAGGATCTCATCGACCACCTTTCCGGCAGCAACTTCAACGCTGGTTCCTACCGGATAGAATTTTTTCGACACTTCATTGGGTCGCCAGCTACTGAAAGACCTTAAGCGGTCTTCTAAAGACTTCCTCTCTTCTCTGGCTTCACTAAAATTGCTATCGGCGATGTGCAGAAGATGTAAATCACAATCCAGGTAGTAAGCCAGGTTGTTTGCATACAGATATGCATTAAAGGCGTTGTCGGTAAAATCGACAGGGACCAGGATCGAGGGTTTCATGATTTCTACTTTTTCTCATCATGCAAAACCAATAGAGGTATATGGGGGTTTAATGACATCTCTTTAGTAATACTGGTATGTACAATCGTGCGCCAGAAATTCCGTTGCTGGGTAGTCAGAATAAGTAGATCTGCCCCCACTTTTTCGCAATAGCGATTCAATCCTTCCACGACATTGGATTCCTGCAAATGGGCTTTCTCCAACCGGGGAACCCCCTCTGCCTCTCCGAAGATTGCCTGCATTTGCCAATCGGGATATTGATCATCTTTACCAATGTGCACACAATGCAAGCGACAGTCAAAATGAGAAACAAAGTTCTTCACCAGTGCCGATATCCGGTAGTCCATTCCGGCATCATTCGATGCATAAACAACTTCTTTGAATGGCTTGAATTTCAACTCTTTCGGTACAATTAATACGGGTGCTTTGGAGCGCCTGGCCAGATGAGATGCGACACTGCCAAAAACTTTTTCGAGGATATCTGATTCGCCGGTAGCTCCTACTACCATCAAGACATCAGACTCTTCAGATAGTTGGGTCAACTCCTCAATCGGAAATCCCAAAATGAATTTCGATGTGGTGTTGACTCCTGACTGCTCGGCCACTTGCTGCGAAAAATCCTCCAGTTTCTTCCTTTTTACAGACTCGATTCCCGGGTCTATCATATAGCCGGTATTCAGATCGGTCGCCGGATTCAGTACATGAACCATATCTAACCCACCTCCCAAATACTTAGCTAGTTCTGCCCCATAAGCAGCCGCATTTTCCGCGGTCTTCGAGAAATCAGTTGGAATAATGATCTTATTGGTGACTATCGAACTCATCTTGGAGGTTATTTTTCTAATTGCATCAGAGAACGTTTCCTTGTCTTTGTATTGTCTCTGCTCTAACTTAAATTCCGTCTGTATAATGATCGTAGGTATAGAGTTTATACCTTCTCTGATAAATTGATCAACATCTACAATGCTTTCAACGTCGTAGGGTATGCTTGAATTTTGCATCCACCCTCCAATCATTGTTTTTAGTTCCTCCTGCTGATCAATACCATACACTTTAAACCTTATCGTCCCCACGCTTTATTTATTTGGCTAGTGCTTCTATAATATCATGTGTAGTGATCAACCCGACTAATTCGTCATCTTGAGTGACGGGTATCGCGTGCAATATATTCTCACGGAATACCTCAATGGCCACGTCTATTCGATCATTTGGTGACAATGTAGCTAAGCCCTTTGTCATCACCTCTCCCACTTTGTAGGCCTTCAATCGGCTCTCTTCAAAGACATCTTTGTACGGCACCTGACTATAGTTTCGTTGATAGTGCAAGAGATCGGTCTTGCTGATCATCCCGACCAATTTCTTGTATTCTACCACCGGAATATGATGAATACGATGATTGTCAAAAATAGCCTTGACGTCCAGGAGCGTGTCCTTTGGATGAACTGTAATCAGCTCTTTACTCATGATAGAAGAGACTCTATCCAACAAATTAAGTGTCATTATTCTGAATTTAGATTCTTAAGGATACCACAAGTTACTTTTAGGCCAAAAGGCCAAACATGATCTGACTCATAAACCTTTATGATCCTGATCATTTGGCAAATATGTACCTTTAGAGAAAAATATTCGGGTGAACAAAGATCAATCTTCCGATTCAGGTAAACGCTTGAAAGCCGTCATCGATACGGTTATTGATGGAGTGATCACCATCGATAAAAGGGGGATTATCGAATCCGTCAATCCAGCCGCAGCTGATCTTTTTAAGTACGATCCATCCGAGCTTAAAGGGCAAAATGTATCAGTGCTGATGCCCGATCCGCATCGATCCCGTCACGACAAGTACATCAATAACTATCTTGAAACTCAAAATCCAAAGATCATCGGAATCGGGAGAGAAGTGGAGGGCAGGAGAAAAGATGGCAGCCTGTTTCCCCTTCGTCTTGCTGTCAGTGAGCTACAACTGGGGAACAACGAAATCATTTTCACCGGTATCATTCATGACCTGACGGAAATCAAAAAAGCGGAGCACGAACTCATCAAGCTCAATCAGGAACTGGAGTCGATCATCGAGCAGCGTACTGAAAAACTGAATGAAGTGATCAACCGGCTGTTGGATCTCAACCGGAAATATGAGCAGGAAATAGATCACAGGAAGAAAGTAGAAGAGGCCCTTAGGGATAATCAGGCAAAACTGACCCGGATGCTGGACCGGGAGAAAGAGCTGAATGAGCTTAAAAGTCGATTCCTGTCCATGGCATCACATGAATTTAAGACTCCTTTGAGCACGATTCTCTCGTCGGCTTCTCTCATCCGCAAGTATAGCCTGGAAGAGCATCTTGAAAAACGAACCAAACACATTGACCGGATCAAGGGCTCAGTGGAACATCTGGATGCGATCCTCAACGACTTCCTGTCCCTGAGTAAACTGGAAGAAAATCGGATTGAGGTCAACCGAGAATTATTTGATCTTTCCATCCTTTGTGAAGAGGTCAGTGAAGAGGTCAGAGGCCTTCTTAAACCCAGTCAGGAAATTAGGTATCGCTGCGAGGAAGATGCTTTTCAGATTAACACAGATCGGAGAATTTTAAAGAATATCTTATTCAATCTGGTCTCAAATGCCGCTAAGTACTCTGAAGAAGGAAAAACGATCACTTATCGAGTCGGTAAAAACAATGGTCAGGTGACAATCGGTATTGAAGATCAGGGGATGGGAATACCTCCGCACGAACAGAAACATCTCTTTACCCGCTTTTTCAGGGCAACCAATGCCATCAATATCAAAGGCACCGGTTTAGGGCTGCATATTGTCAAACAATATCTGCAATTACTGAAAGGTGATATTGAATTTACCAGTGAAGTGGGTAAAGGCAGTATATTTACGATCTACTTAAACGAAACCTAAATGGCCAATATCTTAATAATCGAAGATAATCCGGATGTACGTGAAAACATTGCCGAAATTCTCGACCTCGCCGGTCACGATCCGCTCACTGCGGAAAATGGGAAAGTTGGGATCGAAGAGGCGGTAGAAAAACGCCCTGATCTTATCCTTTGTGACGTGATGATGCCGGAACTCGATGGTTTTGGAGTGCTCAAAATCATCAGTAAGAACCCCAAGACAGCCGATATTCCATTTATCTTTCTGACCGCCAAGACCGAGCAATCCGACTTTCGCAAGGGAATGGGCCTGGGCGCAGATGACTATATCACAAAGCCATTCGACGATACGGAACTCCTGGAAGCAATCGAAATACGCCTGCGGAAAAGCGAGAAAATCAAAAAAGCCTTTTCCCGGTCTCAGGAAGGCCTGAACCAGTTCTATGACGAGGCAAAAGCCCACAATGATTTGATCAAACTTTCCGAAAACCGGGAAGAACGAAACCTTAGCCGGAAATCAAAGGTCTTTGAAGAAGGTCAGCGAGCTAACTGGCTTTATTTTATCAGCAGGGGTAAGGTGAAATGTTTCAAAACAAATGAATTTGGCAAAGAACTGATTACCCATATCTATTCTGAAGGAGATTTCTTTGGCTACCTGCCGCTCATTACGGACACCACTTATGAAGAATCCGCATCGGTGATTGAAGATGCAATTCTGGTGTTAATTCCAAAATCGGATTTTAATCTTTTACTTTTCGGGAATCGCGAATTTGGCATCCAGTTTATTAAAATGCTCGCCAACCAGGTGAGTGAAACCGAAGAGAATCTGATCAACCTGGCCTATGACTCTGTAAGACAGAAGGTAGCCCGGGCTTTGGTCATTCTATTTCATAAATATCAACAAGATGATCAGGCCCGATTTTCGATCTTGAGGGAAGATCTAGCCGCCCTGGCCGCTACTGCAAAAGAAACGGTGATACGCACCATCTCAGATTTTAAGGATGAAGGTTTGATCTCGATCGAGGAAAACGATATTGTAATCAGATCAGTAAAATCACTCGAAAATCTCCGGTATTAGAGTTTTAGTCTATATGCATAGGGAGATTTGATCTTTTATCGAAAATCGATTTGGTCTATTTTCTCCAGTACCGGATCTTCTCCTGAAATATACTGTTCGATAGTAGGTTTAATTAAAATATCAGGAATTATCCCATGCCCATTGTTCGGTAGATCTACCTTTAAGTCATATCTGGTGGTGGGAATGTAGGCCTGGATGCGGGAATTGGGAAGAACAAGTGTCAATGTAGTTCCTGCGCAATTAGTGACCGGATTTCCACCAACTTCGTCGCCGACGAAAGTAGCCGCATGCTGATTCTTCATCAATCCGGTAAAATCTCCGGTTGCCGATGAGCAGGAACCATCAACCAGAATAAATAACTTGCCGTCAAAGTTTGGCTCTTTCGGTGTAACAGGCGTGGTACCTTCCTCCCCCTGAAGGCAAAATAACGCTCCTTCCCGCTTGGCATTCTTCCTGATTTCCGTCTCCATATTTTTGAGCTGATCTCTTTCCAGATAGTAGGCATGGTTCGGAATAGAGTCGGTAATAGTGTATAATCGGTCATAGACCTGAAAGGGTGTATCAAGAAGAAACGAAGCCAGTTCCAAAAATACCGATTGATGCCCACCTCCGTTATTGCGCAAGTCCAACACCAGGTTTTCAATACCCTTTTTATCAATTTTTACAAAAGCCCGTTTGAAGAATCGCCTGAAGTTCTGTCCACCATCCCTGATTGCTCCGGGATGGAATGACCGTACCTGCATAATTGCGATCTTGTCTCTGATATCGATGGATAATTTCTCCTTCTGTTTTGGTAATCCCTGGTACTGGGCAAAAAGTTGTGGATACGTCTTTGCTTTAATCTTTGTCTTGAATATTTCTTCACGACTCCCTTCCAACTCCAGTTCATACACATCCGGATTTCCGAACAGAATAGAATATAGATTCCGATAGCCGCCCCATATTCCTCCCAACACATAGTCGGGACTGGTTAAATTAAAACCGTCTCTGGGAACATAACTCCGGATTATTCTATAAATGGAATCTGCGCTATTCCCGTTAATTCTCATCAATCGATCACCAGGATTTATTGATCTGTCATCTGAAAAATTATGGATGACGTATAAATGGTCATTAAACCACTTGACTGATAGTGGAAAAACTTTCATTACCTGGTTTAGACTACGATAATAGGCGTCAGAGGGCTCGATATCAGTATGGACATCTCCAATGGATTCCAATAGATTGCCAATGATCTTATAAAAATCCAATTCAGTCATTGGTGAATCAATTCTATTTCTTTTTTCCTCCAGGATTTCCTTCCATCTTTCGACTGACATGTAGTTAAATAGTCCCGGATGGATTGCTTCCAAATGCTTTTGTAGCACTTCAAGATCTTGCTTCAATTCTACTACGGAAAAGATTCGATCCGGGTCATAGGATTCGGATTGACCGGACAAAGAGCCAGTCAACACGCAGCATAGGTATACTGTTTTCCATATATAACTAGATAATTTCATAAGCGATTTGCTGATTCCCACCAAAAATATGGCGCGGAGAAGATCTAGTCTTGGAAAATATTGCAGGCTTTTTGAAACTGGCCCGGAGTCACTCCGGTGACACGCTTGAAAAAGTTAGTATAGTGACTCTGATCATAAAACCCGGTTGACAGGGCAGTATCTACGATGGACAAACCCGAACGGAGTAACTTCTTTGATTGGGTAATTTTTCGGCTCAGTACATATTGCACCGGAGTAAGTCCTTTCTCCTTCCGGAAGGTCCGGATGAGCCGGTATGGATCCATCCCCAGTTCTGCAGATAAAAGTCCCAGGGTTATTTTTCGGTCAAGGTTGGCATCTATGAAACCGGTAGCATCCTGCCACCAGGATCCTGAGTATGGAAGCGAGTTCTCTGATTTTTTGAACTGACGGCAATGCAATAGTAGTCGTGATAGCAGATCAGTGAGCTCTTTGTAAGAAGAACCAGGGGCATTGATCAAACTGGTCCACCGGGACAGGTCGGAAAATAATATGGGATGTTCGATGGACAGGTGTCGAAAATCAAATGCGTCCCGACCGAGAAGATATTTTGCCAGGTCCGGACTTAGGTAGTAGGTAAGAAATGAATAGCTTCCCAGGTTCCTATTCGGATTTGAATGAATAACCTCCGAAGAGGTCAACGAAAAAGCACCGGAAGGGGTATAATGGCTCTCATTATCAATGACCGTTGACTCCACGCCACTATGTACCAGCGTGATGCATAGTTGTTCGTGAAAATGGGGAGGGAAATCCTGGCAATAATTTCCGGCAGAAAATATCTCAAGGTTGTCCAGGCAATCAAACCGGTAATAATTTGTCTGATCTTGCATTTAGCATTAGATTACTCCTCCCTAAAATAGTAAATTATGCTTATCGGCGGAATGCATCTATTACCGTTGCGGCCATTAATAAAAAACCCGGAGAGAACCTCCGGGTTTAAATGTGGGATCTAAAAGTCATTAAATGAATTCTATCGTCTTTCTCAGAAGATCAATTACAGATCTAATACTATTTTCTCTGTGTTTTGTTAAAAAATAATAATTCGCAAACTGTAAATCCGCAACAGACCTTTCTCAGAAGACCAATCTTTAAACGGAATATTTTATCTAATTTTTCGCTTTAAAGGAGACACCCATCATTATTGATAAAAATAAGGGTAGCGCCAATAAAGGAAGGATCCAAAACTTTGTCAATACTCCTACAATTACAAGCAACATCATCAAGTAAAAGCGTAAGAGGATAGTCGTAAAATCTAAATCAAACATTTTCATATTACCAAAATCTGCATTGCTTACTTTCAAAAGTAACTTCAAACCGTTCTCTGATCCATGATGGCTGTCATTTTCATCGATGATCTTTATCACCCCTCTAAGCATGGTCGATCTTCGCTTATTTTAAGTACAAAAATGGAGCTGAATGAACACCCAGCTCCATCACGTGATCAGAGAATCAGCCAAATTCAGATAATATCTATGAAAAAGTAATTTTAGCTTTTTGAATTGAAACAAAGCAACCTTTTTTCTCCTTTCCTATCTATGACGATGATCATGAAAGGTATTGATTTTGCTCACAGCCAGATCAAACCGGATTAGAAAAATCAGTGCAACCATCCAGACCAAGAAAGTTGCACTTGATTTAGTAATGGTGATCGCACTTTTGCGATGACAACTGTAATCCAAAGAACATTTAATGCTTCGGTCAAAAACGCTTCATTGACGTATCTATAACTTTACAAACTTTCCAGTGAATGATCTATTATCCGTTCTTATATGCAGTAAATATCTGCTTTGCGAAGGCAATGCCTCAACATCAACCGTAACAAGTTGATCGGGTTCATTCAAAATCAAATCAGATCTCCAGACTCTCCTGCCATACATATCAAAAATTTCTACCATTGCAGGTTCCGGACCAAGATTATCATTTGAAATATTACATGAGAGAGAAACGGTGCTGGGGTTGGGATATATTTGGAGGGCCAGTTCCGTTAGATCCTCCTCAATACCCGTAGTTGATTCATTAATTCTGAATACCTCATCCGGTATAAACTCCAATAAAGTGTTTCGACGAATAATATCAGAAAGCCGGATGTTTCTGATCTCGATTTTCTCTGTTTCACTCAAGACCGGATCTACTTCAAAAAAGAAACGATCTCCATCTCTTATATTGGTAAATTGCTCACTAATGATTGTTTGAGCCGTGCGGCCAAAAAGGGACCCTTGCATATGCTCTTCGGCAAGCATTCCTGCCCATACATCAATGAGGTCAACATCTCCATAAGTCACTGCAAAGTGTTGATTGAGTATTGGATTGGCAGAAAGCTGACTAAATGTATTGATTCTTGATAACCCCATTACATCCCGAATGGAATTGTAGTCTGGCAGCCCCCGATCTCTTCCTCTATTAATATTCATGGCCACTAAATCGAGACCTCCTGCCCCTGGAGGTCCAAAGAGGAAGTTTCGAAGGTCATCAATCACATGGCAATCAAATTCCTGAGTATGAATGGTACTCATGCCACCCAGGAATCCCTCAATACCATTGGTCTCTTCCGAAATAGCCCCGGGATTAAAAAATAGATCCCTCAATCTTAAGTCATCCCCTCCAGGCATATACTCGCCATTTTTATCCATCACGACGAAATCATCACCAATCGTGGAATGGCCATAACGGTATGCGGCAGTGGAGAAAACATTCATAATACCGGGATTGACATCTGCCTTATAACCAGTATAATCAGGCAGACTAATGCCCAAAGTGGGTAACCACTCATAATACACGATTGCCTCCATGTAACCTCCTACCATTTTGCGGGCATGTTGATAGATTTGCTCATCCGTCCATTCAGGAAACTGCGCCTGGTAGGAATCACATAGTCGATTATGCTCTCTGACAAAGAGCGTATGAATCGAGGTTAGA
Organism: Saprospiraceae bacterium; assembly: GCA_020436835.1. Classification (GTDB taxonomy): domain Bacteria; phylum Bacteroidota; class Bacteroidia; order Chitinophagales; family Saprospiraceae; genus JABDMH01. The sequence goes on along the minus strand of JAGQWZ010000522.1, from coordinate 12,475 downwards.
AAGGGATTTTCATTCGCCCGTACATCTCCGGCTACAAAGAATAAAGTGACATGAGGTAAAGGCATTGCCATTTCCGGAGCATCAGGATCCAATGCATCATACTTCTCCCCGGAGTAAGTGTTATATGGTAATAAATTACCAGCAGATACCTTGAGCTTTCCACTTTCAAAGGTCCGTAGCCATGACGCTCTTTCTTCATCCGAGCCATAGACAGCCGAAGCATCAATAAATGCTGTAATTCCATTATAGTAAGCCCGGGGATTGGTCCGGCTGGTACCGGACCCCGGTACATAATCTGAACGGTTCATCGGAATCACTGCCTGGCCGGTACCAGCCGGATCAAAAAATGCGTCATACGCCGGAACTGAAATATCAAATCGTTCAGAAGGGTGATCGGGCGACAGGGTAATGTCGTGGTCAATAAACTGACCCCATCCCCAGGCGTATGCACTCAGATTCAACGCATCATTGATCGCTGTCGACTGAGAAAAAATTCCGTTACTAATTGCACGCGGATTAGGCCGGTCAGGGCCAGAAGGCTCCGATATTCCATCTGAAAAAGCCGGAGCGATCCGACCAACAACGCGGGCGTCTTTACTTCCCCAATCGGGATTATATTCATTGTTTGACTTTCCATCATAGCTACGTACTAATATGGGATCAAAAGTAGTCACGGAAAACGCCTGATCGGGAAAGATGGACATTTCGGCATTCCTTCTCAGAATCTCGGCAAACCGGGTGTGCTTTATATTGATTTTTTCGTCTGCTGTTAAGTAATTATCATTTTCGTAGTAAAAACGATCTCCATCCCGAAGCGCACTAAACTGGGCCTTAATTATTGCAGACGCCGTTGGTCCAAACATAGAACCTTCAACGTGATCTTCTGCCAACATTCCCACCCAGGCATCAATGTCATCGATATCCCCATAGACGTCTTCCAACCCTGCCTGCATCAGGGGATCCCCGGTCATTTGATCAAATGAAGATAAAAGGGGTAGTCCAAAATAGGTCCGTAAATGATTATAGTCCAGTAGTCCGCGATCTCTACCGCGATTGATGTTGAGTGCAACCAGATCCAAGCCTCCCGATCCAGGTGCACCGAAAAGGAAATTTCTCAACTCATCAATGACTTTGCAGTCCACCTTTTGCTGCGCCCGAACAACAGCACCCATCAGATACGGTTCGACTCCCATCTCAGAGGAAATTGCTTCCGGATTAAAAAAAGCATGCCGGAGGGCAACATCTCCGTCCGGATGTGGTTTACCATCATGATCCAACCGAATCAAAATCGGCGTTATCGTCGTATGCCCATACCTGTAGGCGGCGGTCACAAATTCGTTCATCATGGAAGGGTTTACCTCACGGTCATACCCCGCGTAATCACTTATATGTATACCTAGGAGAGGTAACCATTCTTCATACACGATGGCTTCGATCATAGCACCCACGTATTTACGGGCATATTGATAGAGAGATTCATCATCCCAATCAGGATGGAGATTCTTCAATTCATCACAGTACCGGTTATGTTCTCTGACAAAGATGGTATGGATCGAAGTAAGAAGCGGATTTTCATTCGCCCGCTCATCCCCGGCAACATAATATTTAGACACGTGGCGAAATGGCATTGCCATCTCGGGTGCAAGGGTATCAACCGCACTGTCATACTCCCCATCTTCCGTATTGTAAGGCAACATATTTCCCTCTGAAGTTTTCAACTTTCCATCTCTAAAAGTCCGGAGCCAGTTCGCCCTTTCCTGATCTGGCCCATAAACGGTAGATCCATCAATATATGAGGTTGTTGCATTGAAGTGTCTTCGTGGAAATCCCGGGAGAAAACCGGTAGTACGGTCATAATCAGATCGGTGCATGGGAATAACCGCCTGGCCGGTACCGGCAGGATCAAAATAAGGATCAAATGCAGGGACCGGAATATCCATTTCCTCATGCGGATGATCAGGACTCAACGTAATATCATGATCGATAAATTGTCCAAAAACCCAAACCAGGGCGTTCAGTCCGTTAGGATCCGAAACCAATCCTTCCTGGGAAAAGAGCAACGAACTAATAGTCCTTGGATTGGGTCGATTGACCCCCGTCGGCGTAGCAAAGCCGTCATCATAAGTGACCGGTGAAGGGTATTGCACGTGGGTAAAAGCAGCTCCCCAAAAATGATCCGGATTATTTAACCATCCATCAATCGACCGGAATTCCTGCGCATTTACAATGCCATTGAGGAAGATACTGCCGGTCGTTATCGTAAAAATTAATATGGCATAAATCGGTTTCATCAAAAAAATGGATTTAAGTTAATTGATTGATTAGTGTTGAATTAAGTACTATCTCTATACAAAGGTGTATTCTTCTTCCACGGTATCCGGGGTGTTAATTTCTCCTGGCTCTTCATCGCCATTAAATAAGAAATACGATGTATCACTACGCTTGAGTCCAGTAATACGACTCAACATAAACCAGGCTAGTGGAATCACTCCTGCACCATAGAAAAGTGTCGCTCCAATGCCCCTAAGCCAGGTGAGCGTTTCGAAGGTATTGCTTCCGATAAATTCATCGGAACGGGCAAACCAAAGACCATGATCGAGTACTTCTTTAAACTGGATGGCGCCGGCGGGGAAAAGATCAAGCAATACCATCAACATTAAGCCCACATTGATACTCCAAAAGGATAAATTCACTAAGGAACGATTCCATTTACCAGGTTTAAGAAGTAGCTTGGTTGCAAAGAGAAGAGCTGCAAGGGAGATATTTCCGTAGACTCCCATTAATGCTGCATGGCCATGATTAATGGTAAGATATGTGCCATGTTCAAAATAATTCATTAGGGGGAGGTTGACGATGATTCCCATGACCCCAGCCCCAAAGAAATTCCAAAAATTCACGGCAATGAGAAACATAAATACTTCAGGATAGCCAAATTCACCTTTGATTTTCCTCCCTCCGGTTACCATAAGTTTTGGCATATTCTTAAATCTCCATGCCTCCACCATTAATAAGATCAAAGGCACGAATTGGAGGGTAGAGAAAACGCTTCCTAACGCCATCGTGGCTACCGGCTTCGCATTCCAGTAGAAATTATGTGAAATACCTAACAAACCAGTTCCCAGAAATAAGATCGTTGCAATATAAACGACTCTCACGGCTGCCTTACGGCTTACGAGCCCCATTAAAACGAGTAAATAACTAACAATGACGGTGATAAAAACTTCAAAGAAAGCCTCTACCCACATATGCACAACCATCCATCGCCAGAAATCGGCTATGACAAAATTTGTATCAGGTTTAGCGACAAATCCGGAAAGAAAAAGTAATGGGATTCCGATCACTGAATAAATAATCCAATTAGGAAGATTCCAGGGTTGTTTCTTCTTAAATGCTGGTTTTAGTCCTCGATACACAATTACAGCCCAAAGAGCAAATATGACCATCAGAAGAACCTGGTAAATCTTTCCAAAATCCACGTATTCCCAGCCTTGATGACCCAATGTATACCACAGATCACCCAGATACCCCATCGGCCCTAAATACATACCTGCCAATGATCCGCCAACAAGGACAAAAAGCATAACAAAAAGAATGTTTACCAGTCGCTTTTGACCCGGAATTTCCTTTTTTGCCAGAATCGGTAATATAAATATAGAGGAAGCAATCCAACAGGTGGAAATCCAGTAGAGGGACAACATCAAATGCCAACTTCGGCTGACCACCACCGGTAGAGATGCACTAAAAGAAATCCCAAAGATACCCAGGAAATCAATGAATTCGTTCAGAGTTAAAAAGCCACAAGTAACCTGCAGAAAAAATAGAACCATAGCTACCACGAAAAATTTGAACGTTGCTCTCTGTGAAGGAGTAGGGACAAAAGTCCTGACTTTCTCTGGAGTTAAAAGTGTGGAAGCACCTGGAGTAAAGTATTTATTTGGTAACTGATTATATTGGCCAATAAAATATAAAACAATACCGCACGCTAAAACAAAACCCAACAGGCCAAGAACACTCCAAAGGATCACCGGAGACGTCGGGGTATTTCCTGCACCCTGATCATACGGCCAGTTGTGGGTGTAGCTATATTCTGACCCCGGTCTCTCCGTGACACAAACCCAGGCTGACCAAAAGAAAAAATCGCTTAGATTACTAATTTCTTGAGGGTCCCTGATGAAGTCACCAGGAGGAAAAGACTTTTCTCCGGAAGTATTCAGAAAAACATCTTGATAATATTTACGCAGATCATGTACTGCATTCGCCTGATCCTGATTGACGATAATGGCATTCTGCTGCTCATCATACCTATTGTCCTTTAAGACCTCCTTGACTTCCTCAGCAATTACCTTAGCTATCATGGGATCCGCCATCCGGTTCTCTCGTATCTCAAAGGTTTTGAGCGCAGATCGATTCATCGATAACGTAACTTCATGCAATGCTTCTGCCGTAAAGTCCGGGCCACGCTGAGCTCCATCCCCAAACAATGAACCATATTCCATCAACGCATACTTGTGAAATACCTCCTGGCCTGCTGAAATATTGTCTTTGGAAATAATCACCTCTCCTGCTTCATTCTTAAAATCAGCCAACGGTGGTGCGTCATTATAGGTCTGGTAGCCGATCATAAATACACCCGCGACGCTAATTATCAAAATAAATAATAAGGGTTGCCACCAATTTTTAGTGTTCATGAAATAGGAAATGCTCCTTTTCACCTGATTCTGATTTTCGGATTCCATAGATATTATTAATTATCATTTTATTGGCTAAAACATTGCAATATTAACACCAGAAGCAAGGTAAAATCATGTTATTTGACATGGCGGGTTATGTTTTTTAGCATGATCGTAGTATTGTGTAGTTTGAAATGGCTAGATGAAAATCAACTGGAGATAGTGGGCGGCATCAATTTATTACCTTATAACAAAAGGAACATTGCAGAGCGTAATGTATGAGAAGGGTTAATATCTTTCTAGCGAGATATCAAATTGAATGATTTAAAATATATGAAATGTAAAATTTCATTATATAACACGCCTAAAGGCAGTCTACCTTGACTAAGTACAACAGATTCGATATTTTCTCGATAGAAACGACTTTTAAACCGGCGATAAATCCAAAATTGCCGGCATGAGAATCACTATAAAGAAATTGTATGAATAATAAAAAAATGAAAAACATGAAGAAAGGGACTGATGTAGCCCCCAAATTCAAGGAAGGTATCAGATAAATGATTCTAGATGTTAGAAACCAAATTTAAGCATATGAAAAAAATTAAAAAAAAAGATCATTGTAGAGTTGAACACGAGGTGGTGATAAAATTCGAAAAATTAAAGGCAGAGTCGGCAATCCAATAACCGACCACTATATAGAGGAAAAACTGCATAAAACACTAGTACTAGAGTGGACTGGGCTAGTAGCGGATATGATGAAACACCAGGCTTCGTTCATTTCAGTGACAAGCATGTATTTTCTAATCTTAAGGATGCAGGTTCGGATGGGATCAAGATGATGGTACCCTCAATAGATAATTATATTCCAATTTAGTAAAAATAAGTACCCCCAAGTGCATGATTCACATAAGTCAGCATGTGGTCAATTTTGTAAAGAGCTATGCAAGAATCAAACAGCATCATACTTATTAGATAAATCGCTGTTGCCCTTAGTGGTGTTCGGCTTTAAGGCAGTTGTACTAAAAGAATCGCCACCCCAATGATGGGTTTCGAAAAAAATGGAACTTTAGGTGATCAAATGGCCATTGAAGATCTTGGTCTCCACGTGGGCCATTTCTTGTTTCAAGCTGGTAACATCTTTTTTCAAATCTGCAAGATCCTGTTTGGATGCAACCCCAGGAAGATTGATTTCTTTCTTGGCTTCACCGAAACCTTAACCTCTTCTTGGTGTAGCTTTCATTTGCAAGAGCTTCACCACCGTACAGGTGGCCGGATGTCCGGTGACACTATCCAAAGATTATTCTACCTAACCTCCATCAAATAAACCACTATAGAACCTCATATGTTGACAACTATCATTGTTATAAAAGAAGAGAAACAGCTATATTTGGGCTTTGCTCAAAACATTAAATTCGTAGAGGTCTTGTCTTTACAGGCAGGATCTCTATTAATCTTAAACTGACTTTCCTTTTGTCCTAACAATATTGCATTGGCGTTATTGAATATAGGGAGGCTACACAAAAGTAAGTAACGCTCTAAATGCAACCGGAGTCGAAATCCCGCTTATTATCCGGTCTCTAATTGCCTGTTACCCTCCCATTCCATTGAAGTAATTTATTTGTTGTATGCAGCAAGAAAAAGATTATATTAGATTAGATGGTTTATGGACATTAGAGGTAACTGGATACGAGATTACTGTCAATGTGTATATTTCGGTGATACCGTGCCAGTGTTTTCGGTGATATGGTGCCACTGGTAAACCAAAGTTAAAAAAAGATCTTCTGCCCTCATTAGAGCGAAGAATGAATCTAGTTTTCCACGATATTCACATAGAGACAGCCAACTCAATTGGCATGTCGTATCATGATGTGAATATTGTGGTAAAGTCATTTTACAACTGCTTATCAAGGGTTATAACTTAACCTTGTTTTTCTTTCTTTGGGAGTCTCCTTGCAGATCAATGCGGTGGGCAGAATGAACAATGCGATCCAGGATAGCATCTGCAATCGTACTTTCACCGATAATATCAGACCATTTGCTGATAGGGATTTGAGAAGCGATGATGGTAGAATGACGATCATGTCGGTCTTCGATTATATCCATTAGGATCTCACGTTCTAGATTGTCAAGTTTTTGTAGACCAAAGTCATCCAGGATAAGTAAATCCATTTTGCTAACCGAGCAAGTTGCTTTAAATAGGTACCATCCATCTTTGCAAATTTTAATACCGCGAGAAACCTTGCTGTATTATGGTAAAGGGTTTTAAATCCCTGGAGACATGCTTGATGGCCCAGGGCTTGAGCGAGATAACACTTTCCTACACCAGCAGGTCCGGTGAAGATCACATTTTGGTTTTTCGAAATGAAGGTTAATAATGCCAGTTGATTGATAGTATCTCGATTCAATCCACGAGTGCTTTTATAATCAATTTGTGCGATAGAGGCCGCAGCTTTGAACTTGGCCGATTGCAACAACCTCTGAGTTTTTCGATTTTGCCGATCTTCATATTCTTGATCGATCAGTAATGCAGTGTACTCGTCCACCGAGTAATCCTGATGTAAATTCTGAGTAGCCCGTTGATGGTGAATGGCTGCCATTTCGTTGAGGCGCAAGGCTTTCATTTTGTCAATTGTTTGATGCATAATTTTATCAAATATTTAGTTAATTAATTGTTTGAGAAATAGTTGGCTCCCCGGGTGTTGGCATGCTCTGGAATATGAGAGACATTTTCGTTCTGTGATTCAAATAATTGGGCATGTTCGTCAAGCCTTTTTTCCAGGATGCCTAGTAGTCTACGGTAGGAGGTAATTGGATGTAGAAAGGCGAGTTGGCATCCTTTCTCGATACGCTCATGATCATATTGCCGCTGTAGTTGGATAATACCCATGGCCGTCTTGTATTTGACTTCTGCGTGACCACCTTGATCAAATAAACGCTTGATATACTGGGTCGTATTTGGTCCTATTTTTTCTGCCTTTTCGATAAAGAATGTGGGACTCCAATCCAGGTAGAATTGATGTGTCCTACTTGCTTGGATCCCGTTAGAACTTCAGGGAAGTAATCACTGAGTTCCTTAAAACGTTTTGCATCCTTTACCTGCATTCGACCCAACAGAGATGATAGCTCCTCATCGGTCTTCGTCAATAGCTCCTCTACTGGCTCACCAAGCTGCTTGATCAAGGACACGTAACTATTTACGGTGTTCCTGCTCATCCCCAATATCTTACCAATCTTGCGATTGCTCTTCTTCTGACTGTGAAGAAGTATTAGTTGTTTGATTTCCATGATATCCTTCGATTTACCTGCCATCCTTGCTCACTTTTTTGAGCGCTAAGATGACACATTTGGATACCAGTGGACCTTATCTATAAAGTGGCACAACTTGACCGAAATGCGTGGCACAGTATGGCCGAAATGAGTGGCACTACATCAGCGAATTATACAATTGAACGTCATTTGGTTTCGCAATATCTGGGCATTGAAATACTGCTGGGCAATTTCAAAATAGAGTTCTTCTTCTGTTTTTTACAATTGCAATGCTTTGAATTCCGAAGCTATTTTAGTGGTTTCGACTGCTCCCTTCAATTGTGGATTAAACAAAGGCAAAGCAAAGTTGCAAATTGGTATAGATATTATGTGGAACACAAAATTGAGCTTTCCTGAACTCACCTTCAGCTCCTTCAAAAACAGACATTGGCATCAACAGATAAGGCAGGTCGGTAAAATATTTATGGTCAGCTTTGACATTTATTTTTGGGAGGAAATTAGCCTTTGCCTCCTTTTGCTTTTGATCACTTATTTCGCTACTATTTCTGGCTATTGCCAAGTCTTTTCGCGAGCCTGAGCTGTGTCTATACATTGCTGTAACGTCCACACCTGCGTCTTTGTAGGGTTGGCAAGGACCACCATCAGCAGCAGTACATTAAATTTCAGTTTGCGAATATTTACTACCATTTTAGATTAAGAGGTGAAGAAGGAATTGCTACGACATTGCAAATATCACAAAGCCAGCAATTGAGGAAACATATCACCAAAGTACCTACTCTTTTTGATTTGTGTAGAGGGTAAAGTCGTATTTAATAATGAGCATGGTATGGAAGAAACATTACTGCCAGGTGATTAGGTAAATATTGAACCAAAGGTTAAACATTGGGTAGATGCTATTTTGGATAGCAGTCTGTTGCTGCTCAAATAAAAAATTAAAAAGAGTTTTTTCGGAAACCGCTTTTTCCTGGTCAGTAATGTTTTTCTATTCATTGGAAATAGTTATGATAGGTTTGAAATGACGCTTTTAGTTCGCCAATTATTTTGTCGGCTTTTTCTTCGTTTTCCGTATCCTCCAAGGCATCTATTAATTGCATGTGTGGGTGTAGCCACTTATGCAATTCATCATGGCTTTTTCCGTCCATGGTACAGCTTTTTATCAACCCTTTATTTTTATTTTTCAACAGATCGGCAAGAGCATGATAATCGTCGTCATGATACTGCAATAGTATTTGTTCGGCTTCCAAAATATAGGGTGTCATTTCCAAATTTACCTTCCATTTTTGTCCATTATTTAGCTCTATTTGTACAGCCTCCTGATTATGGCTTTTGTGGGAGTTTCCACAACTCGTTACCAATAATGCAATAAGTAAAGCAATTAACATAATGTTAAATTTCATAAGGATGATTTTATGTAGCTCGTATGTTTCTAAAGTCTTAAAAAACATACGAGCTACGATTTTATAATATTCAATAATGAATTGACTAACTCGTCACCCTTTTTGACAATATCAAACTTAAAATTAGCTACACGCCACTTGTACATTAGCAGCCTAATACCACCCATGATGATGTGCAGTAAATCATCTGTCGCAATGACATTTGTAAAAACGCCATTATTTTGCCCCTCGGATATAATTGGTTTGAGGTGCTTGATTTTTACTGCCATTATTTTCTGTATTGATTGATTTATCAAATGACTTGACTCTAATAGACCATCTGAAAAGACAGCAGTTACGAAGTGTGGATTTTGAGCAAATAAGGTAAATTTATTTTGAAAAATCAAAATGAATTTTTGTTCCGTGTTTTCATTCCTTGACAAAGCAAAGGTGTATCGCTCATCCATCATTTTTGCCACATATTCGAGCATGGCAACAATGATTTTTTCTTTACTATCAAAATGCCTGTAAATAGCGGCTTCTGAAAAGCCCATTTCTTTGGACAGCTTTTTCGTAGTCAATCCGCTAACCCCTTCATTTGTCAATATTCTGCCTGCCGCTTCAATAATTTCAAGTTGTCTGTCTGTAATGGTCATTGGGTCTTAGTTTAAGAATGCAGAATACATCCAAACCAACTTCTCCTGCATTCGGATATAGTCGCTCATTAAAGCATTTGTACCTTCGTCATCTGCTTCTGCCGAAATCATAAGAATCTCTTTTTGCAGTATTATTATTGTCTTGAACGCATCTAAAATCTGCTCAATAGCTATTTTGCCGTCTGATACCTTTTCATTTTCTTTTATAGCCGATAGATTGGAATATTGACTATACCTATGTTCAGGAGTGTGGCCCAAGGTAAGGATTCGCTCCGCTACTTCGTCAATTTTCAGGAGCAGGTCACTATACAATTCTTCAAATTTGAGGTGTAGTTCGAAGAATTTCTCTCCTTTGATGTTCCAATGGTAGCTTCTTGTATTTTGATAAAATATTGAGTAATTAGCAAGCAATACGTTGAGTTGCTCGGCTAATTTTTTCGCTTTTGTCTTTTCAAGACCTATTCTGTTAGTATTCATAATCCTATTTTTTTAACGATTTAAAATTTAAAAAAGAAATACCCATCCAAACTACGGACACTGTCATAGCTACTGCTCCCAACAAAACTAAGTGGGGCGGTAATCCGAGATATACCTCTGCAAGAATTCCAATTGGCATCAGCAATCCAATAAGTGCCAACCAAGAGATAGTCTTGGTGTTTTGAATTTTGTCTTTGAAGTGTATCAGTAAGTAGCCCATTAGTATGTTAAGTAAGGCGAACAAGTTTCCATGTACATGAGCCAATCGAGCTTCGAAATGTTTCCCTATACTATAAGATTCTGCCCATTCTTTGGCGTTGGGGGCAAAGTCTCTCAAATAAATTAACAAGAAACCGTAAGCCATAAAAAGCCCCATAGTTATAAAGCCGATTGCGATATTATTTTTTCCGTTCATAAATTATAGTTTAGAATGTTAGTTAGTATTTACTAACAAAGTAAAATAAAAAAAGTTTTGCCGCGCGGTTTCTTTTCTTAATGCAAGTGGCATATGGGATTTTCTTTCTTATTTCTTGTATAGCGATGCCTTTCGTGGAAGTGGTTCCCTCAAGTTCATATGTCTCAATCCCATTTGCTCGTGATGGTCCTGATTTGTTTGCCTACATACAGGTAGGGCTCGCTATATTGATGCATGTCTTCGCTCAAGATGACATGGTAATTCACTGTCATTAGTTCGAGCAATGAATCCCAATCCAATCCAAGCCCTCTATTCTTCTTTCTTATACCTTGATTGTACTGCACGATATACAGGTCAACTTGCTAAGCTACCTTTTCGATAAGCCCTGGATCTTACTTTGAATCTCTGGTCGAATTTGGTTGATTTATACAGCCATCTCCAGAGTTTTTATCCTTAGAAGATATCTTTTTCCAAATTCACCAAATTGGTGGGTCAGCATCCGCCGGAATGCCCGGGTCAATAGCCCCCAGAATCGTGGCTAATTATGTTCTGGAACACCTGGATCAGCTTACTCGGGACCCTGTGGTCAATATGTTCCGGAATATCCACAACAACATGCAATCATACTCGTAAATGAACAACTTTCATGAGCAGCCTGAAAGTCATTTGAAACTTCGACCATATAAGCTTCCTTTTCCAAAGATGATTTGATAGCATCTTGAAGGTCTTGCTCATCTTCGATGATTAGAATCTATATCCAAAAAAGTTAAGTTGTAATTTTGGAAAGAACTGGGAAAGAGATAAGGTTATTTCAGCAAATCAGCAAATCACCTAGTTGACCTGAACATCATGTTCTTCATTTGGTACTTCCTCTTCCAGCTGAAAAGGATAACAAATTCCGATCTTCATTGGTGTACGCTGCTTGGCCAGCAATGTGTCGAAATGTCCTCCACCATATCCCACTCTATAGCCTCTCAGATCAAACGCCAGTCCAGCAACAATTATCATATCAAATTCATCCTGGAATTCAATAGTTGGCCCCGGATGTGTTGTGTCAATATTGCCTGCCTTCCATATTCTATCAATCCTCCAAATCAGGATTTGCATTTTACGTTTTTTGAGTGTTTTATGGACGACGACCGTGATGCCCCTCTCAAGGACATTTTGAAAAACCGGGAGTACTCTTATTTCCGAACCCATTGTCATAAAACCATGGATAACCTGTCCTTCTTTTTCCAGAATCAAGTCCCAAAGTTGCTCACAGATTTTTTCAGTAAGGAGGTAGCGTTCCTTTCAGAACATTTTATTCCGCCGTTCGAGCATGATCTGGCGGAGATACTTTTTTTGTTCTTTTATGTTTTGAGTCATGGTTGTTCTCTGAAAATTTTTTAATCGAATTTTTGGCAACCTTTAGTGCCCGAAGTTCACTTTTTTGTTTAAAGGAATGCCCTTCCATTCTTATCAACACACCTTTGAGCACCCTTATGGCGTCATTTATATACGGGCCTTTGTTCAGCATGACACATTCTGCCTGTGCTCCATGTGCAGCATCGCTTATCTCGGCCCTTGTCGGGACACCTGTTTTTGCGAGGTTTTCAAGCACTTGGGTTGCCC
>JAGQWZ010000521.1 GCA_020436835.1 Saprospiraceae bacterium | reverse complement strand
CAAACCTTAAAATAAATCTAATCATGATGACCAGGTTTAGAATGACAGAACGAATCCTGATTCAAGCACTTGTTGGAGCTTTTCTGGCATGTGCCGGTCATTTATCATTGACGGCCCAGGAGGATGGGCCCCAGCGGGTTTACATGTATCTTAATTTTTATCAGATTGAAGGGAATCAGTCATTGGTAGCTGAATTGAAATACAGGCCGGATAAGATTTTCCTCCCGGTAGACAATGTTAGTGTAGAATTTTATCAAGTAACCGACACCAATGACGTGTTGGTGGGAGAAGCGACCACTGGAGAAGATGGAAAAGCGACTCTGCTATTACAATCCAGCGACTTTGTGACCGATACTTCTGGTAGCATTGAGTTTAAAGCTACTTATTCCGGATCAGAATCGTACCGGAAGGCCTCAAGGGATGTTCAGTTGAAAGAGCTAAGAATGATGGTGGATGCCGAGATAATAGATTCTGTCAAAACATTAACTATTACTTGCAATGAAATAAAGAATGGAGAAGCAATTCCGGTCAACGACGCTGAAGTGCGGGTTCTGGTAAAGCGCTTATATAGTAACCTGCCAATTTTTACCGGCTCTCTGGAAGAGGGTGAACTAAGTGTCGAATTTCCGGACGACATTCCGGGTGGTCATTTTGGTGAAATTGCGATCATCAGTCAAATATTTGAACATGACGACTATGGCACCATTGAAAGACATAATACCGAGCAATGGGGAATTCCCGTTTCTTTTATTCCGGAGGAAAAACCACGAGCCTTATGGAGTCGCGCACCCGTCTGGATTATAATTGCCATATCGCTGGCACTCGGAGCAGCATGGTATCACTACTTTTTGTCGATAAGCAAATTGTTAAAGATTAGGAAACTTTAATTTCTTTAAATACATTGTATAAGTTGTTTAATCAGCCTTCAAAATTTGTAACAAAATGAAAAAGATTTTCGCTTTATTTTTTGCCGCAGGTTTATTTACTGTACTGACTGCATTTCTAGATCAAAATGAACCCTGGGTCATTCCGGACAAATATGCTTCAATGACAAACCCTACCTCTGACAGTGACAGCGAATGCATCGATGTTGGAGAATCACTTTACAGCAAGCACTGTAAATCTTGCCATGGTTCCGAGGGTTTTGGAGATGGTAAGAAAGCCAATGAAATTGACACTCCTATGCCTGACATTACCACCGCTGATTATAAAAATCAGAGCGATGGGGAGAAGTACTACAAGTCCTTCATAGGCCGAAAAGACATGCCTAACTACGAGAAGAAAATTACAAATGAAGAAGATCGTTGGTGCCTGATTAATTATATGGACCAACTGTAGGTATCTCTGACCTACCAGATCAGATCTATATGACATATGTCAGAAATCAAATGACATATGTCATTTTTTTTATAGCCAAGATCATCACCGAAATATTTCCTTTTACAGGGTTTTGTCATAGTTTTGTCATAGAAACAATCTATTCACAAACAATTTTAAACCGTACGCCATGCAAACAAAAGTTATACTGTCGGTTTGGTTTTCATTCTTGATCATGCTATTCGCAGCCAGTTGTGTAAAGGAAGGACCACAAGGACCTCCCGGTGCCAACGGTACAGATGGGATCGACGGCGTTGACGGTGTAGACGGCGCGGATGGAGCAGAAAAATGTAGTGCTTGTCACTCTGCTGGTACTGATCTTTTCGCGAAACAGGTACAGTTTAGTAATTCGATTCACCGGATTGGAGGCAACTTTGAAAGAAATGCTCCATCTTGTGCCATTTGTCACACGCATGAGGGATTTCTGGAAAGACTGGAAACCGGAGCTGATGCCACTGCAGCTACAATAGAAGATCCGACACCGATCAACTGTCGTACCTGTCATATGATCCATGAAACGTATGATATTACCGACTACGATCTCCGGGTCACTGGTCCTGTGGATCTAATCAACGGAGGTACTGTCGATTTTGGCAAGGCCAATATGTGTATCAATTGTCACCAATCGAGACCTTATCAAATTCCTGATATGGCCAATGATAGCACGGCAATCACCAGCAGTCGATGGGGTACTCACCATGGACCGCAATCTTCCCTTGTATTTGGATTGGGTGGATTCGAAATAGCGGGATCTCTAGAGTATGTCAATTCACCGCATAAGGATTTGATCACCGATGGATGCGTATCTTGCCACATGGCAGATGCCTTCGGAGATTCCGGTGGTGGACATACCTTTAACATGAAGTACGAGTCTCATGGAGATGAAGTACCCAATATCGTAGCTTGTACCGCTTGTCATGCCGGCGCCGAAGATTTCAACATCAATGGTGCCCAGGATGAAATTGAAGCCTTGTTAGAGGAACTTGAAGAACTGCTACTTGCAGAAGGTGTTCTGAACCCGAATAGCGGACTGTGGAATACCGGGACGTATCGTACAGAGGTAGCCGGAGCAGCACTCAATTACATCTTTATTGAGGAAGATAGAAGTTTAGGAGTGCACAATTATGAATATGCTAAAGCGCTCCTGACAAACTCAATTGAGTCACTTAAAAATTAAATCTAATTATATGCCTCTGAGGCATAGCTGTATTTAGTTCAATCTGTCGTGAATTACTGGTTCTATCCTATTTGAATAAAGAAAAGTCTCACAGCCTTACTAACTTGTAGTCTTGATTTTGATGTGTGAGATACTTTCTGAAACTCAGATACGATGGGACCAGTTTTCATGGATGGCAGAAGCTACAGGGATTTCCTACCGTTCAGGGTTTAATCCAGGAATCGCTCTCCAGCATTTTTAACCGGCCTATTTCCATTCATGGTTGCGGGAGAACCGATAGCGGCGTGCACGCTCAGAAGTATTATGCCCATCTGGATTGCGAGGAAGTAGAAAAAAGCAAGTTTATTTACCGGCTAAACCGAATGCTTCCGTCCTCCATAGAGATCATTGACCTGCTGGACGTACTTTCATCCGCACATGCTCAAAGGGACGCCACCGAACGAACTTATGCTTACCACATAAGTACCCATAAAGATCCTTTCACCTATCCTTTTTCATATTGGCTTCCCTATTCCATTGATCTGCAAGCGCTCAATGAAATCAGTACCCTTTTAATTAATACTCGCAATTTCACCGCTTTCACCAAAACTCCCGACCGGCAGAAAAACCTGGATTGCACGGTTACCGAAGCCGTATGGTTGAGAGACCATGAAAATTCAGTGATTTTCAGAATAAAGGCTGATCACTTTCTGCGCGGAATGATCCGTTTATTGGTTGGGCACATGTTAAATACCTTTGCAGGTAAGTCATCTTTCGATGAAATAAAAAAGGGGCTGAACTCCGGTCTCAGGCCCCCATTCTTTCATATGGCACCTCCACAAGGTTTGCATCTGGTCGACATAAAATATCCTTACCTGGATTAATCGATCAATTTTTCAGCCTTTTTTTCGCAGATAGATATTGTTGTACTTCGCAGACACCTGGAGCGGGGCACCGCCCCGGTTGAGAGCAGCTACCACTTTACTCTCAAAAATCTTATCGATGCTCTTTTCCTTATTTATATTGAAATCCAGATCGGAATAGATCTCACCAAAATTTGTTTGCAACGTCAGATTATACTTTGAATCAGACGGCAAGGTTATATCGACAAAACTATAGGTGGATTCCAAAGAACAATCTTCGTCGCCAGAACGATCAGAAAATTCAGCGAGCAGATGACCATAGATTGCTTTGAGAGCAAGGGGATTTTTGCAATCGAGCACTTCCAGCGATCCATATTCCGTTTCAATTGAAAGAGGTAAATCCTCCGGCACCAGAAGCGTCAGCTCTATCTCGATCAAAGGACCAAAACTGTAAGAACCACCAGCGTCCTGATATTTGCTTTTGATATCATTCCAATCCATGTTTTTAGGGTCACCTACTCTTTCATAGATCTTCTGACCATTCTGATATAGTGTCACATATTGAGGTAAATCCTTCCAGTCTTCAATACCAGAAGAAACCTTTACTGCTCCGTTTTCCGTTATTATATCAAGTTTAAAGGCATCATCATTTTCATGCAGGTTAATAGAGACATTTCCCACAATCTGAAGTTCCGAGCCATTGTAATTCTTTACCGAGATATCTCCCCATTCAAAATTTGCCTCGACTTTCTGAATTCCCTGCAAATTAATTTTGCGCTCGAAACCGTCCTGTGCAGATACCTGAGTAATAAAACAATAAATAAGTAGACTGACAATTAATCTCATTTTATAATATTTTTTTATTCCCCTGGAAATACAATAGCAGGCGGAATCATTTTTTGAATTGAATTAAATGCTCCGGAAGGTAATGTGGTATCCAGAGGAAATTTCCCCTGGATACAGTTATCGTTTATTTCTTCCTTAGATAGATATCAGAATGATTGGATTTTATGGTAAAGTCTACGCCTCCACCATTGTATTTGGCATCGATCTTTTTGGTAGACAAGGTCTTCATCCCCTCTTCTGTTTCAAAGGTAAGATCGAGATCAGTATACATTTCTCCCCAGTCAGATGAGAGGTGAAAATTCGCTTTGGCCTGGGCGGGAATAGTTACATCCACATGACCATGCATCGAGGTGAGTGAAATTGAATTAGATTGATCGATTGCATCAAAATCAGCATCAATATCTCCATGTACTGTACTAATGGCGAGAGGACCCGAGGCATTTTTCAAAATTACCGAATTGAAACGGGCGGAAACTTCCACTTCACTGGCTACATTTCTTATCTCAAGTTCGTCTCCTTCATGGGTTGAATGTTCGTAATAGACATGTACAGCCTTCGGCACTTTAATGACATAGCGATTATCCGATCGTAAGCTCACCGCTTTTATCACCGTATTGTTATCGTCATCTTTGCCCACATACAGTCCGATTCCAGTATTATCCGTCAGCCCACTGGGACTAATTAATTTCAACCCGGCAGCTCGCTCATTATCCTCTTCGTCGTAATCCTCGATCTCAATGGACACATTCGGTCCGCTGTGACCTTCGATGGTGACTTTGTTTACCTCACTGATCTTCAATGTCCCGGAAGTCATATTGACCGTGTAGTCTTTCTGAGCGTGTACCTGCAGAGATCCGAATGCTAAAAAGAATATCAAAAACGATTTCATAGTTATTTATTTTAGTATTTTTTTTAATTATTTATTATTGATTTATCTCAAAGCCGAGTCACTCCCAAAAAGGCTTCTTCTTTCACATCCTCAGGCACTTCCTCCTTATCAAGCAATTCCTGAAGCGTGCCTTTTACGGTGCTGTCTTTCCATTTTACCAGGATATTAATGATCGCCATCTGTATCGCCGGTTCATGGTCGTTTTCTAAAATCCGGATTAAAGCGGTTTTTACCTGCGGATCTTGTGACAGACCACTGAGTGCTTCAAGGGCAGCCAAACGAACATTGGTGCTTTTGTCATTTTCCAGTACGCGAATAAAAACATCACGGACGTCCGGATCAACTACAGGCTCCGACTGATACTGATTAATTCCCTTAATCCGGCTGGTTGTATTTTGGGCAGAGACCAGCTGTAATAATTGTTCTTTCTGGGCCTGGGTATTGGTCTCTTTTCCATCATTAAAAATCTGGGGTAACATTAAAAAACTAATCAGGATCAGGAAACTCGCGGCGGCAGCATATTTCCACCAGTTGAGTGTTCGTGTTTTAGTTATTTTTTCCCGGGGACTAACCTGGGTGTCAAGCCATTCATTAAAACGGTCTATCTGCTTTACGGGAGTGGATCGCAATGGTGTCGATTGCCATTTATTAATGACTTCCCGGTACTGATCCATTTCTTTCTTTAATGCAGGATCGAGGTCCATGGACTCTTCCAGTGCTCTCATCTCCCGCTGTGACAAGTCACCCATTAAATAGCGGATGATCAGGTCAGTATTCTTATCATTCACCATGACTCACTACTTTTAGATAATTTTCTTTCAACTGTTTTATGGCACGATGGACCCGGGTTTTTACGCCGGTTTCGGAGACCCCGATTATTGCCGCCACTTCCTTATACTTTAGCTCTTCGTACCGGGTTAGGATCAGAACTTCCCGGTATTTTTCTTCCATCTGTTCGAGGGCCAATTCAATTTCACTTTTCTGCCAGGAATCATTTTGTTGCACCTGATCCGCAATGATCTCTTCCTTGATCTCCATTGACTTTTTCTCATTCCGGTAATGGTCCATAAGCACATTTTTTGCTATTCGAAAAATCCATCCTACAAAGGGATATTCTCTCCGGTAAGTATGTTTTCCTTTGAGAACTTTCTCGAAAACCATCTGCAGTAGATCCCCGCTCAGAAACTCATCGCGGGTCATACGAAAAAAGTAATCGTACACTCTATCTTTATATCGATTAAACAGGAGGCCGAGTTTTTCTATATCGCCCTCTGTAACCAATAGCATCAGGTTTTCATCAGTCATAAACAATCCAACTATTCAGCTTAAGTTACGTTGTTTCTACCCTAGTACGGCAAGAACAGGCGGGAGGTTGCAGGCAGATATAAAAAAGAATCAATTCTTCCCGGAGGGGAAGCATTTTCTGGTTAACGAATCAGGATGACCTCCTGAGTTTGGCTGCCTTCCTGAGTTTGACCATTGGTGTCTGTCAGGATATAATCAACCTTAATTATATAAGTACCCTGCTCCAGATCACCATTCAAATTTCTCCCATTCCAGACGGAATTCCCTTCATAAACCTTAACACCCCACCGATTGAATACGGTCAGGTGAACCTGCTGTACAATGCAATCCGAATAGATCTCAAACACATCGTTCAGCTGATCTCCATTTGCCGAGATGGCATTGGGTAAATAGACTTCACAAGTACAATCCGGTTTACTGAGGACATATTCATGGATTTTGGGCTCACGGCAATCATGATTTGACGCCCGGTAAGTTCCACTGTTTTTTAGGATCCGGTCCGCATTATTACCGAGATCTTCCCAAATTAAATCACTGGCGGGCAGGGAGATTTTCCATTCCTGATCGCATTCCAATAAAGTGTCACTGACGATAATCTCCGGATCGACGATTAGTCCGCAAATATCCTGTACAGGGAATTCGTAGTCTTGCACCAGCGTCATACCTTCGGTGTTGAGCACCATCATTCTCGTATCCGGGATCATGGTATCGATATCACTCAATCTTAAAGGAATCTCATTGGGAGAATTAATATTCAGGTCATTCCACTGATAACAACCATTATTTTCCTCCTGCCCTTCGACGGGGAACTGAAAAAGGAAATAGGGAATATCGATGGAATACCTTTCCAATAAAACTTTGTTTCCCAGTACACGAATATTGCCCAGATGATCCCGGCTTGAATAGAGATGATCAACATCGATAGAATGCTCGATTTCAAGATATTGATGCTGTAAAATCTGGCCGTTTGAATTGTTCAGATCAAGCCGGCTTAGCACATTTTCCGAACCCATCGCTTGTTTGTACAGCACCGTGATATTTCCATCTGCCCGAGCTGAGATATCTGCACCGAATTTGGCAGCTGTTATTTTATTTGACTTCCAGATCAGATTCCCATCATAATCCAATTTGTAAAAAAAGATCTGTTGATCTCTATAGGCTTCAAAAATAAATCCACCCGAAACTTCACACGGCCCCGAAACGGGTAAGGCACTATTGTCCAATAGAACTTCTTTCGCCCAAACCAACTTCCCTTCCGGATCGAACGCATAGTGGAAAGGGCCGGACCGGCAGATAAACCGTCCCTGACTGTCAATCAATGCATCGCCTTCTGATTCGAAAGGGGCAAAATGTTTACCCCATTTATGCTGCAATCCTTCATCAAAAATCGATATAAAACCTTCCTTTTGGGTCTCAAAATCCAGTAATAGCCCATAGAGCATAATGACGCCATCTTTAATATCCATGGAATAGGAGAAATGGTCAATCGTACCGGTTTGAATTAATTTAAAATTGAGCAGATTTCCGTCTTGATCCACCTTTAAAAGGAAAAGCATTTCCTGACCTCCCCGATATGCACTTCCGTAAGCGAAAATGACTTCATTTTTACCGATGACTACATCTTTAAATTCCAGATACTCCGTACTTCGTTCGTAGCTATTTGACCACACGACATTACCGCATTTATCAATTCGGGTGAGGAAGACTTTACCATTGGAGATCGTAAATATTCCATCATCTGATGAATCGGCAATCAGGATATCATTGTTGGCAAAAAGTGCGATTCGACGGTTGAAAGTTTCAGCGTCATCCGGCAGGGATAGAAGATAAGATTGGGCACTAAGGTCGACGGTAAAGATCAGACCAAAAACGAAAATAATATTAAGAAGACAGCTCCACTGCACAATCACAATTTTAGGTCGTACATTTTTCTGTTCTGAGCAAACTACATGTTTTCTGCCCTTCTAAATCTCAATTTCAACAGAACGGCAACCGGTTTATCCTCCAAACCGGTAAATTTTAAATAGAGGTCGTGTTTATCTTTCACACGGCTTATCGGTAGAATTAACTTTTCTCTTCCTGAATTTACCGGTTTTTCTATCGAAGCAAAACTAACCGGTTCACTATTCAGATCATCAAGAATTAATTCTATCCGACCTCCTCCGGTAAATGAAGCATTTGAAGATGCTTCGATCTCAAGCGCATCAATACCGGTCAAATCAATTTGACGATAACCAACAAATCCTCCATTGGAAGCAGGCAAGATATCTACCGGACCATTCATTCCCAGATTCTCTGATTGTTCAGCGGTGAGGGTAAACTTACGCGCCTGAAAGGACGTGTCGTATTTGGCAGCGGGAAAGACAGGATTTCTCAAGTGGATCATTTCCCTGGTGCTAAGACTCTCCGCGCCTTCCGCTCCCCGGTCACGGTATGAAGCCATCATCACATAGGAGCCGCTTTCACTTCCATCCTGCTTAAATGTGTAAGACCCGGAAACAGGTATGGGGTCCCCGGCCGGTTCGATCTCAGCCAGAGAGAGAATATATTCGACCATTTTCTTTGCCTCATCTATGGAATGCTGGGGATGCGCGGCCATAGCATTGACACCCCAGACACCACCTCCTCCATTAATGACTTTATCGGATAAATAATCAATCGCATTCGCATCTTCAGTGTATTTTTCTGCGACCTCTAAAAAAGTGGGGCCAACCGATTTCTGATCGATGAAATGACAAGATTTGCAGTCCGATTGCTCAATAAGGTTTTTGCCGGCAATAAAGCGGGAAGCAGATGCCAGGGATTCATGTCCGAGCGCAATTTCGTTGTAATCCAAACCCTCAGATAGGTAATTGATGGTGAGCAAAACTGCAGAAGGGTCAATACCATTCCCCAGAGATCCATCTTCACGATCGGTCACCTGCATGGAGTATTCCAGCGATGCTCCCGGCCAGTAGAAAGATTGGTTATCGGCAATGTTCCATTTCACTTCCGGTGGCTCATTACCAGCGAGAATCATTACCTCAGCCATGCTCTGCATCTGTTCGGGATCGGTGACCGCCAGTGTCACTACATATTGACCCGGCTTTTCAAAAGTGAATTCAGGATTCGGTTCTGAGGAGGTTGATTCTCCATCTCCAAAGGACCAATGATATTTCAGGTCATCTCCATCCGGATCGATGCTGCCTTCCGATGAAAACCGGACGGTAAAAGGATTGGCGCCGGCAATCGATGAAGATGATGCTCTGGCGACGGGTTGACGATTTCCCCGGATATATTTCAAATGCACCAACCGGGCATCCAGGTTCTGTGAGTTCCATGCAGTACCGTATTCCAGCATGTACATGTCCCCTTCCGGGCTCATAATTATATCGATCGGATTATTAAATTTTTGACTGGGAAGAAAGCGCTCCATCCTGACAAAATCACCCGTTTTATTCATCGTTACTGCCATCATCCAACCCCTGATCCAATCATAGGTAAAGAGCTTGTCATTATAATATTCCGGAAAGCGGGCGTCATTATCGGGATAGTCATCAAGATAAAACACCGGCCCGGCCATGGCATTTCTCCCTCCGGTTCCGACCAGGGGAAATTCCGGAGATTCATCATAGGGATACCAGATAAAGGCCGGATTTGCCGGCGGTAAATTCTGAATTCCCGTATTATTTGGTGAATTGTTGATGGGATGCTCGGGATCGTGTTTTACCAGCGATGTTTTTGTGGCAAAATCATATTCGTAATATGGCTTATTGTTACCGACGAAATAAGGCCAGCCAAAAAATCCGGCCTTTCGGGCCTGATTCACTTCATCATGCCCTTTGGGTCCTCTGCCCAACGAATCCCTGCCGGCATCAGGACCTACATCTCCCCAGTACAGGTAGCCCGTGTGGAAGTCTATGGACAAACGGAAAGGGTTTCGACATCCCATCACATAGATCTCCGGTTTGCCTTGTGATCCGTCACTGGCAAATAGATTTCCTTCCGGGATTGAATAACTTCCATCTGGCTCAGGATGAATCCTTAAAACCTTGCCCCGCAAATCATTGGCATTGGCCGAAGATTTCTGGGCATCCCAGGCGCTTCGCCCCGGTCGCTCATCACTGGGAGAGTATCCATCCGATGCGAAAGGATTGGTGTTGTCACCGGTAGATATATAGAGATTTCCGTCCGGTCCAAACTCAAGGCATCCTGCCGAATGACAGCATTCATCTCTCTGAGTGGGGATCTCCAGAATAACCTGTTCTGTACTGAGATCAAGGTGATCGTCGACGAAGGTGAATCGCGACACATGTTGTTTAGCTTCATCACCCACGGGAGAATACAACAGATAGATCCATGAATTAGCTTCAAAATCGGGATCCAGCGCCATTCCCAGGAGACCATCCTCCAGATCAGAATCGACCTCCATGGTATTGATCACCCTGGAACTGTCCTGCCGGGGATCATACAAGTGGATATCCCCTCTCCGTTCAATAAATAAAATCCGGTGATCCGGTAACATGGCCAGTTCCATTGGCTCATATAAATTGTATTCCAGGACAACCTTCTGAAAGCGGTTTTCTTCCGGTGCTACGCCGGGGCGGTCATAGTCGATTTGACCATTTCCCGCAGCATATTCTATCCCACCCCACAAATGCTTAAGAAAATCAGGTTCGGAAAAACTTTCAACCGTATGTCCCCCACCGGTGTAGAATGACCTACCCCCATCAAATTCGTGATACCAGGCTATTGGATGGTCATCGCCATTGGTACCTCCCTGGTAGGTCGTTTCATCAAGATTTAACAACACATTCAAGTCAGGCTGTATATTCCTGTAATTGTACCATTCATCCTTTCGCGGCCATACCTTCGGCAGGTGCTGACAGGAAATATGCGTACTGTCCAGTCGAATAATCCCTGCATCCCGAACATTGGGATTGTTGGGGTGTCCATTAAAATAAGCTCCTACCAACTGGCCATACCAGGGCCAATCGTATTCCGTATCTGCCGCTGCATGGATGCCGACAAAACCTCCACCAGCCTGGATATACCGCATCATCTCTGCCTGTTGATTATCATCGAGACAATCTCCGGTCGTATTCAGAAACACGATCACTGCATAGTTTTTCAATTGACTGCGGTTAAAGACCGTTGCATCTTCGGTAGTGTCAAGTTTCCAGCCCTTTCCGGCGACCAGGTCAGCTAAAGCCTTCCTCCCCGGTTCAATGGATGCATGCCTGTAACCGGATGTTTTACTAAAGACCAAAATCCTCTTACCACCACTGTTTTCGGATTGACAGGCAATGAACAACAGGGTGGCGATAACAGCAAATACTATGTTTATCCTCATCTTATAAAAATTGGCAGAAGACTAAATTATTAAAAATCGATGACGGAGATCGATCATTACCTGTGAAAGCACAAGGATGCGGGACGATGGTCGCTCTGAAAGGGCAAGAACAGGAATTTGGGTATATTGCAGCACATCAAAAAACAATAATAAATGGCTATTCAGAAAAATCATGTAGTAGAACTCCACTATAAATTACAGGAAGAGAATGCAGAAGGTGAATTGGTTGAATCAACATTCGAATCAGAACCGCTTAAATTTATTTTTGGAATCGGACAAATGATTCCTGCCTTCGAGGAAAATCTTGAAGAAAAAAGTGAAGGTGATGACTTTTCGTTTTCCATTGTTGCAGAAGATGCCTACGGATTATACGACGAAAGAGCTGTGGCCAATATTCCAGTGGGTGATTTTGCCGTGGATGGTGAAGTAAAACCGGAATCGATCGAACTTGGCCGGCAGGTCGGCTTGCAGGACCAGCAAGGAAATACCTATCAGGGGATCATTACTGAGGTGGGAGACGAAAATGTCCGAGTTGACTTTAATCATCCCATGGCAGGAGTTGATCTGTTTTTTACCGGCAAAATATTGACGATCCGAGAAGCAACCCCCTCTGAATTGGATCACGGTCATGTACATGAGTAGATCTTTGCTCAGACTCGGCACTAAAGTGCATATTGAAGCTTAGCAGGGAGGAGAACGGTTTGGATTTCAGGGCGCCGAGATCAGGTCTTGATAAATTTGAAACAATATAAATTCTTCCGGTGTCTAGCTATCAGGATATAAATACCAGGTGTAAGTTCCGACACATCTATTTTACTTCCTGCATTCACTTCCAGGTCTATTTTTTTCCCGCTAATGTGCCGAACTTCAAGATGAAGACCTTCGAGATTTGATTCATACTTCAGTTCCAGATAGTCCTTCACCGGGTTTGGATAGATCCTGATCCCTGATGTCTCTTGAACATTCGTACCGGTGACCTCGCTATTACACCCTGAGGAAAAACGGATAGAAGCACGTTGGG
Source organism: Saprospiraceae bacterium (assembly GCA_020436835.1). GTDB lineage: Bacteria > Bacteroidota > Bacteroidia > Chitinophagales > Saprospiraceae > JABDMH01. The sequence continues at coordinate 1,404 of JAGQWZ010000521.1, read as the reverse complement.
AAAAAAGGGTGTTACGCATCCGGCCTTTTTGTCCCTGGGTAAAAAGATTCATACAGCCATCGTCGGTAAGGTCCATGAAATTCATAAACATATCCTGAGTACCACATGAAACCTGAGGAAATCCGGGACAGTTGCGGTAGCGATCCAACTGGAGAGGCGTATCCGGAATTCCATCGTCCGTATCACACCCAGGTTCTGTTCCCCAAATGTGTTCCAGACCCAGCCAATGTCCTGCTTCATGGGTTAAGGTCCGGCCATTATTAAATGGGGCTACAGACTGTGCTCCCCGTCCAAAATACCGGTAGTCGATCACTACCCCGTCCTTCTCATTAAGTCCCTCGTCCGGATACGTAGCAAAGCCACTGACATCTCCAGCGCTGCTTATCTCACAGACCCAGATATTGAGATAAGCAGCCGGATCCCAACTATCCTGACCTCCCAGGAATGACTGGTAATAGGCATCGGAGTAGCCAATCTCATCGAGGGTAGTTTGGGTCATGGTGATTCCCGGGGTTGGAAGACCTTGCGGGTCCAGGTTGGCCAAACAAAAGGCAATTTTCGTATCCGCCGCTACATTGGAGAAAATCGGCGGGGTAAGATCCCGATCCGTATTGAGCCGACGATAATCCAGTGTAGTCTGTTCGATCTGCCACTGAATATCCTCTTCAGCCACCAGCTGTGATGAATCCCGGTAAATCAGATGCACTACCACCGGTATCACGATCAGCGAATCGTCGTCAAGCTGCCGGGAGTATTGTTCCGGGTCAGTCACCCCCGGACGGCTGAGACAAATCCGCTGAGCAGCAACGAAGATAAATGGAGTCTGCAGGATCAATAAGCCCAGCGTAACAATTAGCCGAAGATCAGCTACGTTCATTTTTCTGGTCATGGGATCTAATATCGCAAGATTAACCTGGACTCTCATTGATAGCAAAGGCGAATTGAAAACAATCAGTCCTGCTCCAGGATGCTTATGAGTTGATCAGCCCGCTGACTCAGCGGATGACTGCTGTTTCTAACCTGTTGTAAATGCGCTCTTGCTTCCGTAAACTCTTCCTGTTTGAGATTAACTAATGCAAGATACCACAGGGCGGGGATCTGATAATAACCCGGGGCAGAGCCGATATCAGTGAGAAGAACTTCCGCATTTTCGGTTTGGAAAGAACCAAGTTCGGCCAGGGCGAGATAAAAACGTGCCGTGTCGCTGTCCTCTTCGGAGAGCAAGCGCATTGCCTGGTCATACCGGCCAAGTTCATAAGCCTGAAATCCATCCATTTCCGATTCCTGTGATCCCTTGGTCAACGGTGAAATGCTATTGGGATAGGTGGTATAAAATCGAGCATAGAGCTCTTCACCAGAAACCTGCCGGGACGTAGACCATATGGTAAAACCAATGACTGCTAT
>JAGQWZ010000520.1 GCA_020436835.1 Saprospiraceae bacterium | reverse complement strand
GAAGACCAAATATCCCATCAAAGAAATTTTAGTTTTTTTATTTTTCTTTCACAATTTATCGACCACTCCATTTGAGATATGAAAAGAAAAATCGTCTACATAGATATGGACAATGTCCTGGTGGATTTCAAATCCGGGATTGCCAAAACGGAGGATCATTTACTGGAGCAATATGCCGGTCGACTGGATGAAGTACCAGGCATTTTTGCCAGAATGGATCCTTACCCGGCTGCCATCGAGTCAGTTTATTTTCTCTCAAAACTGCACGATCTGTATATCCTTTCTACTGCTCCCTGGCTGAACCCCAGTGCCTGGATCGATAAAGTAGAATGGGTGCACAAGTATTTTGGGAAAGAGAGGAATAGCCTGTTTTACAAACGCTTAATCATTTCTCATCACAAAAACCTGAACGCCGGCGACTATCTGATCGACGACCGTTCCAACAACGGAGCCAGGGACTTTCAAGGGGAGTGGATTCATTTCGGTAGTGACCGCTTTCCGGATTGGAAGACGGTGACGAAATATTTGTCTTAGATCTGATCAATAAATGAGTAATTGACCCACCGATTGGAAGCTTGAATACATGTTTGATTCCGTCCTGGCCGATATTCAATGAGCTTTTTTCAAACCGTAAGGTGGAAACTGCTGTTCTTATATGAAATGAAAGATAACCGGCAACAGATCATCACTTTTATTTTCACGGATATCCAGGGCTCTACCCAGCTGGCAAGAAGTCTTGATCAGGATTACCCGCAAGTGCTTGCTACCTACCGGGAAGTGATCCGTAAGGTGGTTGCCAGAAATTTCGGACTCATTATCGATAGTGCCGGTGATGGATTTTTTATAACATTCAAAGATGTGCTACAAGGGGTCAGGGCTGCCGGTGAAATCCAGGCCAAACTCGCCCGGTCTCAATTTCCGAAAGAAGCTGAAGTCCTGGTGAGAATAGGCATCCACACCGGCTTTGCAGTGGCTACAGAATCAGGTTATACGGGGTTGGCGGTCCACAAAACCTCCAGGATATGTGATGCCGCGCATGGAGGCCAGGTGCTGCTCAGTTACGACGCCGCAAGGACGGTGGAAGCTGAATTGACAAATGGATACCAACTCGAGAACCTGGGAAGGTATCAGCTCAAAGGCTTTGATACGCCGGAGGAACTATTTCAACTAAAGGGTCCGGAACTAAAGACCCTCTTTCCTGCACCCCGGGTGTTGGCCGCTTTGCCGGTGATCGCAGTCCTGCCGTTTCTCAATCAGGCCAGGGATCAGGAAGACCAGTATTTTTGTGAAGGTCTAAGTACAGATATTATTCACTCTTTGTCCCGGGTGCCGGGACTTCGGGTGGTTGCCAGATCCGCTTCCTGCGTGTTCAGAAGCCGTGATGAAGAAATTGTCGCGATCGGGAGAAAACTCAAAGCCAATGGCGTATTGCACGGAGTAATGCTAAAGTCCCGGGATAAACTGGAACTCACCGTCGAGCTCACTGATGTGGACCTCGGGCAGGCAATTTGGTCTTCCCATTTCAAAACCAATTTGCAGGACATTTTCTCTGTTCAGGATGAGATTACTAAAAACATCGCCAACGCATACGGAGTTGAATACAATCCGGTGAATCCCGTTGTGAAAATCGACCGGGTTCGACCCCAAAATATCGAAGCATATGATTTTTATTTGAAGGGAAGACGCTTTTACTATCAGTTCAGTAAGCAGAGTGTGCTTTTTGCCCTGGAAATGTTTCAGCAGGCGATGCAGATTGATCCCGATTTCGCCTTAGCTTATGCCGGAGCGGCCGATTGTTACTCATACCTGTACATGTACGATCATTCCAGCGAAGAAAACAGGCGAGCCGCTGAGCAGGTCAGCATCAAGGCAATTGAACTCTGCCCTGCTTCGGCGGAAGCCCATGCCAGTCGTGGTGTGGTCCTCTCTTTGTCCGGTAGATTTTCGGAGGCTGAAACCTCCTTCGAGAAAGCGATATCACTCGATCCCCAGCTCTTTGAAGCCTATTTTCAGTACGCCCGGGTCGAGTTTGCCTCTGGAAATATAGAAAAGGCGGCAGGCTTGTTTCGAGATGCGAACCGGATACGGCCGGAAGATTATCAGTCTTTGCTATTAGCGGCACAATGCTTCGAATCCATGGGACTGAGTAGTAGAGCCCGGGAAGTGAGAGAAGAGGGGATAGCCATGGTAGAGCAACAACTTAAATTAAATCCCGGGGATACCCGCGCGCTTTATTTGGGTGCAAATGGTCTGGCAGCACTCGGTGAGAAGGAAAAAGCCCTGATTTGGTTGCATCGAGCCCTTACCCTTGAGCCGGATGATGCCATGTTGCTTTATAATGCCGGCTGCATATATGCTTTGGTGGGTATGATCGACGAATCACTCGAAAGCCTGGAGCGATCGATCCAGGCTGGCCTGAATCAGAAATCCTGGTTTGTAAACGATCCGGACATCGCTCCGGTACGGCATTGTACCAGGTTTAAGACCTTACTGCAAAAGTTGGATGGAGCCGAAAGGTTAGCCAGGAAACCAGTTATAGGTTCATGATCCATTATTAGTAGCGGAGATAAATTCCATATAAATAGACCGGAATCCCGAATTAAATGAACGCGGCTACTTCAAGGATTGGATATCTATGAATTGATTGATCCGGATGCATTTTTTCCTCCTGGGTATACACTATTCCCGGGAATATTTCCCCTCAACGTCCGGCAGGAGGATTGGTCATCAATTGATTGATTAAATCTTCGAATTCCCTATTGGAAAGGGTATTAGTCAGGTAAGATCTCCATCCAGGTTCCATCTGCAGGACAAAACCATTGCTTAATTTCCCGGACCCGTCCGAATGTAGTTCAAAATACTTTAATCCCCTCACGGCAAACAAGACAGCCATTTGATCCCAACTCGATCTTGAATCGAACTGTTGTCCAAAATAATGGTAGTAAGATGCTCTCACCGGATTGTCGACACTGGAATATTGCAGGTCCTGGCCAGTTCGGATATCCGCTCCCTCCTGACTGATCACGATCGGTGTGGGCCAGCCTTCAAAGATCTTTTGAGAAGTCTCCACCAGGTCGTGCCGCACCAGATTCCAGGCATCATCAATGAGTCCTCCCATAATCACCAGTTTCTTTACTTTCCGGGATATGAGCCCCGAATGCCCATCCAGCAAATCCGCAAGATTACTTAGAAAACCAACACTTACAATAGTTACTGAGCTGTCTGGTTGGTTGTTTAGTACTTGCACATAAACATCAACGGCAGAAGGTAGATCCTCAGGATCCGTAGGCAGGTCATTCGGAAACCTGGCTGTTTCCAGCAGGTATCCTGATTCATCCGGACCGCGAAGTGGTCTTTTATAAACGCCTATCGGAATGTTGCCCCGGCCATACCAGGTATTGATGGCATCGATCGCAGCTGCACCGTTTGGGTGTACCTCATTATATCCGACGGCAAGTATTTCGGCTTCCTGCAAATCAACTAACGCATGCAGCGTAGCAAGCGCTCCGACATCGTCCACATCTGTGCACATATCTGTTTCGAAAATGATTTTAACCGGATTGTCATTTGCCGGATTTTCAACCGGAACCTGGGCTATGACAGGTGGGACATTAGCCAGAACCAGGATAGTAAAGACCGCATTTAGAAAATCGCTCATTTTAATTGTTCCCTTCAGAATGATGATTGACCAAACCGTAAAACTAATCTTTTAGAAAATGTTCTGCCCAGGTTGATTTATTTTCTCCACTTCTGATTATCATCATGGCATATGTCAATATTTAGTATAAACTTGCTTGATCACCGGATCAGTCACCATGTCGACAAGTACATGTTCTCTTTTTTAACCGGCTAAAATAAACATCATGCTAAAACGGCTATCATTGCTCTTTGCTTTTCTTCTGTTCTGTAATTTACTCATCGGCCAGGGACAAATTTACGTGGTCACCTCTACAGCGACTGAAGGAGAGGGATCATTTAGACAGGCGGTTAATAACGCCGGTGCCTTTGGTCCAGACACCATTGTATTTTCCATACCGCCAACCGATCCGGGATTTGATTCGACCCTGGGAGTCTGGTCCATTGCCGCCGATAACACCTATCAGATACCGGAGGGGACCGTAGTTTATGGAGGCATTGCCCTTGGCTCGGAAACTGATCCGCGGCCGGGGGTGGAAATTCATGGAAATGACTCCCTGATTACGTTGGGAATCACCGGATTGAGATTGGAAGCAAGGGTGACACTCCGTGGTTTGATCGTCAACCGGTTTCAGTACGGTATCTGGTGTCAGTTCGATAGTATTACCATTGAAAACTGTTATGTAGGTACCAATGCAGCCGGGACAGCTGTAAGCGCCAATGGAGCCAATGGAATTCTTCTGGCAGACGGTGCCACTAATAATTTAATTCAAAATAACCTGATATCCGGTAATGAATCCGCCGGTATCCGCTTCTTTGGAGCTCAGACCACCAGCAACAATCTGGTGGGTAATCTTATAGGTACGGACAGGAGCGGTACCGTAAGTTTACCGAATCAAAGAGGGGGAATTCAATTGCATGCCGGAGCCCATGGAAATATGGTCAGGGATAATCTGATATCTGGAAATGGACAATATGGTATCTGGCTGTTTGGAGACGGTACTTCTGAAAATATATTTCAGGACAATCGGATTGGAACCGACATTTCAGGAAGCATTGATCTGCCAAATGAAATATTTGGAGTTGTTTTTTTTGAAGGTCCGACAAACAATACTTTTGGCCCCGGGAATATGGTGGCTTTTAATGGAAACGATGGTGTGCTTGTCGACGGATCTGATCAAGGGATGACTATTCAAAACCGGATAACCCAGAATTCCATCCATGACAACCAGGGGATGGGAATCAATAATTTGGATGGTGGCAATGGAGAGGTAGGACCTCCTTCCATCGATTCGGTCAATGCTGGTTTGGTTTATGGAACGGCCATGCCGGGTCAGATCATTGAATTGTTTTTTGACGAAATTGATGAAGGATGTTGCTTCATCGGCCTTGATACTGCCGGGATGACCGGATCCTTCCAGGTTCCCCTGCCGGATGAACTTCCAGATCAGATGTTCCTCACCGCAACCGCGACCGATAACCTGGGCAATACCTCTGAGTTTAGTGAACCCTTTTGTCTGAGCAGACCAACGGATTTTCTTTCCGGACCAGACACCTATTGCGAAGGCATGAGTATTCATCTTAATGCAGGTGTCTTTGCCAATTATAGCTGGTCAAACGGGGCAACGACGGAAGTTATCACCATCCAGACTCCGGGTGTATACAGTGTCACGGTCACGGACAGCAACGGATGTACCGGGTCTGACAGTCTCACGGTTGTGCAGCTGCCCCAACCATCTTTATCCATAAGCACCATGGAAACCGAATGTGCAACAACGGTTCTGGACGCGGGCAGCTTCGAATCCTACTCCTGGTCAACCGGTGACAGCATCTCGGCCATCGAGGTAATTACCGCCGGAATGTACAGTGTTATGGTGACGGATAGCAATGGTTGTGTTGCCTCGGATTCAGTGGTGGTGCTAAGTGATCCACTGATGCTCCCCTGGGTGCAGGAATTGATCGGTAACCCTTTTAATCCTTACTGCGATGAATGTTTGACCCTTTCTTCAGCGAATTTTATGGGAGGCCCGGTTCTGGTATTCACCTGGAATGCCTCGGCATGTAATTTTACCGATTTGGGTTTTTCTACAATTTACAGTTGTGATGGTGACACCATTCAACATTGCAGTACCAGTATTGCCGGTGAAAGTTGCGATCCGGATCAGATGATTATGCAGGATCAACTGGAAGATCTAAAATTACTTTGGCAATGTGGATCCTCAGATTTGCCGGTTTGTCCTTCTGATAGTCTGGACGTTCTGGCTCTGCCGTGGGTGATAGATACTTTGAATTTTTACGAAAATTTGTGCGACGCCACCTGTGCCGGCAGTAATGCAGGAAATTTTCTTTATCGCCATGCCATTGATACCAATATAATTCTTGAATTCAGGACGACCTGTTCCGATATAGTTCGCCGGTTTTATGATTGTGATGGTACGTTGATTTATTCCTGCACTGCGTTCAGTGAATCCGGAGGAGAAAATTGTGATCTGGAATACTTGCCTCTTCTGGAAAGTGGAGAATTAATTTGGGAGTGTCCTTCAACGACCGCCAATGTCAATTTTTCAACCGATGATCTGGTGAGTATATTTCCCACCGTATTTTCCAGCCGTCTCTACATCAATTCAGAAAATAGGAAGCCAATCACTATTTTCTTTTACAATGGAATCGGTTATTCTCTGAAAACCATTTCCAATTTTACTGCTAATACGACCATTAATACGGATAACTGGCCATCGGGGATTATTTATGCTAAAATTCGTTCCCAGAATAGATCTGGAGTTTTAAAGTTGTTTAAGCTCGAATAAGCATCCGGTGATTCACATTAATCGAAGAATTTAAGTTATGGGTTAATCACCATTTTCCTTTCCGGAGCTGCAGGCCAATTTTTAAATAAATTAATAAGCAGAAAAAGGGCCTCTGGATTCCGGATGTAATCTTGCCAGATACTCGTCCAGTCTGACCGAATACTCAAAGCCTTTGCCAGCGCTTGCAATTAGTTATAATTTGCCGACATATTTAAGGGTTGAGAAATTGTTCTCTCCGGAAATGTGGTAAAATGCCATTGCAAATGATGACTAATTCTTTGGAGAAGATTTTACTTTTCCTATTTATAATGTGTGTACAGGGTCACGGCCAAAACCTGGACGTGGAGGGTGGAGCACTCTTCCGTATGCCCACGGGTTATCTGGTGACCGGCACACCCCGGATTAATGAAGGTCCGGCCTGGCAATTTTATACCCCGGACGGTTCCCGGTGGGATGCGTATGCAGCCATCGGAAATCTCGGGATGGTTTTTACTGACTCCCAAACACCAGTCGGCCAGCGGTTCAGGATCACAGCTAATGGTACGGTTGCGGTGAATAAAGGTCTGGGAGGAGCAAAAGGCGGATTGCACATTAAACAGTTTGATTATCAACCGGATGCGGACGGAATATTCCTGGAACATCCTTCCGGAGGAAATAGCTGGAACACTTTAATTGACATACTCTTTGACTATCAATTTTCTTTCGATGGGAATACCCGTGCCTACATCAGCCACATAGATGGTTCGCATCACGCCGTCTCAGACCGGAGGTTAAAACAGGACATCCATTCCATCTCTTCCGTACTACCCGCAGTAAGAAGATTAAATCCGGTGACCTATAAATTTAAATCAAATCCATCCGTAGACTTTAACTCGTGGGGATTTATTGCTCAGGAAGTCGAAGAAATCTTTCCGGATTTTGTTCAGGAAAAAGAGGGCCTGAAAACACTGGCTTATGATAATTTCGCTGTAGTAGCCATCAAGGCGATCCAGGAACAACAGGAAGAAATTGAGGAACTTAAAAAGAGAATCGATCAGCTGGAAAAACCGAAATAATAGGTCTTATTTTGAAATTCTGGATTTTTTAGAAAATACATTCATTATGTCAGGGAATAGCTTTTATTTCATCTCAATTCTTTTTCTCTTCCTCTTGAATGGCTGCACCAATTCAATGCCGGGAATTGAGCAGCAGAATAAAGACGTGGTCAGATCCGCCTTTAAAATTGTGGGTACGGGTGATTTTGATAATATGGAGAATTTTTTCACGCCTGCCTATACCAGGCACTGTCCGTCCACACCTAATGTTAAAGTCAACTCCCTGTCCGAATTTAAAGAATATGTTCGTCAGGATAGGATGGTAATTACAGATCAGATTTTAACCGTAAAAAAATTAATTGCTGAGGGTGACCTGGTAGCCTTCTGGGCAACTTATCAAGGCACCCAAACCGGACAAATGGGTCCGTTTCCACCATCCGATAAATTTATGGAAATAGAGTTTTCCGGATATCACAGACTGGAGGATGGCAAGATTGCAGAGAGCTGGATCATATGGGATAACCTTTCTGCACTGACCCAATTAGGTCATTTTTCTGCCCCCTCGGCAGCTTCAGGGGCAAACTGAAATCGGAAGAATCAGATTGAGATATGAGTATGAATCACCGCAAGCAACTTTGTTTAAGCAGATAATGCTCACCTGTGGAAACATATGGTTTTATTTCAGGACCCTTTCTTTAGTTAATTTGGTCTTCGATTTTTTCTTGTTCTAAAGCGAAATATATTGACGATTTAGAGTCCGAAGCAATTGATAATTTAACTAAGTTTAGGCAACGATCACAGAAAGCCAAACTTATGAAACCGACGTTGATCATTGCTCTATTGATCTTTGGGTTCCCCAACCTTTTTTCGCAAAATAATCCTTCACCTTTTATTGGTACCAATCTGGCCCGGGGGAATAATTTGCGGGTACTGAGACTGGCAGTATCCTGCAATGGTGAATTTACTCAGTCAGTAACGGGAGCCAACGACCAGGAAAAAGTAGCAGAAGTCATCCGACAAATGAAGGAATGGTTGAAGCCGATCAATGACATTTATGGTCGCGAATACTGCGTGAGGTTTGAACTGATCCCTGACAATCTTCTGGCATCTATCATTTTTACCGATCCGGCTACCGATCCATGGCCGGACATGTCCGGATCAGGATGCGACGGCAACGCCAACATTCTCGATATTCAGGCCACGACGATCGACGGGATCGTCGGTGCGGGCAATTATGACTTCAGTCATGTGATTTTGTCAAATTCTTTTAACGGGGGTTGTGCCGGTGGCTTTAAAACAGGGTATTCCGGAGGTTTTGATCTTCCGGTGACCCGGCATGAAATGGGGCATCAATTCAGTCAGGACCATACCATCAATAATGATGGGAATAATAATTTTGAACCGGAGAACGCCGGTCGGTCCATTCAGGGAGGGAATACGGACCCCTATGCCCATTCCCGGTCTTACCATGAGCTCGCTTTACATTTAAGCACAACAGAAGCAGGTACCGGAACCGACGTACCAACAGGTAATAATATTCCAACCGTTGATGCCGGTCCCGATCGTACCATTCCTGCCAGTACTCCTTTTCGATTGGAGGGGATGGCAACGGATCCAGATGCGGGAGATCTAATTACTTATGTTTGGGATCAACTGGATGGTGGAGTTGCTCAGGATTTACCCACCGCCAATGATACCGAAGGGGCTCTTTTTTCCCGAATGGTACCTGCGGTTCAGTCTTACCGGGAATATCCCAAATTGTCCCGTGTGCTCGACCATGATTTTGCTACCGAGGAAGAAGATCTTCCTACTCAGTCAAGAGATCTTAATTTCCGACTCACGGTCAATGATAATCATAAATTTAATTACAATGGGCAGCTAATAAATGCCAGTGGAAT
>JAGQWZ010000519.1 GCA_020436835.1 Saprospiraceae bacterium | reverse complement strand
TTGGTGCCATACCAGCTGCCCCGGAAGTTGGGATTGTCGGCAAACATAATCGCACGGCCCTGGCCCACTTTACTGACGATCAGGGAAGCAGAAGGCTTTAGAAATTCATTGAGATTTTTATCGGTAATAAATCCATCGACATGGGGATCATCGGTGTACCTGGCCACGGTACTGTATGGATTTTTACTGGGAGCTAACCAAACGGTGCTGTTACGATAAACGGGTATCTGTTTCTGATGATATCCGAAGGCCAGCGGATGAGTTAAATCCAGGTCCACTTTGAAGATGGCACCGCCTACCTGCTCTCTACCCAATTCCTCGGAAGCATTTACATATTCATGGCGGGTTACTTCGGCTTCTTTATCTTCTTTTTTCTTTTCCACTAATTTTTCAGCGACGATTTTTTTTCTGATTGCCCAACTACAAGCGTGTCTGGTGGTGATTAGGGTGTTCCCTTTGCTAACCCATGATTTAATCGAAGCAATATCATTGGAATCCAATTCATTATAATTTCCGGATACTAAAATCAGCGTATTGTACTTTGTCCAGTCGATTCGATTGAACTGGTCAGTGTGGATTTTCGTAATAGGCATCTTCAACTTGGTGTCCGCCAGATGCCAGACTTCACCCGCTTCATACGATGCCACACCGCCTCCAATCAACATGATGGATTTGGGCTTCTCCAACGGTTCCATGTAATTGCTTCCCAGATCTATCCCTTTAATATTGTACCCGGTGTTTACCTGGTACCCCTGGACTTCAAATTCATCGAGGGCGCTATTCACTAAATGGTGCAGGGAATCCGCTGTGATCTCCTGTTTCTGTACCGGAATAATTAAGGTTCCGTAATCAAAGTCCATTTCCTTACCATCAACCGTGGTGGTAAAAGGTTTAAAGGCCGACAGGACATTTATCTCTGAATCCAGTAATTTATAGAGTACCGCCGGAGCATAATAATCATCCCAGGGGATTAAATAAGCATAAGAAGATTTAGCAACCGGCTTTATCGTCAACTGATTATTTTCCAGGGTGATTTCTGCTCCAATATTCATACCCTCACTCACACCCACACCCAAGTACGGCATATTATAAAAATTCACCAGAGACCAGGCCGAAGCATCGTAAAATACACTGTCATGATATTCGTCATAGGTTTCAAAAGCATTTTGGATAATCCGATATTGCGGTTGATCGGTAGGCACAAAAAAAGCTTCGCCGGCTTTAAACGTTTGTCCTTCTCGTTGGACATCTTTTTGTAGTGGATACACTTTCACCTGGTGCAGTAGCAGGGTCTCGATAAATGCCCGGGTGCGGTTTTCATCTTTTGGATCACCAAAGACATAGGCCTTTATGTTGCTCTTGCGGGCATTTTCCCTGGCGGTGACAAAAAACTGATGCTGGTAATCGTGCAGCATATCCTTGTTCTCCACCGCTGCTCTGATTGTTGCCAGACCGGAGGTGAGTTGATTTCTGATCGTGAAAGCAAAAGTCAGATCGCCCATCGGGGTCTCCTGTACATGTCCGCGACTACTCGCCTGCTCAAATAACAATCCGAGGCCACCCTGTAAATCCGGGTAGGATGATCCATAGCCGGGATAAGTGCCGTCGAAAACTTCTTTGGTGAAATAGAGAGAACCGATTTTATCGAGATCTTCCGCAAAATATTGGGCGAAAGTCTCATTAAGCGTCGTGTAATTTTCTTTTGGCATCACCGGATCTTTCGAGCCATTGGTTTTCATGGGTTCAAAAAAGTGGGTGTTGTTGGTACCCATTTCATGGAAGTCGGTGACGACGTTGGGGTACCATTCATGATACCATTTCAGCTTTCCCCTGCTCTCGGGATGTACCGCCAACCACCAGTCCCGGTTCAGGTCAAACCAGTAGTGATTTGTGCGGCCCCGGGGCCAACCCTCATTATGTTCCACATCGTCAGGGTCGGATACCATTGGATGTCCCTGGTACATATCCGCCCAATGGGTATGGCGGTCCCGGCCGTCCGGATTGATGACCGGGTCAATAAAGAAAACCGCATTTTGCCGGTAATTTGCAATTTCTTCATTTTGCGAAGCCACCAGGATATAGGCGGTCAGCATAGCGGCTTCGGCGCTGCTTGGTTCGTTGCCGTGCACATTGTAACCCAGGTTGACAAATACAGGAAGGTCGTCAAAGTCCGTGGATTGATCAGGATCATTTAATTGGAGATGCCGATCCTGCAAATTCTCCAGATTGCTCATGTTGTCAACACTGCTGACCGTCAACATGATCAGGGGCCGGTGTTCGTAGGTCTTCCCGTATTGGTAGATGGACGCCATACCGGATAACTCAGCCAGTTTTTCCATGTAACTCACAATCCGGTCATGCCGGGTGTGAAAACTGCCGATAGGATACCCAAGGAATGCTTCCGGGGAGGGAATAGCAGGATCGAAAGGGCCTTGATCTTTGAGGAAATAGTCCTGTGCCTCGATTTGAGAAACTGAACACAGAATGATCAGGAGGGTCGTATAGAGCTTTTGCATTGAGATTTCTTTGAGTGGGAAAATAATCATTTTTATGGGTTTTCTGTGCAATGCAATTGGTTGGATACTGGTTAAGTGCATGGTGCTTTGTAGCGCTCTTGCACTCATCACTCAATAAATATTTAATACCGGACGGAGCCGCGATTTTGAATTCGAGGTCTAATTGAGGAAAATCTTTGTCGAAATCATTGTTTATTCTAAGGTGAAGGGAAGACACGGGATTTAGATCATATTCTTTCAATCCCACCTGCAAGGAATAGACGAGTTGGAATTACTTAGGGGTGAAAAGCTCTCTTATTAAAAAACTGAAGTTAATACCAACTTGGTGAAAAGGTCTTTGCGAAAAGAAAGAAGCAACACTCAAAAAGGCTATTTTTTTTCGTCATAAGACCCTAAATCAGACTGCCTGGATTCTTTTAGTTTCCATTGCATTTTGCGGGCCATTTCAATATTGACAGACAGATCCTGATTAAGGATCCCATTTTGCTGCATTATTTTAACTATTCCGGTGGGAAACCTTTTGGCAAATTCCGGTCCTTCACGATCCGGCACAAAATGGCTATTTTCCTGAACTGGATTAAAATCGTCAAATCCTTTTCTCAGTCCCTGGACAAAAAAATCAAATTCCACATCCTCATCAGATCTTATTACTAATTGATTAGAGGTTTTTTCTGCTACCCAGATCCTGGCAGGGCCCAGCGCAGTGACCTGGACCGTGATCCCCTCGTCCTTTGTCAACAGGGAAAAATGGTCTGGTAAATGCACGATGGCACTTCCACTTTGGGTCCGGGATGAACCTCGATAATAGGTGCCGTTTTCAGGTCCTTCCAGGCAGACATAACGGATCTCTTTTTCGGGATCCAGGGGATGGGGATGGACAAAGTTTTTAGTCATGGCCGTAAGCGTGCCGGTAGCTTCAATATCTCCATCTACCATTAAAGCGCTCCCAAATGAAACGGGGTGAATCTCTACCCCTCCCTCCCGCTTTAACGACATGATTTCAACGCCGCTTGTTACCGAAGTTGAAATATTGCATCCGCCCACAAATTTTAATTTGTTTGTGGCTCCATCATGATGTATTGCAATCCCGCAGAAATTTCCAGGACTGTTGCTTTGAGAAAATTCTACTGCTTCATCAAAGATGATCGCACCACTGAAATCCCGGTTTGTATTATTGACTCCAAGTCGCAATACCGGACTTCCGATACTTCCGAAGTCATCAACTAACTCCAACTCATTTAATGCAGTATCAATATCGCCCACAGCCATATTCCTATCAATTTTTAGAAATTCACTTATGTGAGCATCCTCTTCGACTTCCAGATTTCTCATTTGAGAAAATCCGAGGCTGAGAGAAGCAAGAATTAGATATGAAAGCAGCGAGATTCTCGCAAAATTAGTCATGATTTAAGTGCTGTTTACTACAACCTTAATTTAAAGACAATAAAAATCCGATCAATCACGGTAAACGATGATAGAGCCAAATCACGGAATTCAGTGAAAGCCGGCTATTTTAGAGATTTTTCGAAAGCGATTCTCTTCGTATAAAAATTGTAGAAAAACATAATACCCATGACCAATAATTTGGTTAAATATTGATGATGATCCAGGAATGGATTTTTATTAAGAAGATAGATTAGAAAGGTACTAATACCGATCCCTGCTGCTGAAAATGTCATCGACATCAGAAAAGTAGAATGTACTTTCCGCCGAAGGGTAAAAATAAATCTTTTTTGCAGGAAAAAATTTACCAGAAAACCGATACTGGCCGAAGTAATATTAGAGTAGATTTTATTGAATCCCGAATAAACTAAGAGCAGGTAGATTGTGTAGTCGACCACGGTAGCCACCAGCGAAGTGCTGGCAAATTTGACCTTTGGAATAACAAACGCCTTAAGTTGATCCGGAATCTTCATCGAAATTACCCTGCCCTCATTTAGAACGTCGGCGAAGGTAAATCATTTCCAATAATTATACCCGGAATATGAGCAGGTGCCTCACTTATAGAACTCACTCCACCGGATGGTCTTTCCCTGACGGGCTGATTCTTTAGCAGCTTCAAGGATCTGTACTACCATAAGATTGTTCTCCGGAGAGGACAGATTATATGCCGGTTCCTTATAGCCCATTTTAACCACCTGAAAAAGATAATGAAAAGGGTCATTGATGCCAGTTGGTGAGTCAGGAGCTTCCATTTCCTGCACCTCTTTTTTCCCAGCCTCCAGAAGACGCATATGTTTCCCGTTTTCGCAGAACACAAATCCGGTCTGGCCATAAATTTCCGTCTCTTTCCGGCCAAAAGGCCAATCCCAGGATGCCAGGATGATGACCTCCGTTTTAGGATAATTAAGAATGATGGTCGCATCATCATCCACCCTGGGATAGATTTCGGGTTTATTCTGTTTGGTTAAACAGGTGACCGAAACGGGGGTCGCACCCCGCATGAACCAGGTGGCAAGGTTAGATCCATAACAGCCGAAATCTGTCAGGGCTCCACCACCATTAAGGACCGGATCGGTCAGCCAGGCCAGGAATTCTTCACTACAACCGATCTCCCGGGGTCCCTGATGGCCGGTATAAAAAACCATTTTTCTTATATCGCCAATTTTTCCTTCATTTTCGATGAAACGGTAAGCTTCCCGGTGACTCCCATACCACGTCGTCTCATAATTGGTAACCAGATGAATGTTGTTTTCCTGAGCCAGCCGGATCATCTTCTGTGCATGATCGACACTTACAGCCAGGGGTTTTTCCACCATGACGTGAATTCCCCTTGGCGCACAGAATTCGACGACTGCCAGATGGTCATAAATTGAATTAAAGGCGGTGACGGCCTCTGGTTTAACTTTTTCATACATAGCTTCCAGTGTGGGGTAGACGAGATCCAGAGAAAAACCATAACGTTTGGCATATTTTTCCGCCAGCCCCTGATTTGGCTCTACAATAGCGATCATTTGTATGTCATCCATTTTCTTCCGGCCCAGGATCCAGTTCACATGATCGTGTACCAGACCAACCACCGCGATCTTCAGCGGAGTGGCATTTTCATGATAAGAAAAGGGGTCTTTTTCTGTACTAAACTGGCTTGCGGATAATGATCCGGTAAAAACAAGACAGATGAGAATGGAAGCAATTCTTGAAATCATTGCGGTTTATTTATGACACAGATAAATCACTGGATTACGAGATTTAGTGATTTAAAGTTATATTTTGGTAAGATACAGATTTACTCCCTGATCTTAAGGAAGCCGTATGGCACCAGTACAAAAATATAGATTGAAATGGACCGAAGAGTTTTCTTGTGTAAAACCGGAATTTCTGGTGCGGGACTAAGCATCTTGCCATTGCTTCTAACCGGCTGTAAGAATGTAAAACCGGTACCGGAGAGTAAATCCTGGGGTGAACAACTGCTGGGGGAGAATGATTTGGTGGTCAGCCAATTATTGGAAAGGCAGGTCGACGATCCATTGTCCCCAAACTACGGTGGCATAGCGGATTCTTACCAGATATATCATCCGGGGAGTGCGGCAGGATTTATTGAAAGATTGACAGTGAGCTATGTCAGTGAAGCTTCAGCCTATTTTCATATGGACCATCTGGTGGTTCGAATGCAGCATACCATTGATTTCCTGTTAAAGAATCAGCATGAAGACGGCACGATTGATTTGCTTACCACTAATTTTCATTCCACGCCAGATA
The DNA here is from genome assembly GCA_020436835.1 of Saprospiraceae bacterium. GTDB lineage: Bacteria > Bacteroidota > Bacteroidia > Chitinophagales > Saprospiraceae > JABDMH01. The sequence goes on along the minus strand of JAGQWZ010000519.1, from coordinate 9,385 downwards.
CGGGATTTGTTGTGGAACCCTTAGCCCTTAGTTTCAAATTACTTGACCGGGATGGTGAAACCAGTACAGGAACACTCAGAACTTCACTAAAAACTTTTTTGATCAAGGCAGGAAAAGCTTTGCAGGTCGGAGGAATTCACACACCAAACCATCGCTGGGTCGTGTCCATGGCTATGGCCAGAATACACGAATTATTTCCAGATTCAGGCTATATTTCCAGAATCGATCAATGGCTGAATGAGGGCATTGATATGGACACCGACGGTCAATACACCGAAAGAAGTACCGCGGTATATTCTCCATTGACGGACCGGTGCCTAATTACCATCGCGACCATTCTGAAACGTCCGTATTTATTGGATCCGGTGCGTAAAAATCTCGACATGACGATGTACTACATTCATCCAAACGGAGAAATTGCCACCGAGGCCTCCCGTCGACAGGATCAGTATTTGGCCCGGACTCCGGAGGCTTATTATTATCCGTACCGCTTTCTGGCTATGAAAGAAAACAATCCACAATTCGGCGGTATGGTACAATTGCTTGAAGAGAATATAGGGGCAGCCGGTTTGTCGAGGTATTTAGCTTACCTCCTGGAGCATCCCGAGATTTCGGGATATTATATCCAAGGACCTTTACCGGATAATTATGAAAAGTTTTTTCAGGCATCCGATCTGGTTCGAATACGAAGGGGACTTTATGATGCCACGGTTCTGGGTAAAAACTCCGCTTTATTCACTTTTAGTCATTCGGGTGCTGTGCTGCAGGCAGTGCGTATGGCTACGGCTTTTTTCGGCAAGGGGCAATTTGTTGCGGATGAGATTAAAAAGGAAGGGAGTAAGTATGTGCTGACCCAAGATCTGGGAGGACCCTACTATCAACCTATAGATGAGGACCTCATTGCAGCCGATGGAAGCTGGGAGAAAATGCCCCGCGATCAAAGGCCGCAAAGTGAAATTCAAAAAATAAATTACGCTCTTGAAGTAGTTGAAATTGATCAAGGCTTTCAATTGTCCTTTTCTGCCGAAGGTACAGACCGGGTTCCGGTCGCGATCGAAATGAGTTTTCGAAAAGGAGGCGTACTGCAGGGAGGTAAGGAAATTGATGGTTTGTCTGACGCTTTTATGCTTTCGGAAGATGCCGTCACTTACCAATATGATGAGGCAGCGATTCAAATCAGTGGAGCGCTGCATCAGCATGACTGGACCCAGTTAAGAGGAGCAGAAGAAAGGGTGGATGGAGTGACCGTTTATTTAACCGGTTTTACACCCTTTCGACATCAGGTTACCATCAAGGCAGTCTAACCGGAGTACTTGAGGTTTGCAAAATTCTCCATACCATGATATCTTCAAGTTTTATATCTAAAAAGTTAATATGATGAACAGGAGATCCTTTCTTTATTCAGGAGGAATATTGTTAAGTACCGGTAAAATGATCCCGTCTCTATTGATTGCCAAAGATCAGAAAGTGCTGCCCAGAGTCTTGCTATTGGGAGATTCAATATCTATTGGTTACACTCCTTATGTGCAAGAGGCACTGGGGGGGATTGCAGATGTGCAAAGACCGGTCTATGAGGATGGTAAAGCGGAAAATTGTGAGGGTACGACCAAAGGTGTCAGTGAACTGGACCGCTGGTTGGGAACCGAAAAATGGGATGTCATTCATTTTAATTTTGGGTTGCATGATTTAAAACATATTAATCCGGAAACCGGAGAAAACAGTATGAATCCGAAGGATCCTCAGCAGGCTCCCATTCGACAATACCGGAAAAACCTGACCGAAATTGTCGATAAATTAAAAGAAACCGGAGCCCATTTGATTTTTGCCACGACCACGCCATATCCCAATCCGGTAGATGGTCCACTGCGAATGCCGGGAGAAGCCCAGAAATATAATAAGACCGCGCTAAAGGTCATAGAGAAGAATGGAATTCAGGTTAATGATCTCTATAACTTTGTCAAGCCTCAGATGGAGTCATTGATGATCAAGAAAAATGTTCATTTTACGGAAGATGGTAGTAAGGCTTTGGCTGGTGAGGTAGTGAAAGTGATAAAGGAGATCGTGCTTAGGAACCCATAAAGCTGATTCCATCGAAGTTTTAAGTATATTTTCAAGCTCAAATTCAGTAGTTATGTACAGAGCCTTGCTTCTTAGTCTTTTCTTTCTATCCGTTACTGTGCTTTTTTCGCAGGATTTTGTCTTACCTCTTTATCCGGAAGGTATTCCCTGTGAGAATGATCTGGTCCAGGAGGTGCGTGAGGTAGGATCGACCGGTAGGAGAATCATGAAAGTTCACGAGCCTCAGTTGGCGGTGTATCTGGCCCCGGAGAACCTGGCTACCGGAGCAAGCGTGGTCATATGTCCGGGTGGTGGTTATACCGTTCTGGCCTGGGATTGGGAAGGAAGCTGGATGGCTGAATGGTTTAATTCGTTTGGTATAAATGCTTTCGTCTTGAAGTATCGACTTCCGCACTGGGAGTCCGAAACCTGTCATGACAAGGTAGCACTTATGGATGCCCAACGAGCAATCCGAACCGTGCGGGCAAATGCCGGACGTTGGCACCTTGATCCGGACCGCATAGGCATCATGGGTTTTTCTGCCGGAGGGCATTTGGCGTCGACCGCTTCCACTCATTTTGATGGAGGAAAGCCAGGAGCAGACCTGGAGGTGGACCGGGTGAGCTGCCGGCCTGATTTCTCGATTTTAATGTATCCCGTCATAAGCATGGATACAAGTATTGCCCATATGGGTTCCCGGACCAATCTGATCGGGAAAAACCCTACCGGGGAAATGCAGATGTATTACAGTAATGAAAAACAGGTGTCGTCCGAGACTCCGCCTACCATTCTCATCCACGCTTCGGATGATAGAGGTGTCATTCCGGAAAATAGTCTGGTTTATTACCAGGCTTTAATCAGGAATAAGGTGCCGGCGGCACTGCATATTTATGAGAGCGGGGGCCATGGATTTTCTTTTGCCAGGGGAAAAGGAAGCGTTGAGCAGTGGCCGGAAACAGTTAAAATATGGATGGGAAATCTGGGATTATTGAAAAAGAGAATCAAGGTGCTCATTATCGATGGCCAAAACAACCACACGAACTGGAAAGAGACGACGGAAATCATGAAAAATCAATTACAAAATAGTGGATTGTTTTCGGTGGATATTGCGCGTACCAGCAGTAAGGAGGAGGGAAAAATGTCAGAATTTAAGCCCGATTTCTCTGAATATGATGTAGTCGTCTCCAATTACAATGGTGAATCGTGGCCTGAGGCGACCAGGAAAGACTTTGAGGATTTTGTGCGGTCCGGACATGGATTTGTCAGTGTACATGCGGCTGATAATGCTTTTGCCGATTGGCCTGCGTATAATGAGATGATCGGTCTCGGAGGCTGGGAAGGAAGAACAGAAAAGGATGGACCATATGTCTATTATGATGATAACGGTGAGCTGATCAGGGATGAGAAACCAGGTCCGGGTGGACACCATGGTAAACAACATGCCTTTATGATTGAGGTAAGGGACACCGCTCACCCTATCACCTTTGAGCTACCCCGGAAATGGATGCATGCGACCGACGAACTCTATGATCAGTTGCGGGGTCCTGCCCGGAATATGAATGTCCTGGCTACCGCTTACAGCGATCCGGATACCGGTGGAACCGGCCGGCATGAACCCATGTTGATGGCGATACATTATGGTCTGGGCAGGGTTTTTCACACTGCCCTCGGACATTTGAATGAATCACGTGAGCACATTGGCTTTGAGGTGACGTTTTTGCGGGGAGTGGAGTGGGCAGCCACCGGAAGCGTTACGCAGGTAGTACCGAAAGCCATGTTAGGAAATTAAGTGCCCGATGTCAGATGCCCAATACTGGAAAGGGGGTTGAATTGATAAATTGTTCAGTTGATCTTCAAAGCGCTCCAAACTTCTTGCAGGCTTCAGGATCCCTGTCTCTAATACATCTGGCATTAGGGTTATTTAATTTAAGAATGACTAGTAGATGCTAAAATGACTGAACAGGAAATACTGATAAAAACAGAAAAATATGTCAAAAAGGAATTGGCTGATGCCGAAGGCGGTCATGATTGGTGGCATATTCAACGGGTGAGAAGCAATGCCCGGCTCATAGCAGAGTCAGAAGTGTGTGATAAATTAGTCGTTGAATTATCCGCATTACTACATGATATTGCAGATTCAAAATTCAATGACGGAAATGAAAATATTGGTCCGGAAAAAGCAGAAAAGTTTTTGAAGTCGATTTCTTTGGATTCCGGAAAAACAGATCACATCGTGAAGATCGTCCGCAATATCTCTTTTAAAGGAGGCAATTTTAAGGTTAATTTTAAATCCAAAGAGCTCGATATTGTTCAGGATGCGGACCGTTTGGATGCAATGGGTGCTATTGGCATAGCCCGGGCTTTTAATTATGGAGGCCATAAAGGAAGACTTCTTTATCACCCGGAAATTAAACCGGTATTAAATCTGGATAAAGAGGCCTATAAAAAGAGTAGTGCTCCCACGATCAATCATTTTTATGAAAAATTATTGCGATTAAAAGACCGGATGAATACGAAGACCGGTAAGCAACTGGCTGAAGAAAGACATCAATTTATGGAGAATTTTCTTAAGCAGTTTTATAAGGAGTGGGGGGAGGAGTAGTTGGTTGAAATTCCACATTTGAAACCTGTCGTTTCCTCAATGCAAAAAATCGTGCAGCAAGTTTCGAATGGTAAGTATGAAATTTCGAGCTCCGGTAATCACACCAGTAATCCATTACTTAAAAAAGTCAGGAGGGATTTTCTTATGAAAGGAAGTTTCTTTTTGCAGTGCCTGTCCAAATTCCAAAAGTATACCCTCCTGATAGAGGTCCGCAAGTACGGTCATGCTGGTTGGATGTCCCAGACTGTCCAGGCCGGTAGGGAGAGATAAAGAAGGGATGCCGCAAAGATTGGAAATCGATAATTGATTTTCTGCCGCAGGGGGACTAATCAGCAGGTCGATATCATCAAAGATCTGATGCATTTCGTTGATCAGGACCGTCCGGAATCGGTTTGCTTGCAAGTATTCAGCGGCAGGGATGAATCTTGATTGCCGGAGGGAGTTGGCACGGGAGCGCTGGTCTTGCTGTACCATAGCATCAATTTCCGGACTTCGGATCAATTCGTCGAAAAACGCACCTGATTCCGATCGAAGAATGATGTCAAAAGCGTTGAATGGCATTTCTTCCGGCAGTTTTTTATCGACGAAGGGAATATTTATTGAGTCGAAAAAAGCAAGGATTTTCCTAAGGTTTTCAGCTCCGGAAGTGGTGTCTTCCTCGATTTCTGAGGTCAGAATTCCAATCCGGAAATCAGAAAGTTGGCGACTTTGGTCGAAAATCAATGGAGTCTGGTTGCTGGCAGGATCAGCCGGATCATATCCGTGAATCACATCGTACACTAAGGTGCAGTCCAGGGCATCGCGGCAAATAGGGCCGATTTTGTCCATTGACCAGGCGAGGGTCATCACTCCCTGCCGGCTGACTGTTCCGAAGCTGGGGCGTAAACCGGTGACTCCGTTCCGGGCGCTGGGCATCATGATCGAACCCATAGTTTCCGTGCCAAGGCTGAATCCCACTAATCCTGCAGCCGTGGCAGCTGCTGATCCCGCGCTTGATCCACTGGCGCCAATCAAGGTATCCCAGGGACAGACTGTCTGACCTCCGAACCAGACATCACCCCTGGCCAGTGCCCCGGAACTTAATTTGCCCAATAAAACGGCACCGGCTTTTCTGAGCCTGATCGCAACAGTGGCGCTATAATCGATCTGCTGATTCTGAAAGGGTGTTGCTCCCCAGGTGGTAGGATATCCCTTGACGGCAATAAGATCTTTCAATCCATAGGGAATGCCGTGCAATGGTCCGCGATAAAGGCCTTGAGCCAACTCCTGATCTGCTTTTACAGCTTGCTCCAGGGCCAGCTCTTCGGTGATCGTTATAAAAGCTTTTAAAGTCTTGTCATACTTTTTTATTCTGCTTAAATAGTGTTGAGTGAGTTCGGTTGAGCTGATCTTCTGATTTCTGATTAAATGAGCGAGTTTCCAGACCGGATAGAAGCAAAGTGAATCAAGATCCTGCGGTGCTTCGAAATCGATAGTCTCTTCCAAGCTGACCTGACCGGTACCCTGAGGGTATTTGAAATTTTGCGGTACCGGGTTAAACAGAACGGCAGGCATGACTTCCCGATCGAGCGAAAACTGACGCATGGAATCATAACCTTCCAGATTTCGCTGCAAGTAAGGTAGAATGGTATCGATATCCTCATTGGAAAAACTGAGGCCGAAAAGCCTTTCTGCCCTCTTTATATCCTGGCCATTAAAGGGAGTCTCGCTATTTCTGCAGGATAGGTGAAGCGCCAACACGGCTGCAATAAGTGCTATAATCAGTGGATTATTTCGCATCAAACCAAAGTTGAGTGGATTTCTTATCTCCTCCCTGATAGTCGATCAATAACTCATCATGGGCAGGTACATCGTCTAAGGCTTTAATGACAATAGTCCTTTCCGTCAAATCAAAAGTGACATCAGCATTTGGTGTGGAAGAGTGGTTGTAAAGAGAACCGTAACCCAGTGCAATGCAGGCGTAGTCTTCATTTCCCGGCCAGGAAAAATAATAGTCATGCAAAATTGTATGGTTGAGGTAGTTGATCTGATCAGAAGGGATCAGAATAAGCGGGCAGATTTCAATAATATCATCCTTGCTTATATCATGTGCACTAAAGACCCCTCTTCCTTTGAGGTCTGAATTGCCCACATATAGACCTGGAATATGTTGCATAGGAGGGTGATTAAACTTTATTTTGCATTTTTCGGTTATGCAATTAGTTTGCAAAGCTAAGTGATTCGTGTATTCATGATTCTTTTTCTCAGATAAAAATTTATGGACCGGAATGCCTTACAGGATCTTTGGATTGGAGACTGGATATCCGTGACCTTGACCGGAGCCAGGGGTAAGTTCGAAGGGATTCAGGGTGATAAAGCTTTGATCAGTATCAACGGACAACGTCAGTTAATTGATCCCAAATATCTTGAATTATCGGATGAGCCTTTAGAAGAAGAATCCCTAGCCGATCTGCTTGGAATAGAACCTGAACCCCAGTCCGGGGAGGTGAAGACGCCTTTCAATAATATCCTGGATTTACACCTGGAAAAACTTCCGGGATACTCGCCTGGTTCCGGTCAGACGATCCTTGAATATCAATTAAAACAATGCAGGTTATTTATAGAAGAGATCATCAAACGTAAGATCGGCATGGCGGTGATTGTCCATGGTAAAGGGCAAGGTGTATTAAAAGATGCGGTAATCCACTTAACCGGTGAATTTCCGGAAATAAAACATCATCTCAGCAGAAATCAGGGAGGTGCTCTCGAGTTGTTATTCTACTATTAGTAATCTTTTTAGTTTTTTCATTATTCATTGACAACTGGGAAACCCTGACAGGTAACCTTTTGTGACCTGAAGCAATAGAGTTTCGAGGCACTTTTATATTAAAATCGATAAAAAATGATCACTATGTTACCTGGATTCCCTGGAATACTTTTCTATTCTGCTCTGTTATTATTTCCTCTTGCCATATTTAGCCAGTCGGAAATAATGGAAGTTGATGGCGCCATAACTCTCGGAGATTCAGAGAATTCTTCACCTAAACCTGGCACAATCCGCTATAATAGCGCGATCAAGGATTTCGAGGGCTGGAATGGGACCTTTTGGATATCCCTCACTCGCGGATTCAAACAGGGAAGTGTCAGTGATATTGACGGAAATAGTTACAGGACGGTGATCATAGGAACGCAGGAATGGATGGCCGAAAATCTGAATACTTCCAGATATCAAAATGGTGATGAAATTCCTAACACTATTTCGAATCAGGGATGGACCGGTCTGACGTCCGGATCTTATGCATATTATGATAATTTACCGGGGAATTATGAGGACTCCTATGGCAAACTCTATAACGGCTATGCCATGAATGACGGACGAGGGCTTTGTCCCACCGGTTGGAGTGTTCCGGAGCTTTCCGACTGGACGGCTCTAATCAATTATTTGGGTGGATTGGAGATCGCTATGGGTAAACTGAAGGAAACCGGATTTGAATATTGGGAGGTGCCCAACCTGAATGCTACAAATGAAAGTGGATTCACCGGCAGACCAGGTGGCTACCGGGCAGATAATGGAAATTTTAGCGGTGAGGGTATATGGGGACTTTTTGGATTTTTAAATTCCTCCTTTGCAAGTCTTAATACTCAAAATAACGATCTCTTACTTTTTGGAGATATTTTAAAGTATGGATTCTCTGTCCGTTGCCTCAAGGATTAAATCAAAATATTTTACCAGATTTTTTACCTGCCATGAAAGTGGTGATCTAAGAAAAGTTCATTTTTTTGGATTTATAGCAGATTTGAAATAAGACCGGTTCAAAATTTTTCGAGTTGGACAAAAAGATTAAATTACTGTGTAATTCAAAAAAAATGAGAAGAAGATCATTCATCAAAAAAACCGGTAGTGGATTGGCTGGAATTTCCATCGTGCCGCGTTCAGTGCTGGGCGGGAAAGGATATACCGCTCCAAGTGATAAATTAAATATAGCGGCACTGGGTGCCGGAGGAAAAGCAGAAGTCAATCTTCGAAATTCCTTTAACAATGGATCAGACAACATCGTGGCTCTATGCGATGTGGACGACCGAATGGCAAAGAATTCACGCGAAAAGTGGCCGGATGCGAGATATTACCGGGATTACCGGGAACTCTTAGATAAAGAGGATAGCAATATTGACGCAGTCATTATCAGTACTCCGGATCATATGCACGCAGTGATGGCGATGGAGGCAATGAAAAGAGGTAAACATGTCTACGTTGAAAAACCACTAACCCATGATATCTACGAGGCTCGAATGTTGACGGAGGCGGCATTAAAATATAAAGTAGTCACCCAAATGGGAAACCAGGGAAGCAGTGGGGATGATACCCGGAAAATCGAGACCTGGATTCAGAAGGGAGTCATCGGTGACGTTCACACCGTCCATGTCTGGACCAATCGACCGGTTTGGCCACAAGGCATCCCTACGCCGACCGGCAGCTTCCCGGTTCCAAATGAGGTCCAATGGGACCTATGGCTGGGTACTGCTCCCGAACGTCCCTTTAATCCCATCTATATACCGGCGAACTGGAGGGGTTGGGTAGACTTCGGCACCGGGGCTTTAGGTGATATGGGTTGTCATTTCATCGATGTTCCGTTTATGGCACTGAAGCTCGGATATCCCGAAGCGGTGGAATGCAGTGTTGGATCGGTTTATTCCGGGTTTTTTGAGGAAGCTATCTATACCGACAGCTATCCTCCTTCATCCAAG
>JAGQWZ010000518.1 GCA_020436835.1 Saprospiraceae bacterium | reverse complement strand
CAGAAGTGCGGAGCAATTTTACACCTCTTATAAATATAATATATCAATCTAATTACGCCAATAGTAGTAGGGTGTTTAGCCCATTAAAAAACTTGTATAATTGTCCCAGGATAAGTTCATTTCAATCTAATTTACAGATAACCAAATGTTTATGTGTCTCATGGAATTTGGAAGGAGTAAGGGAATTATTGTTAATTTTCAGTATGAATACAATGAAAAATGTCAACATAGGCTTCATCGGTGCGGGAGATATCTCCGTCCTCCATGCCCAGGCAATTAAGGAAATACCCGGAGCGGAATTGGTGGGTCTCTGGAATCTCACCGGGACATTAGCTGAGGAAAAATGTAAATTATTTAATTGCCGAAAGTATGAGTCGGCGGAGGCATTGGTCACCGACCCAGGGATTGATGCGGTCTTTATCCTCACGGCTTTGGAGGCGCACCACCAATATGCCTTATTAGCGCTGAGATCAGGCAAGCATGTATATGTGGAGAAACCGGTCGGAGCGACGGTCCGGGAGATTCAGGATATGAAAACGGCGGCAGCAAACGCGGGTAAAATTTGCATGCCGGGCCATAATTATATTTACGAGCCCGGTGTCACCCGGGCCAAAGATTTGTTGGAGGCGGGCAAATTGGGTGATTTGGTGTCCCTTTATGTTCTGTATAATATTCAACATCCGGAGGAAGTGGCGGCAAGATTCCCGGGAGTGATCCGCCAGATACTGACCCACCATGCTTACATTACATTGTACCTGGCGGGACAACCAGTGAAAGTCTCAGCTATGAAGTCAACCATTCATTATGAGCAAATTGCCCAGGAAGACCTGGCGATGGCGACTTTAAAAATGAGCAATGGGGCACTGGTACATTTATGTGCGAGTTTCGCCGCAGATGATCATGCCGGAGATCCCTGGACGATGATGATTAAGTTGATCGGCACCAAAGGAGCAACTCGATACAGTTACCGGGATTGGGTCGAAAACACACCGGCCCAGGTACATTCGCAAACCTATTCTGCCTATCCGTATACCATCTTGAATGCGGATCGCTTCTTTATCGAACAATGTGTGATGGCGGGAAAGGAACCTTTATCCACGCTGGATGATGCCATCGTCGCTCAGAAAATGGTGGAAGCAGTAGAAGCTTCGATAAAAGATGAGCAGACCGTCGCCCTCGATTAAGGCTGATTGGTTTTTTCCCTAAAATCTAAAAGCTAAACCACCATAGAAAAGAAATCCTTGATTTTTAACCGTACCTCCCTGAGCCGCAGAAATTGAATCCGAATTATGACCACGTAAAAATTCGAAATTCAGAGAACTGGCATAATATGATACGGCGATAAATGGCGATATCCTGTGGAGATATAAAAGGTTGATTTGCAAGCTTCCCTCCAGCGCCATACTGAAATTGTCAAACTGATGATGACTGGCTGCCGTCACTTCATCGGCGTAGGGATATGGATCCTGATGCACAATTTCAGTGTAATCATATCCGCCGTTCCAATTTAAAATTAAGGCAGCCCCGGGTTGAATTCTTATGAAATTATTAAGGTTTATTTGTCGACCTATTTTTAAAGGAAATTTATTGAATGATACTCAAAGGCCATTGAAGACCAGATTTCTTTGTTCTCCAAAGGTGGAATGTTTAAGCTATCGGATCTGGTGTTGTGTCTAATGAAAGTGATTCCCGACGTTAAGGTTAGTCCTTTTGGAAAAGCATAGGTAACATTAAAACCCAGGAAAAGTCCGGGTTTGGTTGTGCTTACGTAATCTGTGTAGTAGCGGGTGCTTTCCACACTGGAACTGATCCGGTTTATTCCGAAGTACGGTTCAAAAGTGACGGATGGATCGGCTTGCTCACTGATTTGAGCACCAGCGGTTGACATAGCAAATAGCAGAAGAAAGAGTAGGTGGATTTTTGCTTTCATCTTGGCACATATACGTTGAATAAAGGGATAAAATCAAATAGAATGCCAGTTAGTAGATTATATATAATAATAAATAGATTACTCTCCGGGAAAGAGCATGGAGAGCACGTCAAACATGATTTAAAATCTGGGCAACCGCCAGAAGACCATTAGATAATTATCTATACAAATTAATTTTTTTTATCTACGGATAGACACGACTGACCCCGGATGAAAGACGAGAATAAAAGTGGTTTTTGTCCGAGGATCACCCCAGAATAAATATCGAATAAGGTGGCTATTATTTCGGCAACTATAGCATCATTTGAATGAGCCTGTAGTTGCCAAAAAAATCACCAGTGGACGCCGGTTTTCTGCCAGGAACGGGTAGCGGCTGATTCCAGTACGGCCTCGCATACCTTTTGCGTTTCCAGTGCTTCCTCAAAAGTAGGGGAGCAAGCTTCACCGGTATCCAGGCAGTGAAAAAAATCGGCGGCGTGATGTACGAAAGTATGCTCATATCCTATGCATACTCCGGGGATCCACCAGCGTTTGATGTATGGCTGGTCACTATCGGAGACGTGGATTGATCGCCACCCTCTCACTATAGATTCGTCATTGTGGTCAAAGTACTCCAGGCGGTTTTGATCATGCAGATCCCACCGGATCGAGGCATGTTCCCCATTGATTTCGAAGGTATACAAGGCCTTTTGTCCCCGGGCATACCGGGTAGCTTCGAAGAGACCTAGTGAGCCGTTATCAAAGTGGCAATGGAAAATGCAGGCATCATCAATCCCAACCTTTTCCACCTGTCCGGTCAGTTGATGTTTGCGCTCTTTAATGAAGGTCTCTGTCACAGCCGATACATCCCTGATGCCTCCGTTTAACCACATGGCCGTATCAATACAATGAGCCAGGAGGTCACCGGTCACTCCCGAACCGGCAGCATTGATATCTAACCTCCACAAAGCTTCACCACCCTGAGGAAGTTCGGGATTGATCGTCCAATCCTGGAGAAAATTAGCCCGATAGTGAAAAATCCTACCCAACTTACCCGAATCGATTATTTGCTTAGCCAGGGTTACTGCCGGTACCCGGCGGTAGTTGTACCACACTGTATTCATCACCCCTGCCGCATTGACGGCATCAACCATTGGTTGCGCTTCCTCTACCGTACGGGCCAGAGGTTTCTCACAGAGTATCATCTTTCCGGCCCCGGCTGCGGCAATAGCTATTTCAGCATGTACATCATTAGGTGCACAAATATCAATAGCATCAATATTGCGATCGTCGAGCAGTTCTTGCCAATTAGTGGTGAATTTCTGATATTCCCATTGCTCGGCAAATGCTTCAGCTCTTCCCGGTGTGCGGGAGCATACCGTGGAGAGTACGGGGCGATGTCCCAATTCAGGGAAAAAATCACCCAAACGCTTGTAGGCATTGGTGTGGGCCCGGGCCATAAATCCAGTGCCGATCATTCCTATTTTTACTGGCTTTTTAGTTGACATAATTTCTTTTTTGCATTTGGCAATGCTGATTCATTCACTCCAACCGTGCTGCGCTCGCACCGAGATCATCGCTGCCAGGATATCGTTCCAGGTTTTATCCTGCAACATCACCCGGTTCGGAAACATACATCCATCCCAGCAGATGTGCCGCATTTTTTTTGTTAGTTGTCCCTGTTCATCCCTCAACCAATAACCGGCGTCATGGGCTATATTGAGTTTTCCCTTAGGATCGGTGGCCTGACAATGTCTTCCCGTTTTATCGTGCGAGCCGGTTCCATGCACGGTACCGTCATTTTGAGCCACATGGAAATCAATGGTCCATGGGCGTAAGGCCTTGGTTAATTTTCCTAGCGCCTCATCTAAGGTTTCCCGGTCATCCCATTGAAAATCCTGGGGTAGGATTCTTTCATCCGGCTTGTTAACTCCCAATAGATACAGTAAGGTATGTGCCATATCCGCCTGAAATCCGATGTTAGGCCGGTCCACTTCCTCCAGGGTTCGGATCATGGTTTTCCATCCGTGCATACCGCCCCAACAGACTTCTCCTTCCGCGGCCAGGCTTTCACCGAAATCAGCTGCGATATCACAAGCTTCCCGAAAAGTCCGGGCAATTAATCTGGTGTTTTCTTCCGGAGCTTTTGACCAGGTCTCCGGGTCAACGGAAGAATCGATCCGGACAATTCCATTCGGCCGGATCCCAAGCTCCCGCAGCTGACGGGAAATACGACAGGCTTTTTTGACCTGCTCAAGGAACCGGCCTCGCTCTTCCTCTGTTCCCATGGCCGAACCTCCGCCGGTGGGTGCCCATACAGGGGCAACCACACTCCCGATTTCAAGATCATATCCGGCAACTTTATCAGCCAACCTGTCAATGTCCGCCGGTGAACTATCAATGGAAGTATGCGGTTCTGCCAGGAAAAGATCGACCCCATCAAACCTGATTCCATCAACTTCGGCCCGGGCGGTCTTTTCCAACATGGTATCTAATGAAATGGCTGGTTCTGAATCCGGTCCTTTCCCGACTACCCCAGGCCAGGTAGCATTGTGAATTTTTGGATAATTGTGAGCGTCCATTTACTCTTGTTTTTCCTTTATTTTCCTTAAGATAGATATTCTTCGAAGTAACTTAATTTTAATTGGACACTGAATTGAATTTATTTCATCAGCACTGATTTTTATTGAAATTCGAAATCTTGATTTGACTATATTTAAGCCACATTCAAATCGAACTTATGCGACTGCTCTTCACCTTAGTCAGCCTCTTTGCCTTGCATCCTCTTTTTAGTCAAACTCTGTATGATATGCGATGGTCCTCGGAGGGGATCGATTATGCGGGATTCATGATCTACTTCAATGAAGAAGATATTTATATGCGGGTCGGATATAGCTATAATGGAGGCTATAATTTAACCCACACGGAATACCATTACGACACTGAATCGCAAAGGGAAGGCCTGGTGCTCCTGGAAGGACTGGGATCGGAATATGTCTATTCACAAACCGATTCGGAATATGAACCGTTCCACATCTTCTGGGCACTCGATGATAATAATCAATGGCTCGGCCCATTGGCGCTGGATAACTATCATCTGAGCAATGACAACTACGATGATATCGTGGAAGTGACCCTCACCGAACTGAATCCAAATACCCTCACAGAGGAGTACCTTCAGTGGTTTTACACTCCGGAAGATCCGGACTACTATGCGCTTCTGGGTATAGGGACTGATCCCAATTCACAGCCGGTCACGACAACGCCGGCCGGCGGATCGACCCTTCATTTTATCATGATTGCAAATACCTTGATTCCTGACATCGGTCCTTCGACCAATCTGGATATGCATAATGCTTCCAACGAATTTGAAGGGATAGCCAATGTATTGAAGATGAACTACAATAAAATTCTCATTTCCGATAAGAATTTTACCAAGGATTATGTTCTGTCAACGCTACAGAATTTTTCTCCTGCTCCCAATGATGTAGTGGTAGTAATGTATTCCGGTCATGGGTTTCGTTTCTCCGATCAAACCGAGAAGTTTCCCCAGCTGGATTTTCGCTTCAATGACTACCAGGAATTTGGACCGCAGACCTGCATGAACCTGGTTGACGTCAATCAAATGATCACCCAAAAAGGAGCCCGTCTTAATCTGATCATCGGAGACTGTTGTAATTCAGATATTGGAGTGCCCAAACAAATTGGGACTACTTTCCTGGGGGCGAGATCGACCGTCAATGCCAGCTTACCCAAATTACAAAAGCTGTTTCTGGAGACTTCGGGAACGGTTATCGCTGCCGGAGCCAGTCAGGGTGAGTCCTCCTGGGGCTCCAATAATAATGGAGGTTTTTTCACCAACAGCCTGATCGGATCTTTACGTGAGGAGGTAAGTGTGCTTCGTGCTGACGATGAGCCACGTTGGGAGGATATTTTGGATCAGGCACAGAAGAGTACGGTGACCAAATCGCAGATGTGTCAGGTCTGCAAACCGCAACATCCGATTTATGAGCAATTCATTTCGGGTAAATAGATCGGGGTAATAGTGATTTTATGTCTCTAGAAGATACTGGGAAGAATTCCAAATAAGTAAGGGAATTAATCCCTATTTAGGGAAGTTTCATTTCTGCGACAGTCAAGAAAAAGGCGCAATCGGAACAGTATTGGATCCCTACATTATGGCCAGAAGCCGCGAAGGTCATATTAAAAAAAAATCAGGCCGAGATTTGTGGCTGTCAAAAAGCCAATCGTCTTTAAGGTACTTGTAACATTTGATTCAAGGACTCGGTGCCTTGGCCTGGT
>JAGQWZ010000517.1 GCA_020436835.1 Saprospiraceae bacterium | reverse complement strand
TGTTTTCGTGCATCACCACTGACAAAGCGGTATGGCTGGGGGGTACACAGTGATGGCGAAGGTAGAATTGCCATCTACGGCAGGGAATCAGAAGAATATAAGCAATTGATAGCTGACCCCGCGACTAAAAAAGTCAAAGCGATGCGGTCCCGGCGTAAATGAGTTGCAAGACTGGAATTGAATAGAAGAATTAAATTTGGTGATGATCAAGGCAATGGAAAGGGATCATTTGTATGCCGTGACTGAAATGGTTCTTCGACTTTGGACGGAGTGTGATCCGGATGCGGAACGGAGTAATATTGAGCGGATTTTTCGATCCGAATCGGAACAGATCTTTGTGTGGCAGAATGGGGTGGATGTTCCGGGCAGCTTTATTTATAGGGCTTTACGTGATTGGGCTGAAGGCATTCACTCTACGCCTGTAGGTTATTTCGAAGGACTTTATGTTGAACCTCAATACCGGAGAAGGATAGTAGGACGATCTCTGGTGAAAGCAGGAGAGGAGTGGTCCCGGAAAAAAGGGTGCAAGGAAATAGCTTCTGACGCCGTGATCGATAATCTGAGCAGTCAGAAATTTCACCGGGCAATAGGTTTTTCAGAGGTGAGCACCATTGTCTGTTTCCGGAAGTCTATAGGACACTAAATTATTGTTGAATAAGCTTTTCCAGAAATAAATAGTAATTCAGCACTTCATCCGGTAATAAATCGAATTGATTCAAATCATATCTTCGACTCAGTTTTATAAAATCACCTGACTCGATTTGATGGGCAGCACTCCTGTTAATCAATTGATAATTCTTTTTTTCAAAGTGATATTCCCAGGGACTTTCACCGACTCCCAGGTAAACACCTTCTTTTTGCAGGGTATCTATATTTTCGAGTATGCATGAACGGAATTGTTCGAGGAATTTCCCTTGCAGATGCAGGGTGGCGCTAAAATGGTGTCCCCACCAGAACATGGTGCGAAATGCGAAGATATCCGAACGGTTAAAATGAGCGGGGTAGTCGAGAACCATGTAGGGAAGTTGCCGGTAATTTTCACCCTTTGAGATTTTCCCCGGATTCTTGTTTAAAGGATGCTCCTGGACCAGATTCGACTTCGTTTTTATTAATTCCTGAATTGAGGAGAAAAGCATTTTTATTTTTTCCAAAACGATCACTTTGGTCACTAGGAAGTCAGTGTCCTGTATTAAATTAAGCTCGTTTCTGGTTAACCGGATACCGGGGTCATGCATAAAGAGGAGAAATTATATACCTATTGACTTGGAAAATATCTAAATTTCTTGTCATCAAAAATAATACTATTATGAAATCAAACCGGATGGAAGCTTTTAGTGATGGGGTCATTGCTATTATAATTACTATTATGGTGCTGGAGATGAAAGTACCGCATGGTACCGATCTCCAGTCACTTTCCGAAGTGTGGCCGGTTTTCGTCAGCTATGTGCTGAGTTTTTTATACCTGGCCATCTACTGGAATAATCACCATCACTTGATGCATACCGTCGAGTTCGTACGGGGTCCCATCTTGTGGGCCAATCTTCATCTGCTGTTTTGGCTTAGTCTGGTGCCATTTGTCACCGGGTGGATGGGAGAGAATGACTTTGCCATGGTTCCGGTCGCCTTGTACGGCTTGAATCTTTTGATGGCCGCCATAGCCTATTATATACTACAATTACAGATTTTAAGGACGCATGGCAAAGACTCACCCCTGGCCCAGGCTTTGGGGAGTGACCTGAAGGGTAAGATCTCTCCTTTTTTATATATAGTCGGAATTGCAATTGCCTTCTATTGGCCATTGATCGCCGGCCTTCTTTATCTGTTGGTTGCTATTATCTGGATCATGCCTGACAGGAGAATCGAGAGGCTGTACGACCCCAAATCCTGAAGGACCGGAGGATTGGGAAACTTTTTATCTTTGTCCAGACGTATTAAATAAATCATTAATATAAAGGATTTGAAAAGCTTAATTTTCCGGGTTATCCTGCTTTGCCTGGTGTGTTTTTTAATCGCCCACTCAGTGAATGCCCAATCTCCTCATGAACTATGGTATTCCCAACCAGCTGAATACTTTGAAGAGACGCTGATGCTGGGTAACGGAAAAATGGGAGCCACTGTTTTCGGAGGTATAGACGTAGATTCTATTTATCTCAACGATATTACCCTATGGACGGGTGAGCCGGTAAATCCGGCTATGAATCCTGATGCTCATTCATTTATCCCGCGTATCCGGGAAGCACTGGCCAATGAAGACTATGCACTTGCTGACTCATTGCAGCATTTTGTTCAGGGTTCATTCTCCCAGTCC
The DNA here is from genome assembly GCA_020436835.1 of Saprospiraceae bacterium. Classification (GTDB taxonomy): domain Bacteria; phylum Bacteroidota; class Bacteroidia; order Chitinophagales; family Saprospiraceae; genus JABDMH01. The sequence goes on along the minus strand of JAGQWZ010000517.1, from coordinate 14 downwards.
TATGCACCGTTGGG
>JAGQWZ010000516.1 GCA_020436835.1 Saprospiraceae bacterium | reverse complement strand
TGAGCTAAATAGCATCAGTAGCGGCTTGTCCAGTGCGCTGAGAAATTATTTATCGCAGGGAGGAAATGTCCTGGTATTTCCGGCAGCTAATTCGGACCTCACATCGTACAACGAATTTTTGACCCAGATAAATGCCGGAACCCTTGGGCAGTTTGACACCACGGACCGGACGGTGAACTATTACAATAATAATGAGTTTGTTTTCAATGATGTTTTCGAACAGACCCGCAGTAATATTCGCCTTCCCAGTACGACTGGCAATTTTCAGCTTACGAACAGGGGAAGGTTGGTGGAAAAGCTACTGGGTTACCGCGACGGAAGTACTTTTCTGGCAAAATATAGCATTGACCAGGGTCGCCTCTTTGTATGTGCAGCACCTCTCAACGTCGAGATCAACAATCTGGTCACTCAGGCTGAAGTGTTTATTCCCATGCTCTATAAGATGGCACTCTCCACTGCCGGGGAAGGCAAGGTAGCTTATACCATCGGTAGTGATCAATTCGTCGAACTGGAAAACAAGGCATCCGGTGCGGAGGTGGTATACAGGGTGACCGGACCGAGTAATTTTATTCCCAGTCAACAGAGCCAGGGCCGTTTTATTATTTTAGGTCTGCATGACCAGGTGCAGGAAGCCGGCTTCTATGATGTATACCTTCGGGAGGGAGAGGTGCTGAAGACCTACGCATTTAACAGTAATCGCCTGGAGAGTGATCCGGTGTGCCTTTCTCCAGATCAATTGGAAGAGCGCTACGGTGATGCAGTCACAATCATTGAACAGACCCAACAGGCAAACCTGGGAGAATTCATCCAGCAGAAAGACCGGGGGATCATTCTCTGGAAATACTGCCTGATTTTAGCCTTGATTTTCTTAGCTTTGGAGGCGTTGATTATCCGCTTTTGGTCGGTATAAAAAAGAATGGGCTCCGCATGCAACTTTTGCTAAAGCAGGTCAAAATCATAGACCCGACATCATCTAATCACCAACAGGTAAAAGATATTCTGATTGAAGATGGCGTAATTCAGGCCATTCGTAATTCTATCACTAAAGACGTTGAGACGGTTAAGGTGGAGGGAGCCTGCGTTTCCCCGGGATGGATGGATATCGGAGCTTATGTAGGAGAACCGGGATTTGAGCAGGATGAAACACTTGAAACCTTGTCTGCCGCTGCCTCCCGCGGAGGATACACCAGTGTAGCGGTACTTCCCAACACCAGGCCGGCACTTCATTCCAAATCAGAAATCAACTTTATTCTTAAGAATGCAGGTGACTTTCTGACCGAGATCATTCCTCTCGGTGCAGTGACCCGGGATTGTGCCGGCGAAGATATGGCCGAACTGATCGATATGCGAAAATCCGGTGCCCTTGCCTTCACCGATGGCAAACATCCCATTCAAAACGCGGGAATACTCCTGCGTGCCTTTGAATATGTCCGCACCTTCGACGGCATTGTACTCAATCACCCGCATCAGTCAGGAGTAAGTCCCGAAGGACTAATCCACGAAGGGCCCGTCAGTGTTTCATTGGGTCTGCGTGGATTGCCCGATGTCATGGAAGTGATGATGCTCAAGCGGGACATTGACCTCCTGCGATACAGTGATTCGCGCCTCCATGTTCATAATATCAGTTCAGCATTATGTCTGCCCATTATTGCTGCAGCTAAAGAAGAGGGTCTAAATGTCACCTGCTCGGTGCCGGCACTTAACCTTGAGGCACCGGTGGACCGGATCGCCGATTTCAATGTAAATTATAAAGTATTACCACCCCTGAGGACAGAAAAGAACCGTCTGTCTCTAATAGAAGCACTAAAGGACGGGGTAATCGATTTTGTCACGGCAAATCACCGGCCGGTTGATGTAGAAACCAAAAAAGTGGAATTTCCCTATGCCGATTTTGGCATCAGCAGTTTGGAGACCACTTTTGGCAGCATTACGAAAGCATTTGGCCGGAATCGAAATCTTACCTTAATCGTAGAGGCTTTAGCCATCAATAATCGAAATATTTTCGGTCTCGATATTCCCTCGGTCGAACGGGGTAAAAAAGCAGAACTGACCATTTTTCACTCGGGATTGTCCACCACTTATCTCAAACAATCCTTCGGTTCCAAGTCTAAAAACAATCCGTATCTGGATCAGGAATTGCCTGGGAAGGTGCTTGGAGTAATAAACAAAGACCGAAAACAACTGTTTATTCCGGAATAATCAAGAGCCGGCGATCTTTGCAGAAGCAAATCGGCCTAAAAATCCTAACTTTACGCATTATTACTAATTTCTATATAGAACTAGCATGTGGTCTTTGGAAAATCCGGCCATTAAGAATGGCATTCTTGCGGGTATAGCATCCGCCGTTTTTGTACTTCTGCTTTATTTGGTCAATCCCAGGTGGATATTCGGCTTCCCCTCATATATCACCACCATCATCATTATTATATTGATGGTCCAGTCAGTTAAGGCGGAGAAAAAAACACTTGAATATACGGCCTTCAGCGATGCCTTGAAACCAGCTTTCCTAACCTTTGTGATCGCCAATCTGATCTATATCATTTTTTACTACGTACTGGTAAATTTCATCGCTCCCGAGTTAATGGACATTCAGAAGGAGATCACGATGGAGATGATTGAGAAAATGAGTGGATTCCTGGGTGAGGAAGGTACTGAAACTGCCATTGAACAGATAGAAGCCAGAAATTTTGATTTCGGTTTAAAGACTGCTGCCTGGACTTTTGCGTTCGGATTGATCTTTCCCGGTTTTATCATTGCAGCGATTATTGCTGCGGTGATGAAAGATCGAAAGCCGGTTGAGAGTTAATATTATGATGGATTTATCAATTGTCATTCCTTTACTTAACGAAGCCGAATCCCTCCCGGAGCTTAAAAGCTGGATCGAAAAAGTAATGCAGGAGGAAGGTTACTCCTACGAGATTATTTTTATTGATGATGGCAGTACCGACCGGTCGTGGAAAATGATCCGTGAATTTTCAGCCCAATCACCTCATATTAAGGGAATACGGTTTCAGCGCAATTATGGTAAATCAGCCGCCCTGCAAAAGGCCTTTGAAGTGGTACAGGGAGAAATTGTGGTCACTATGGACGCTGACCTGCAGGACAATCCGGAAGAGATACCCGGGATGATCGACATGATCAACAATGAGGGCTATGATCTGGTGAGTGGATGGAAAAAGAAAAGGTATGACCCTCTGTCTAAGACAATACCTACCAAACTTTACAATGCCGTTCTGCGGAAAATGAGTGGCATCAAGTTAAATGACTTCAATTGCGGACTGAAGGCCTACCGGAAAGCAGTGGTAAAGAGTATCGAGGTCTACGGTGAAATGCACCGCTATCTACCGGTAATGGCCAAATGGAATGGTTTCAGCCGCATCGGAGAAAAAGTAGTTAGTCACCAGGCTCGCAAATATGGAAATTCCAAATTTGGCCTGTCTCGCTTCATAAACGGACCATTGGACTTACTCTCCATCATGGTGGTTGGAAAATTTGCCAAAAGACCTATGCATTTTTTCGGTGCCATCGGCACTTTTGTTTTCAGCATTGGATTTTTAATTCTTGCCTATTTGTCGGTATCCAAAATATGGTGGGATAAGACCGGCATAAGTACGCGTCCACTCTTCTACTTCGGTATCCTGGCGCTCATCGTAGGAAGTCAATTGTTTCTCACGGGATTTTTAGCGGAATTGGTCGCCCGCAACTCCTCTACCCGGAATCAATACCATGTGACGGAAACCAGTGGTGCCTTCATGAAAAAGGCTTCTGAACAAACCCTTACTTAACCAGATAATATCCAAACTTGCAAGAGAAGATCAAAAGTGAATTGAACCAGCATCTGGAAGTCATTCACGCCCTGCATAATAATTCAGAATGGATCTCCACACTCCACCGCATCTCGGTAGAATGCATCAGATGCCTACGGGGTGGTGGAAAAATCCTGCTCTGTGGTAATGGAGGGAGCGCCGCCGATGCCCAACATATTGCCGCTGAACTGTCCGGAAGATATATGTTGGACCGTGACCCACTATTTGTGGAAGCTTTGCATGTGAATACATCATACCTCACCGCGGTCGCCAACGACTATGACTTCTCCGAGGTTTTTTCCCGGGCAATACTGGCAAAGGGCAGACCCGGTGACATCCTGATTGGTTTGTCTACATCGGGTACGTCACCCAATGTCATCAAGGCTTTCACTGCTGCAAAGAAACAAGGAATGCACACCGTTGCTTTTACCGGAATGCGGGAAAACAGCCTTGACCAACAGGCTGATTTTTGTCTGAAGGTACCTTCTCCCGAGACACCCCGTATCCAGGAGATCCACATCCTTTTCGGACATATGTTATGTCTGATGATAGAAGATGCACTCTTTGGCAATAAAGTATAGTTAATTTCCAAGGTGATCAGGTGGAACTGGCTATTGAAGGAATTTGATATTTCTTTTCAAACCCTGGTATTTTGTCCGTTTAACGGCAGAATGCTTGAAGAGTGCATTAAAGACATCTTCTGTAATTTCAATCCATTCCCTTTTCTGCATAGTCATAAGTTCGTCCGGGGGTTCGAATGCCGGTTCACTATGTTTTTTCGAAAATCGGTTCCAGGGGCATACTTCCTGACAGACATCACATCCAAACATCCAATTGTCCATTTTGCCAGCAAACTGGTCCGGAATCTCCTCGCGGAGCTCGATGGTGAGATAAGAAATACATTTGCTGCCATCAACCAGGTATCCCTGCGAGGAAATAGCTTCGGTAGGACAGGCATCAATGCACCGGGTACAGGTGCCACAGTAATCCCGCATGGGTTCATCCGGTTCCAGGTCCAAATCAATGATCAATTCTGCCAGAAAGAAATATGATCCGGCACGGGGATGAATCAGCAGGGTATTCTTTCCTGGCCATCCCAAACCGGCATACCGGGCCCAATCGCGTTCCATGACCGGAGCGGAATCGACAAAACAACGACCCTGGATATCTCCAAACCTGATTCGCATCTGATCCAGCAACTGATGGAGTTTCTCCTTTATCACCTTATGATAATCCTGGCCATAGGCATATTTGGACAATTTTGGCGATTCTGGATCCTCCTGCTCCCTTTCTGTATAATAATTGTACATCAGGCAAACGACCGTCCTGGCACCAGGTACAAGTTCGGTGGGATCAATTCTTTTCTCAAAATGATTTTCCATATAACCCATCCTGCCGTGATATCCCGCATTCAGCCATTTTTCCAACCGCCTGGCCTCTTCCTCCAATAGACCTGCCCTGGCAAAACCGACAAAGGAAAACCCAAGTTCTTTACCCATCGATCTGACCTGATCCGCCATTGCCCTGATATCTGCCATTGATACTACTTTAGTTATTATCCTCCCCCCTATGTCAGATTAGTTTATAATTTATGCTGAATATCCAAAATAAATACGGTAATAAAATGAACCTATTCTATGGAACGATAGCAGTAGCTGCATCAAATTTTGTGCTTGGTTTTGTACTTTATGCAGTACGCTTAAGTGATTTTTTCCATCTGCGGCCTGTATTTCCAACACCCCGGTGGAGCTTTGAGCGATCCTGATCCGCTCAATCACCCGGGCCCAGCTACAGTCGCAGAGAATACAACATATCCCTGCGTTTCACGCTCTGCGCGGAGGCCTGATCGTTGGAAGTGTGGTTATTAGTCACCGCCCTCATTAATTTCAGCAGGTATTCTATGTATACCATCTTAGATTATGGAACACCGCTGATCGATCTGATTCTGAGCTATTTGACCAATGGGATCACCGGTGGATTCATTGGTTTGATCTATGGGTCGAGGAAAGAACGGCATTTATAACTAGCCTGATTGGTAGATTATTAAACTGATCCAGTGTACGAATTCGTACATGATTCGTCCGATTGTGGACAATGAAATTAAATTAAACATTTCATATAATACTGTCTTTCAGTATTTTACATGGGTGGCATACAGGTTGACAAGAAATCATTGAGCTTTAACTATAATCTTCGGCGACCTATGCTTTTCAACTATCTAAAAATTGCTTACCGTTCTTTCTTCAAAAACAAGATCAGTTCCCTTGTCAACCTGATCGGCCTCACGGTAGGCATCGCCGCCTGCATGCTTATTTTACAGTATGTCGGAATGGAGACCAGCTACGATACTTTTCACGAAGACCGGGACCGGCTATACCGGCTTTCGTTGTTGGAGGGTATTGGTACCTCCAAAGAAGACCGTTCAGCAACCAACTATTATGCAGTAGCTGAAACCCTTACTGACCGGATTCCTGAGATAGAGTCATTTTGTACGATCCATGGCGGATCCGTGGTGGTCCGATATCAGGATAAAAGCTTCAGAGAAGAGAAAGTATTCTATGTGGACCCTAACTTCTTTGAATTCTTTTCCTTCCCGGTTATCTCCGGCGACAGGAGTACTATGCTCGACGACCCGAAGAAAATTGTCATCACCGATCAGATTGCCAGGAAATATTTTGGGAACGAAGATCCCCTGGGAAAAAATCTTTTAATGAATGGAAAAGATCAATACCAGGTAAGTGGGGTTACTCAAAGTCCGGTGAATTCGCATTTCACTTTCGACTTTATTCGCAGTAATAAAAATTTATTGATTGATCCTTATGGAAAATATGACGGCCTCTGGAATTGGTCCAATTTCTATGCGTACATGAAATTGCAGAAGAATGCCTTCCCGGAGGAAGTGGAAACTAAATTTGCATCTGTTCTTTCCGAAAGACATGAACCGGATGATCCCGATTGGCAACATATTCTCGTACCTGTTGATGAAATATATCTCTACTCGGATCTGAATTGGGAAATGGGTCCAACCGGCCAGGGAAAAGTCGTATTCACCTTATTGATCATTGCCATTCTAATTCTGGTAATCGCCTGGGTAAATATGATTAATCTCTCCACTGCCCATGCCAGTGAGAGAGCCAAGGAGGTGGGAATCCGAAAAGTTTCCGGTGCGACCAGAAGTCAGCTGATCCTGCAATTCTTATTGCAAGCCTTCTTTCTCAATTTATTTGCGCTTGCCTTAGCCCTGATAATTTGCCACGTTTTGAAGCCTTACTTCCAAAACTTCATCGGTCAAAATATCCAGGACATTTGGGATATGTCAGGCACACACACGCTGCTTTTTACCGGGTTTTTTGTAATTGGTGTCATTGGATCAGGAATTTATCCGGCCTTGGTTTTGTCGGGATTTAAACCAATCCGAACCTTGAAGGGGAAATTCCATAACAGTTTTTCCGGAATATTATTACGAAAGTCCCTGTCGGTTTTTCAGTTCAGTGCTACCATCATACTGATTGCCTGCTCCATGATGGTCTTCAAGCAATTAAATTTTATGCGCCAACAGAATTTAGGATTCGATCCGGAACAGACCCTTGTCATCGAGGGTCCCCGGGTGATCGACAGTACTTTTGAACAGCGTGCCCAGGCCTTCAAAACTGAAATGAAGTCACTTGCGGCAATCAAGGGAGTGACAACTTCTTCCAGCATACCCTCCCGGGAAGTCAGTGGATCCTGGAATGGATTCAGAAAAGAAAATGAAAGCGAAAGTAATGGGATTTTAATGGACGTGGTGTATGTAGATCAGGATTTCATTCCCACTTTCGATTTAAAGATAGCTAAAGGCAGAAATTTCAGCGATGATTTTAAACAGGAAGAAAATAGTATTATTCTCAATGAAACAGGAATGAACGCACTGGGGTACACCGACGTCGAAGAGGCTGTAAATAAATCCATCAGAATCGGATCCGGAGAAAACAAATTTCAAATCATCGGAATTCTTGAAGACTACCATCATAAATCCCTGAAAGAAAATATCAATCCCCTATGTGTTTTCTACACTAAAACAGCTGATAATTATTTTTCTCTAAAAATGTCCGACCAAGACTATGAAAAAAATATTGCTTCGGCGAAAGCTGTATTTACTCAATTTTTTCCAAATGACCCTTTTGATTTTTTCTTTCTTGATCAATCTTTTAATAATCAATACACGGCTGACAAGAAATTAGGCAGGATTATTACCCTCTTTTCTTCACTCGCCATTCTCATTGCATGTCTCGGACTTTTTGGCTTAACCGCTTACGCCGCTATAAAACGCGCAAAGGAGATTGGCATCCGGAAAGTGCTGGGCGCAAAAATATCGGACATCCTTTTACTGATAGCCCGGGAATTTATCGGCACCATTTTGCTTTCCATACTGATTGCCATCCCGTTGGCCTATCTTATTATTAATCGCTGGTTGGCGAATTATGCCTACCGGGCTCCCATTGAATGGTGGGTATTTCTTTTAGCGGGAATGACAGCAGCTTTGGTAGCCGCAGCGACCATGAGTTACCAGGGATTTCGGTCAGCAACAACAAATCCGGTTAACACGTTGAAAGATGAATAATAGTGGCATGCAAGCTGGTTATATGGCTATTAATGCTCTTAATTGATGAGCATCGGAAATTGCCCTTAGCAAGTATTAGTTTGCACTGTATTTAAATAATTGTCGTAAGAAATACATAGAAATGTTTCGTAATTATATGAAAATCGCCTGGAGAAATCTGGCCAAACAAAAATTGTATGCAGGGATAAATCTGGCGGGAATGTCCATCGGAATTGCTTGTTTCATTTTGTTGATCTTGTACATACAATACGAAACTTCCTATGATCAACAACATTCAAAAAAAGACAGGATATTCCGTATATCACAAAAACAGGAAGGCAATACCTTTCGAGGAACCGATCAATTTGCGGTCGCTCCTTTAACCCTTGCTCCGGCAGTTAAAAGTAATTTTCCGGAAGTCGAAGCCATCACTACTTTTTGTGATGCCTTTCTTTTATTTTCTAAAAATAATGAAGTCCAATATGAATCCGGAATATATGGGGACACTTCTCTATTTGAGATTTTTGACTACAAGGTCATAGAAGGCAATCCCCGCATCACCCTGAGAGACCGGAATTCCATTGTGCTCACTAAATCAATGGCAGTTAAATATTTTGGAACACAACAGGTGATCGGACAGGAAATAAAGACAGAAGGCAACCGTTCATTCCTTGTCGGTTCGGTTATTGAAGATCTACCGGCAAATCAACAGGTCCAGTTCAAATATGTCCTGCCCCTTCAGAACTATGACAACTATGTCGAGGACCGGGATCGATATCAGTGGGCGAGTAATAATTACTGGGTATATCTATTGCTTGCGGAAGGATCTGATCCACAATTATTGGAAAATAAGTTCTCCCTGTTTGACGACGAAGTCAAGAAAGCCTACTCCGAATTTCCTTTTATGGCCGAGTACTTTCTGGAACCTCTTAATGAGATTTATCTCCACTCCACATCTAATAATCAGCCTGGCGCCCTGGGAGATATTCGTTACATTTATCTGGCTTCTGGTATTGCTCTGATCATTTTAATCCTGGCATTAATTAATTATATGAACCTCGCAACTGCCCGCTATAAACAGCGAGCAAAAGAAGTGGGTATGCGTAAGGTATTGGGGGCAAATAAAAAACAAGTAGTTTATCAATTATTAATGGAGTCGATGCTGCTTTCACTAATTAGTATACTATTGGCTCTTTTTTTGACCAATGTTTTTATAACCCCTTTCAATCGACTGGTTGATCTCGAAATTACCTTTAATCCCGGATCTATACCCCTCACCTTAATAATTGCGCTTTCTTTTGCATTAGCCTTAGGAATCTTATCCGGCCTTTATCCGGCCATAAAAACGAGTAGTCTACCAACCATGCTAGCCCTGAAAGGGAAATTTTTCAGTAAGGATAAAGATGGCAGGATGGTGGGCAATTTCCTTCTAGTGGGTCAATTCACAGCAGCGATAGTGTTGGCAATTTGCAGCCTCGTCATCTATCAGCAGTTTAACTACATCCATAAAAAGGAACTTGGTTACAAACGGAACGAAGTGGTTTATATACCATACACGAATCAGGAATTATTCAAAGAACGATCTGTCCTGAAGAGTGAATTACTTAAGAATCCTCAGGTGAAGAAGGTCTCCTTTAGTGCCACCTTACCTCTCAATTCGGGAAATCAGGGGATCGTAAGTGACTGGGATGGCCATCAGGATCAGGAAGATATTTATATCTATCGTTTTCGTACCGATGAGGATTTTGTCGACTTATTTGAAATGGAACTGCTCGAAGGCAGAAATCTTGGAGATGATCTGAATGCTGATTCGGTCGGGAGATATATTCTGAATCAAACCGCAGTGGAAAGACTGGGCTGGCAGTCTGCCGTAGGGAGATCCTTTGCTGACGGTCAGGTAGTCGGGGTTGTAAAGGATTTTCATTTTCAACCCATGGATATGCGGATTCAACCCATGTACATTACCCACCAGCAAAACCAGCCGGGTTCCCGGAATGGATTTATCATCATGCGTATTGATATGAGTGATGTATCAAATACCGTATCTTTTGCAAGATCAACTGTTCAAAAATTTATGCCGGACGTGCCTGTAGATGTCCAATTTCTCGATGAGGCGTATGATCAGCTTTATGAAGGCTTCCAAAGGACAGGCCGGGCTTTTGCGATTTTTACCATTTTGGCACTATTCATTGCCTGTATAGGATTGTTCGGTCTGGTCACCCATCAGGTGGTTTTACGTATTAAAGAAATCGGGATAAGAAAAATTCTTGGTGCAACTATACCGGATATACTTTCGATGATCTCCCGGGATTTTATGTGGTTAATTTTGATCTCCGCCATATTGGCTGTGCCCGTATCCTGGTATCTTATGGAAAAAATACTGGAGAATTTCGCTTACCGCATCGATATGCCCTGGATGATGTTTTTGTTAGCATGCCTTCTTAGCCTGGCTCTGGCATTTATCACCATAAGCGCACAGTCACTTCGTGCGGCTCTGGTTAATCCAATTGAGTGTATAAAAGAAGAGTAATTGATCAAGTCAAAATCAAATAGTCATGTTGTGGAATTTCCTCAAAATCGCCTGGCGAAACCTTACCAAAAATAAATTTCAATCCCTGATTCTCATTGGAGGACTTGCCGTCAGCATGGCCACTTGTATTCTTTTATTACAATACGTAAGTTATGAACTAAGCTTTGACAACTTCCACACCAGAAAAGACCAGATTTACAGAGTCGTAAACGAACGCTTTCAAAATGGCCGGTCCGTACAAAAGGGAACGATCACCTATCCCACTATCGGACCTGCAATGAAGGCTGAATTTCCTGAAATCAATAATGCAACCCGCATTGCCTACAGTAGCGACGTTATGCTGATATCGGAAAATCAGGTATATCCAACCGAACCCGGGCTGTGGGTGGATCAGGAATTTCTCAAAATATTTGATTTTCCAACGATAGCACAGTCCGAAGATGTGCTTTTAAAAAAACCTAACGAAATCCTACTCACCCGGCAGATTGCGCAAAGAATATTTCCGGATCTCACCGATTACCAATCCCTTCTGGGAAAACCAATAATGATTGACCGCTATCCCGATCCATTTGTGATCACGGGAATTTTGGAGAATGCTCCCACTAACTCAACCCTGCAGTTTGAAGTCCTGCTCAGCTATGCATCCTGTATACGATACTGGGGAGAGGGCGCTGATAACAGCTGGGTATGGTCTGATTTCTACCACTATCTCTTATTGGATCCCAATGCAAATGCGCAAAAACTGGAAAATGAATTTGCCGCATTTTCAGAAAGACATTTCCGCGGAGATGAGGTAAGCGGCAGTAAGGAAGAATTCTCTCTCCAACCCTTATCCAGGGCACATTTATATTCCTCGGGACTCGAATATGAAATTGGGGCGACGGCTAATGGGAAAGCAGTATGGTCCATGTTGACCATTGCTTTTTTTGTTCTGCTGGTTGCCTGGATTAATTATGTCAACTTGTCATCGGTACGTGCCATCGAGAGGGCCGGTGAAGTGGGGGTGAGAAAGGTAGTGGGTGCCTCCAGGTTTCAATTGATCCGTCAATTTCTCTTGGAGACCCTGTTGATTAACCTGCTGAGTTTGGTGCTTGCTCTGGCAGTGGCTAATCTTTTATTTCCCTGGTTTGCCCATAATTTCGAGATTAACCGTTCTGCGATCATGTTTGCTACCGGATCTACCACGGATCTCTTCCTTTGGGCATCGCTGATCTTTTTGTTAGCCACCGGAATATTATTATCGGGAATATACCCGGCAATGATGCTTTCAACTCCCCACATATCTTCCGTACTAAAGGGGAATTTTCTTAAAAACATTAGTGATAAAAAACTTAGGAAGGGGCTGGTGGTATTTCAATTCACCCTGTCGATCGCATTGATTTCGGTGGTCATGCTGGTGTCTAAACAAATTCGTTTTATAAGCACTCAGGATCTGGGAGTGAATATCGAGCAGATTCTCACAATTAATTCTCCAGAATTGACTGAATTTGACAGCACCTTTATTGATAAAACCAATACCTTAAAAAATGCACTGGTTAAAATTCCTGGTATTATTTCGGCTACGACTTCAAACCGAACCCCTGGAGAACGCACTGGTCGTGTTTTTCAGATTCGGAAAGTAGGTGAAGGCAACACCACAGAAAGTCATACCAGTAATTTTATTAATGTTGACTTTAATTATGCAGAAACGTACGGACTCGAGCCCCTGGCAGGTAGATTTTTTCGCCGCGAGGATCACCACACAGATTACAGCCTGGTCAATAAGATCGTAATTTCCCAGGCAACAGCAGAAAAAATGGGTTATGCATCTCCCGGTAATGCAGTGGACAGGAAATTAAACTTTTGGGATAGAGATTGGACCATAGTTGGAGTAATACCTGACTTTCATCAACGATCCCTTCACCATCAAATTGAACCTTTAATTTTGCTTCCTTCCTACAGTCCGGGAAACACTCTTTCATTGAGGATTTCTACTTCCGGTATTTCAGATATTATTGACCAGGTAAAATCAACCTATGCACATTTTTTTCCCGGAAATGATTTTAATTATGAATTCCTGGACGACCGGTATGCCCAATTATATGAAGCCGATGTCCGTTTTGGAAAAATCCTGTCCTTCTTTACTATACTCACTATTTTAATTGCCGGACTGGGACTATTTGGATTATCCTACTATTCGATTCTCCAACGAACCAAAGAAATTGGAGTTCGTAAAATCCTGGGGGCAAGTACCTGGAATATTATTACCCTAATTAATAAAGACTTTGTCAAGCTCATTTTGGTTTCCATCCTTCTGGCCGCACCTATATCCTGGTATTTTATTACCCGCTGGTTGAATCAATTTGCTTATCGGACTAACGTGGCCTGGTGGTTATTCATCCTTGCCGGCCTTTTAGCGGTGATCATTGCACTTATCACCGTCAGTTTTCACAGTCTGAAAGCGGCTACGGCTAATCCTGCCCGGGCACTCAAAGATGAATGAGCCCATCTAATTCAGTAATTCAAAGTCTAGCCTAAAAAAGATTTCAGGGTATATTCCTAAATTAGAGCACTGCTAAATCTAAAATGAAAGAAAGATGAAGATGACTTTGGTCCTGGCTACGGGATTGCTAATCTCGCTATCAATCACCTCTTTTTCTCAATCCGGTAACAGTTTTCCAGTGCAAGTACAAATAGAACAGGGAATGATCGAGGGAAACTTCGATGTCGAAGAAGATTTATCCATGTACTTCGGTATCCCTTACGCGAAACCTCCGGTGGGAGAACTGCGATGGAAAGCACCTCAATCCCCGGACCACTGGGCAGGAGTAAAAAAAACCAAACATTTTGGTCCGAGAGCGGTCCAGGCCAATGTTTTTGGAGATATGCGATTTCGGTCTGACGGCATTAATGAAGATTGTCTTTACCTGAATATTTGGACTCCCGTTGACCGAAAAACCGGGAATTTGCCGGTCCTTGTGTATTTCTACGGCGGTGGTTTTGTTGCCGGTGATGGCTCCGAGCCGAGATACGATGGGGCAAGTATGGCAAAAAAAGGAATGGTTGCGGTCACTGTCAACTACCGGCTGAATATTTTTGGTTTCTTCGCTCATCCTGAACTTAGTGCTGAAACACCTTACAAAGGCAGTGGAAACTATGGTCTGATGGACCAGGCTGCTGCTATACAGTGGGTATACAAGAATATTGCTGCCTTTGGGGGTGATCCGGATAAAATCACCATCGCGGGAGAGTCTGTAGGGTCGATATCCGTTTGTGCTCAAATGGTCTCACCCCTGGCCCGGGACCTCATTGCAGGAGCCATCGGAGAAAGTGGTGCAGGGATCAAACCCACCCTGTCTCCGGTGCCACTTTCTGAGGCAGAACAAATAGGTCTGGACTTTGCAAAAAAGGCCGGTTACCCTTCACTGGCCGAACTCAGAGCGCTCAGCACAAAAGATGTATTTGATATCTACACCGAATCCAATCGCTTCGGATTCCCAACTGTCGTAGATGGATACTTCTACCCGAAGACGGTACCGGAAATATTCGAAGCAGGAGAACAGGCCGACGTTCCCTTACTATTGGGGTGGAATTCCGCGGAAATACCTGGAATGGCATTTATGCAAGGTCAGCCCTACCGTCCCGAGACTTACGAAAAAAAAGTGAAGGAGACCTATCCGGAACACTATGCAGAAGTTTTAAAATTGTACCCGGGAGGAACAAAGGAAGAAGTGGAGCTGTCTGCCACAGCCCTGGCCTCGGATCGTTTTATTGCCTACAGTACCTGGAAATGGTTTGACCTTCACCGGAAAAATAGTGACCAACCGGTATACCGGTATTTATACAGTAAACTAAGACCTCCTCTGAAAGATGCAGAATTAATAGATGGGCTGGCAGGAGGAACAGTTAGAAAAGAAGATGAAAGTCCGTCAATGCCCAAAGCCGTAGGTGCTCCACACGCTGCTGAGATTGAATACTGCATGGGAAATTTACCGCTGATGACAGAAAGAGCATGGAAACCGGAAGACTACACAGTCTCCCAGACCATGCAACAATATTTTGCCAATTTCATCATAACCGGCGATCCCAATGGCGAAGATCTTCCAACTTGGCCAGTGGCAAAAGGTAACGATGAGACCCCTCCGGTCATGATCATTGATGTGGAGTCTAAGGCAATCGAATCTCAAATCGAAGGCCGCTATCAGTTCCTTGACCGGAGTTATGGTAACAACTAATAAAAGAAGTCAGAGTCCGTTGCTGACGGACAGACTCTGACCTGAAGCTTTACTTAGGAATAAACTTTGCCAGGAGTGCTTCTGACTCGAAGCTTTAATTGACAAGAAGCGTTTGGGCTATCTTTGCCGCCGGGAAAACGAGCCCTCCGAAGAAACTGACAGCCGGTTTTCACCCAGGATTAGGCTATCAACCTTGAGAAACACTGGCCCCGGGCTCGAAAACTCTTGTCTTGATCAAAGGGCATATCCGGCATGCACTTTCTCCTTCCTGAGCATACCAACGACATCCCTTCTGTATCGGACAATTTCTGAAATCCTCAATATCCGTCAGAGGCGATAAATAATAGCGCATCTGATCGGGCACCGTGCATTTTTGACCATCCCAATTCCCACAGCCTTTTGTCACACAAGGCATCGTTGTCCGGTACATTGCCCTGTCTTCAGCCTCCATCACCTCCCTGGTTAGCTCACCATCGATCATTTCAAGATGATCAGTAAACTTGAATTGCTGGTCGTCAAATAATGCAAAGATTTTATTTCCTTCCTTAAAAGGGGCGCTCGGACAAAGTTTTTTCTCCATCACTGGAGCTTTTTCACATCAATAAAAAGGCGGTCCATGCGTCTCCGGTCGATCGGGAAAAAACCGGGAAAGGGTCGGGGCCAGGGTCGGGGTAATGGGGGCCAGGGAAAAGGATAGGGAAAAGGATCATCGGGATTTGGCTTGTACGCCACTGCATTGGCAACAAATTCCTTTCCTTCTTTAAAAGATCCCAGAAATTCAATCGTTGTCTTCGAAAGACGCTCCTCCAACTCGGCTACCTGGTTATCCGTCAGGTCAAAGCTACCCAGGTCCACTTGAAATAGTGTTCTTTTATCCATAACATTGATTTTTGTGGTTAGATAATATTACTATTACAAGTAACCGGCATTTATGCTTTCGTTACCGGCATTCAGAAAAAATCTTTCACATGCACAAAGTCATCGCACCCTGGGGATGCATTCTCAGTGACTGCGGTAATGAAGCTTGCTTTTATCAATTTCTGTAAGGTTTTTACAACCTGACAAGGCCATGGTCAACTCCAGTTCTGCCTGGAAATTCTCCATCAAAGCCCTGACACCTAGTTCACCGGCTACAGCCAAAGCATACGCATATGGCCGGCCAATTCCAACCATCTGTGCACCCAGGGCAAGTGCTTTATAAGCATCAGAGCCAGACCGTACTCCACTGTCAAACAACATGGGAATTTGATCACCTACCACCTCCTTACACAGGGTCAGTGCATTTAAACTACTAACCGCACCATCAATCTGTCTTCCTCCGTGATTAGAGATCACCACTCCATCTACTCCGGCATCGATCGCCTTTCGTGCATCATCAGGATGTTGAATTCCTTTGAGAATCAGAGGCAAATTCGTCATTTCACGTAATCGATTCAGGTCATGCCATTCCAAAGCCGGATTCATGTAGATCTCTATAAACTTCCTGATCGCTGCCAAGGTGGACCGGGTCCGGAAGTTTTGCAGGGTCGAACCAGGAAAATTTGAAGCCATTCGCCATAGCGACCGGATGAGCGTGAGGGTGGTTTTGGGAGGTGGTTCTGCCCTGGGTGGCTCTTGCCGCACCAGTCGTTGAAACACCGGATCCGATATATATTGAGCAAGTCCTCTTCCGTAGAGAAAAGGTAAGTAGGCGTGATCCAGATCTTTGGTCCTCCACCCGAGAAGTGTTGTATCCAGCGTCACCACAATAGCCAGACATCCGGATCTTTCGGCGCGTGACAGAAAGCTGGCCACCAATTCTTCCGACTTGCTCCAATACAATTGAAAAAATGTAGGTGTAGTTGGCATCTGCCCGGCAATATTTTCGATGGGAGTACTGGCCTGACTACTGATCATCAAGGGTACCCCAGTGCTCTCACATGCCCGGGCTACCGCCAGATCAGCTTGAGGATGCGCCAGTTCCAACACTCCTATCGGACATAAGAAAAAGGGACTGCTAAATTTCGCACCAAAAAGATTGGTACCAATATTTCTGACGGAAACATCATTTAACATCGTTGGCAGGATTTGCCAATGATGAAAGGCCTGCTGATTGTTGAGGTTAGTATGGTGTCTACCTGCACTTCCATCCAGGTAATCAAAAGATGGTGCAGAGAGCTTTCTTTCGGCCAGCTTCCTCAACGCTGATACCTCCGAAGGAATGACTGGTCTTTGTCCTCGAAGACCTCCTAAAAATATTTCCTTTTGCAGATCAACTGCAGCCTTGCTTTTGCTTTCCATTTTTTATCCCGTGGGGAATCAATCTCTCCAAATTAGCATTTTATCATTTATTTACCTTTGTACCCCAAGACTTCAGAATACCAGTGAAGAAAATCTATTCAATCAAGGAAATCTATTATACCCTCCAGGGGGAAGGGGGTCAATCCGGCAGACCGGCCGTTTTCTGCCGCTTTTCAGGCTGTAATTTATGGACGGGCAGAGAAGAAGATCGGCACAAAGCAATATGCCAGTTCTGCGATACTGATTTCTGGGGCACCGATGGTGAAAACGGCGGCAAATATACTGCTGCGGAATTGAGCGAAGCAGTCAGCGCACTTTGGCCAAAAAATTCGACCGGCCAGCCACTGGTGGTGTGTACCGGAGGGGAACCACTACTACAATTAGATGAATTATTGGTCAGTTCTTTTCATTCCAGCCATTTTGAAGTAGCCGTAGAAACGAATGGCACGATCAAGGTGCCGGAAAATGTCAACTGGATCTGTGTCAGTCCAAAATCTGGCACAGAGCTTATCCAGGATTCAGGACATGAACTTAAACTGGTTTATCCTCAATCCGGCTTTAATCCCAGACAATTTATCCATCTGGATTTCAAACATTTCTTTCTCCAGCCGATGGATGGTCCGGATATCAAAAATAATATTCAAAAAACTATCCAATACTGTCTTGAAAATCCTCAATGGCGATTAAGCTTGCAGACCCACAAATTAGTTGGCCTGAAGTGAATAGCGCATCTTTAACTCCGGTTACAAATTTCAGTTCAACATACTACAACAATCCATTGACTATATAGCCTGCGACTGAAATTAACCAGGCAACCTGATACCCATTTATTGGTATTTGGCCAAACTCCCTGAATTACGGGAGGAATTTCCTGTGCATCCTTTACAACTTTGATTGAGAAAGTGATATGAAGGATTACCTGAAATAAAGTAATCCTTAAAATGTCTTTACACTAAAAAAATCTCATCATGAATCCTCTAATTCTAATCCCAATCTTTGTCATCACATTACTTAATCCTTTATTCGGTCAACTTCCCAATCTGGAAGTAGAGGGTGCGTATAAAGAACACATCCGTTTGACTCAAACAGTTGGTCATATAGATATCACTGCAGCAAAAGAGCCACTCGGTCTGTTTGTCCTGGACACCAATAATACCAAACTTATGTCCTTAATATCTACCGATCAAGGTGACGGCAATACCATTGGTCGGCTCGGTCTCGGCATTGCTGCCCCCCAGAGCATGCTCTCGCTCCGGTGTCCGGATGACTATTTGACTGGTCCCAATATAATGCTGACCGGTAAAACCAGTGACCAGGTAGAATCCGGTCGGATACGATTTGTAGAAGGCACTGCCTTAAATAATTACCGTGGTGGCTACATCCATTACGACGGATCCGCCAACCGGTTTCATATCGGGGTTCATTCGACCAATGGTTCTGATCTTACCGATGAAATTAATGCCATCTCGATCCATCGATCCAATGGTTTTGTAGGACTGGGCACTCCAAATCCTTCCGCTCGACTGCATTCTTTTGACGGCACATTGACTACTGCTCAAAGAAAAATTCTCGGTCTTTTTGAGTCGAAATTTAATAAGAGGCCTACTCTATTTCTGAGTAAAGTGGGCACCTCAGTGGGATATGGAATTGAGTACGATGGCACAATAGGTAGTAACCTGGAAAAGCTGAAAATATTTTGGAAGGATACGGAAGAGGAGAGAAATATTGTCACCATTAATAATGGCACGACTGCTGGCAGGGTGGGTATTAATACCACTAGTCCTGTCACGGATCTGGAGGTCACGAGTCCAAATAATCCGACGATAAGGATCACGTCAGCTTCGATTGGATCGGGTAGACCTCAAATTCAATTCAATGATTATAATACTTCCACTGACTGGGCGATTTCTACTGAACTGGCGGAAGGTGGTCTGGCATTTTCCAAAGGTAATGCCAGCGGTGTCCAGCAGGAAATACTGCGAATAAATGATGTCAGGCTTCTACCGCTGGCAAATGGAACCATCGATCTAGGATCAAGCACCAGAAGATTCAAAACAATTTTTCTAACCCAATCACCCAACGTGAGTTCAGACAAAAGATTAAAGGAGGATATTAAATCAATAAAACATGGATTAAATTCAATTATGCAATTAAATCCAGTGCAGTACAAAATGAAAAATGGAGTTGATCGAATTACGTTGGGATTAATTGCTCAGGAAGTCGAAGGAGTAATTCCCGAAGCAGTCCATTCACCGGATAATCAGAATGACTACTATGCATTGCGTTACGCGGAACTCATCCCTGTCTTAGTCAAAGCCATCCAGGAACAACAGGAACAGCTTTTCCAATATGAAAAATCCTTAGAAGCACTAACGGCCGAAGTGGAAATCATGAAGAACAAGAGAAAGTCAGGTAGCTATAGTGCGTCAAAATAACTAGAAAATGAAATCAATTATCGATTTTAGAAATCTTCAATCAACCAAGTCATTTATGGTTTCCATTCGAATTTCACTTCGTGCATACAGACTTTATTAGTCCTCTTGATTAGCTATCGAGCCAACCGAATATTTTTTAATAAAATCATGGTACACCGCGTTTGTACTAAGAATTAGTGGGTCACCGATCATAATAACCTGGTCCTGTGCCCGGGTAAGTGCGACATTTAATTTCCGGTCTACGGCATCGGAGGATAAATTAATCAGATTTTCCAGTTGATTTTCAGAATTTACACACAGTGAAATTATAATGATCTTCTTGGCTCCTCCCTGAAAACGCTCAACTGTATCGATCACTAAATCCTCATTATATAATTTCTCATTTTCCAGTTCTGATTTAATCTGTGCAATCTGAGCCCGGAAAGGAGTGATTATACCTACATCAGAAAGAGATAATGCGGCATTATTGATTTTATGCAGATTCACTAAATGACCTATGATCCCCGTTACCAGCTTTGCCTCTGAGATATTAATCTTACTATTAAATAATTCGCCCGAAGATATGGGGAAAAAAAGAACTCTTCTTGTTGCCAAACACGCAGATATTTCGTCTTCCGGAATTATAGTAAAAGACAGTGGTTGTGATTGTCTCTTTGATTTATCACCAGGTAATATCTGCAGCATCCCTCCATAAAAATGCTCGCTGGGAAATTGCATTACTTCTTCATGCATTCTCCCCTGATAGCTCAATTTATCATAAGCCCAGGACCAATCCTCCATTTCACACCGGGAAAATATCCGCTCGAAATACGAATTTCCTAAATCAGTAATGCCAATCGCTTTCAGGGATGGATCAGTCACCAGACGATCTACCTGAGCCTGAGAAACCACTGCGGCAAGCTGTCGATGATCACCGATCAGGAGCGTTTTTTTGAAGACGGGCAGAAGACCGGCCACCATCGGTTCGAGTACCTGCGTTGCCTCATCAATAATTACCCGGTCAAATTCCTTTAAGGTAAATAATTCGGTCTTGCCCAGAATAGAGGAGATCGTACCTACAACGATTCGATATCCATCTATCACCGATCGAAGTTCGGCACGGGTTGAAACATCTGCTATGATCGTACCCAACAAATTCCCTATGTAGTCAGAATGGGTTGAAAATCGGGAGCCGATCCGCAAGAATTCTGTCTGGCCTGCAGCTACCAAGGTATGACATATTTCATCTACCGCCCGGTTTGTATACGCAAGAAGCAGGATCTGGTCTTTCGTATTACCGATCAGATAGGTCAATAGATGTTTGACGATGACACTTGTCTTACCAGTACCCGGTGGACCCCAAAGTAAAAAATAGTCTTCGGCACTAATGATTTTCGCCATGACCCGGTTTTGTTCATCCGTCAATTCCGGTGATGGGATCCATTCTTTTTTAACCGGTGCAGCAGGAGGTCGCAGGGATAAAAATCGCTTTCGATCATAAAGCTCAAATTCCGTAAATCGAAAGAGCGAACGGAACAACATAGTAAAGCCACTGTCAAGGGAGTCATGCTCCATATTCCAGTATTCATACCCGGAAAAAAGAGAATCATTAAATTGCTTAGCCCTTAGCCGCACCGTTATTCTATGTTGATCAAGGTGGATGATCGTACCTTTAAATAGTTGACTGGACAATGGAGAATCACTTTTGAAAGCCGGATAAAAAACGGTGAGGTCACCCTGCCGGAAATTTGCCAGATCATTGGTTAGTGCTGTACGGAGGAAAACGATGACGGGTTCTTTTTCCCCCGCCTGGTTCTCTTCTATCTTTAGATTACTTAATATATTGAATTGCTCCTCTTTAGTATGCTGACTATTTAACCACAAAGAAGCCTGTCCGTTGTTCCGGCTATCTCCCTCCACTCCGATTTTGGAAAGACGGTATTCTCTCGCCACCATTGCCACCATAGAAAGGAAATATTTCTTCTCCAGGATGGTAAGCTGACCAAATCGCTCAGTCAGCAATTGCATATCACGTAAGGTGAAGCCTTGCAATCCCAGGGATTTTTCCTTTATGAAATTTAAAAAGCGGTCTGGGTCCGACAATACCCGGTCTGCCTGAGCCAATTGAAAATCAATCGTGATTAAGCGGTTACGTGCCACCATCGCTTCGTATTGCTGGGACCTGACGGCTGGAGCAAAACGAAGATGGTCGGTTTCCTTTCCACTGTACAGTATATAGTTCGTGGGCTTTAAGCGGTCAGACGAAGCCGACTTGATCAGCAAATCGTATAGGAGCGTTTGCACATAATGATTATGACTAAGGCCATATACATTGGGACGGTACGGCTGCCCGGATTTTAGCTCTATGATGGCTGCATCGTCTTCAATCTCCGGGTTATCATAGAGTACATCCAGGCGTCCCTGTAAGCCATACTGTTCTGAGTAAAATGTTGGTTCTAAAAAGCAATCTTTCGGATCAATACCCTGCTTTCTGAAGCTTTGGTTTATCACCATTTTCAGACTCATGAAATGCCTCTGCGCCTTCTCGACAATCTCTCTGGCAGTCGCATCATCAAAAAGCGAAAAAGCCAATGGATTAATTTGAAATACTTTTTTAATCAGCTCTGAAAAAGGAAGCGAGATGTCAGCCATCAATTCATCTAAAAAGAAATTGGCAATATGACCCAGCATCAGGTATTTACCGGAAACAACCGGTAAAAATCGACGGGTAAAATATCCGGCTTCATTAATGCCAGAATTATTAAAGCATTCCGCAACTGCGGTAATGTCAATTAAAAAATCGGGTTCCAATATAATTGCCCGGGGCAGATAAAAACCATGTTCATCAATTTCAACATCAATGAGGTTGATTTCTACCGGAAATTTCAAAATTGATCCTAATATTTCGATCGATTCGTTAAACAATTCATTTCGATCAGGCAGATTATAACGCACCTTCACCTTTTCTTCCGGCCGATCTTGGTCAATGGCGATGAGGATATCGTCCTTTTTATCTTTTTCTACTGCCAGCACCCTCTGATATCTTTTGAATTGAACTACTGTATCCTCCCGCTGCAGATAAATCTTATCCGGAGGAATTTCCTGTAAAATCTCCGGTGTTGGTACCGTGTCATAAATTATCCGGATTAAATCACTGGTGACTTTCAGACCCAGTCGATATATTTTTTCCAATTCAGCCTCTTGTGTTTCCGTCACCAGACTGGAAGCGCCCTGCCTGCGAAATCGATGAATATTGAATAAAAGTCTTCCGGGCAAATTAAATTGATGGCCGGCATAGGCAATAATGCTGAACACGGTATGAAACTGGATCCCCGTATCCTGAACCGCAGTTTTGCATACACCGATGAGCAGGTCCAGAAGTGCTGCAATCTTATCCGCAAACTTAAGATCCTTGCGGACAATCTGGGCTAATGACCTGCTAAATAGATCACCTGTCATTCCCGTATTCATAAGCCAGCTTGTACCACACGCATAATTTGGGCAGCGGTTTGTTGTATCAATAATGGTGTTTTCTCAAAGATATCCACCTCGCTTTCAATCTGGGCCAGTATCGTAAAGGCCGCAGTTAGCCCGATCCCATCCATCTCTTCCATGGATATGTCCCGCACTCCACAGAGGACAATCACCGGTTTAGCATGTTTTCTTGCCAGAGCAGTGAGGCCCGATATCAGCTTTCCCTGACCGGTTTGACTATCGATTTTTCCCTCTCCGGTAAAAATCAGATCACAATCTTGCACCTGCTTTTCTACCTCCAATTGGTCCATAAGATATTGAGTACCACTTACCAGCGCGGCATCGAAAAAGGCTACCAGGCCACCCCCAACTCCCCCTGCCGCTCCTGCTCCGGCAATGGAATTCAGATCTACATTTTTCCACTGTATGATTTTGTTTCGAAAATGTTCCATGCCCGCTTCCAGCCGCCGCAAATCATCCTGATTGGCCCCTTTTTGCTTCCCATAAACATAGGTAGCTCCATAGGCTCCGGTAAGTGGATTATTCACATCGCACAACACCTTAAGACGCGCCTTCGGCAAGACATCCGGAGAGATGATCTTATCAATATTGCTAAGGGTGTCCCCTACCGGCATAAAACTCTTTCCCTGTGCATCCAGGAATTGATAGCCCATGGCAGCAGCAATCCCACAGGCCGCGTCGTTCGTAGCACTCCCACCGATACAAAATATCACCTCTCCAGCCTCTTGACAAGCGTGCTTTAATAGTATCCCACTACCCCTTGTCGTCGTTTTTCCGGCATTCTTTTCATCGTCACTCACCAGCTGTAAACCAGATGCCTGAGCTAATTCCAGATAAGAGACCTCTTGCTTGCGGAGATAGAAAGCTTCAATAGACCGGCCCAACGGATCCAATGTTTGCAGAGTGACCCGGCTCCCTCCCAATGCTGTCTCAATAGCCTCAAGGCTGCCCTCGCCACCATCGGCAAAGGGTATTTTTACGCATTGAGCTGAAGGAAGAGACTGTAGTATACCCTTTTCAATGCTTTCTGCCACAACCACATTGCTGGCAGATCCTTTGAAACTGTCGGGAATAATCAAAATTTTCACAGCTGAGAAAAAGGACTATTTTTAACTCGAAATGCATGAGATTGATAAGGTAGTAATAAATTTCGATGAAGGGCAACTCTTCCTGCTCAACATTTGTCTGGGATTCCTGATGTTCGGGGTATCCCTGGAATTAAGCCTGAAGGATTTTAAATATGTGCTACAACGACCTAAGCCCGTGATGATTGGGTTAACATCTCAGCTGATTCTCCTTCCTCTCCTGACCTTACTCCTAATATATCTAATTCAACCACCATTCACAATCCAGTTAGGGATGCTGATGGTCGCAGCCTGCCCCGGAGGCAATATTTCCAACTACATGGTGCACCGGTCGGATGGCAATACGGCCCTTTCTGTCACTATGACTTCCATTGTGACACTCACAGCAGTGGTGATTACTCCTTTTAGTTTCTATATCTGGACCCAAATTCTCGATAGTCCTGCCGGTTTTGCCCGTACCGTCAGTGTAGATTTCGGGGCAATGGTCAAGATCATTGTCCAATTGATTATCATACCTCTCATTATTGGAATGATCATCAACCACCAGGCTCCCAAATTCCGGTCTGTAATCATCAAACCGGTCAAGATCTTCTCCATTGTTCTCTTGCTGGGAATCATTGCCTTTGCCCTTGCAGGGAACCAGGAAATCATCAAACACCATCTGGGAGCAGTCTTCTTTATCGTGCTCATTCACAACGGGCTCGCTTACGTACTCGGGTTCTATTTTTCCCGCCTTAACCGGTTGCCGGAACGGGACGTGCGTGCCATTTCCATTGAAACCGGTATTCAAAATTCCGGGTTGGGTCTCATTTTGATTTTTAACTACTTTCACGGACTGGGAGGCATGGCCGTACTCGCCGCCTGGTGGGGTGTATGGGATATTATATCCGGTTTCCTGCTTTCCAGCTATTGGTCCTACCAAAACCTGGATGAAGTAATGGAAATAACCGGTTAAACCATGAGCTGTCCCGTAAGTTTCCCCCCAATTATTATCAGTCTTATTAATTTTGTTGACTAAATACGTATTATGGCAGTCAATCTTATAGATGCATTCAGGGAGGCAATTGGTGATCAAACCGCAGTTAAGATTAGCAGTTATCTCGGAGAATCGACAGAGAAAACTCGCTCTGCTATTGGAACAGCCCTTCCTGCTTTCCTGGGAGCACTATTGGAAAAAGGGCAAAATCTGGAAGGAGCAGCTGCTCTCCTTGACTTTATTCAACATGAGGAGATCGATGGCACTATTCTGGACAAGCTGGAAGACATCCTGGGAGGTGGTAAGAAAACAACCCAACTAATTGAAAAGGGGGCCGGAATCCTGGAATTTGTTGTGCCAGACAGTAAGATTTCCAATGAAATTATCGACACCATAACCAGCCGATCAGGCATTGGCAGGGGTTCCTCTGATACCCTGGCAAAAATGACCTTACCGATGCTTATGGGACTGGTGGGCCATCAGGTAAAAAGTAAAAACCTGGACTCACAAGGATTAAGTAATCTACTTCTGGATCAAAAGCAATCTCTTGAAAAATCGGCACCGACAGGTCTATTTGAAAAACTTGGATTTACTGTTTTTGTAGAAAAATCAGTCGAAGTCAAAGAGAAAGCAGCAACAGAGTCGCAGGAAGAAAAGGAAGAAGAAAAAGCGGAAGAAAGTGGTGCACCATCAACTATGGCCAGAATCATACCCTGGATCATTCTGATCTCCATTGCTTTAGGTCTTCTCTACATAATGAAAAGCTGCGGTGGTCGTCCCGCTGGTGAAAGTCTGACAAAAAAGATAGACGACCAGATTACTACCATGGCTGATACCCTTACCGAAAAAGAAGATAGCATAGCATCTTCTGCTAAACCTCCGGCCAAACCTTCCAACAACACAGGAATTTCGCGGTCGGTACAGGAGGGATTGGCCTACATCAAACTGAGCAAGATCAAAGAGATTACCGTAGGTGAGCATTCGTTTGTCGACCGGTTTTTCATTTTCATTTACCAGGGCGGCGAAGATCCCTATACCCGATTTACCTTCGACAGCCTGCATTTCTATGATAACAGTGCAAATATTACCCTTACTTCGGCCGAACAATTGCAGCAAGTTGCCTCGATAATGCAAGCATTTCCTTCGGTCTACATCCAGATTGAAGCATACGCTGACAGCGAAGATACGGGGGAGGGCAACAAGGAACTGTCAAACCAACGGGCAGAGGCTGTACGAAATGCTCTGGTAGAGATGGGAATTGGCAACGACCGGATCTCAAGTATAGGACAGGGAAACCCCCTGGGCGAGGATGCAAACAACCTGGAGAGCAAGCCTGTTGGAAATCGAATTGATCTTTTTGTAACCAGAAAATAGCTGAATTCCGGCGGAAAGAACCTCACCTTTAATTGTTGCTTATTGGGCAATTTTGCCTGTCCACATCGGGCGGAAGTAATAAATTATTTCTAATTTATACTAACAATCGCCTGTCCGATTCGTTACTTAGATATAATGAGGTTGTGTCAGATTATAGTCTTTACCCTGGTATTTTGGATATCTGCCGAAGCCCAAATTGGTTTCAATCTGGGACCTAACAAACATGCCATTTTAGATTTTGAATCGACCAACCACTTCATTATCATGGAGGTCAAATTTGGAAATGTCCTGCCGCTTAAATTCATCTTTGATACCGGATCAGAACATACCCTGTTATTTAAGAAAGAATATGCCGATCTGTTGGGCGTTCAATATGACCGCAAGATCCCTCTCATGGGCTCAGATATGTCTCAGGAGATCTATGGGTATATCGCAAGAAGGGTCAATCTCATCATTTCCCAGACCTACAAGATTACCACCGATATTTTAGTGTTGGAAGAAGATTATTTAAAATTGGAAGAATCTACCGGTGTGAAAATAGACGGAATTATCGGGGCAAATGTTTTCAAATTCTTTGTACTCTCGGTAAACAACCGAAAGAATAAAATCCGGCTTGACGAAGCACAGCGATTTAAGAGTCCCAGAAAATACAGCGAAATTCCAGTTCGGATATTTCGAAACAAACCTTACGTTGACGGTACAATGACTATGGGCAGAGACAAGCTGGAAGTCAAGTTACTGCTGGATACTGGTGCAGGATTACCAATTTTGCTTTACACCAATACCGATGAAAATCTTGATCTGCCGGCGAAAACGATCCGGGGAACCTTAGGCTCCGGGCTGGGGGG
This sequence comes from Saprospiraceae bacterium, assembly GCA_020436835.1. Lineage (GTDB taxonomy): Bacteria > Bacteroidota > Bacteroidia > Chitinophagales > Saprospiraceae > JABDMH01. The sequence goes on along the minus strand of JAGQWZ010000516.1, from coordinate 2,484 downwards.
ACACCTTGAAGGCTATATCGGCCGGGTGCATCATTTCGAATTCGGAGATTATGCTTTCGACAATATATTATCCAGTTTTCAGGAAGTGGAATCGGACAGTATTACCCGTCAGGGAATGGAACGAAATGGCCTGATTGGAAACTCAGTACTCAGTCGGTTTAATTATGTGATCGATTATCCTCATCAGAAACTCTACATGAGATCCCGTGGCCGCTTGAAACGGAAGTTTAAATATGATAAGAGTGGAATTCAATTAGCTGCTGCCGGCCATCAGTTGAAAGACTTTATCGTGCAACGGGTACTTCCTGACACTCCCGCTGAGGAGGAAGGCGTTATGAAGGGTGATGTGATTAAAAGAATTGAAGGTATTCCGGTCACCTTCTTTACCCTGACCGGCATTAATAATATACTCAGCAGTCGAAACGGAAGGATCGTTAAATTACATATAGACCGGGATGGTAATCGAATTAAAAAGAAAATCAAGCTGAGAAAAATTATCTGATGCAGCTTTAGTCAGTCCTTCCCAGGGAAATTAAATGAAGCGTAAAACACCTGATACCTTACAAACATCTGTACCTTTACCTCAAGTAGAGACCCATGCAACATATAAAGAAACACAAGGTTTTATTGGAAATTGTTTGGTGGCTGGCAACCGCTTTGCTTTGCCTTCTGATTTTGTTTCCGATTTTTCAAAAAACCAATCGATATCCGTTTACACTAATCAACGTGATTTTCGTGGCTGTATTTGTCACTTTATTCAGATATACTTTCCTACTTAGATATACCTGGATTGCCAGATTACAATATGTGAAAATTGCACTGGTCTTTCTCAGCATACCACTGATCTTTAATTTGGTGAATAATCTCAATTATTTCATCACGCATCTCGATGAATTTTCTTCTGAGAATTATTTTGGTCATCTTGAATCGGAGACCCGTGAAAACATTGAGACCTATATGCGTAGTGAAATGGTATTATTCGGCGTGGGCAGTATCATCACTGCCATTATCTTTCCTTTCCGGATGATTATTTCTGTTTGGCGTCTACGAAACAAAGGCACTGTTTGACCCCGGAAAAATCTCCGGCAGGACTGCGTAAAAGCGACAAGGAAAATTACAAAACCCCAGGAGTGCGATTTCTTAAAAAAAAAGAAGCAGTGGAATACTTTTACTCCACTGCTGTATGAAAAAGCTCTACCTCAACTAATTCTTTATGATTCGCTTTGGAATGTGATTTTCAGGTTGTAAATTCCGGATTTCAGATTTTTATCTTTAATGCGCTGATAATTCAATCTGTTTTTAAGAAATGAATCCAGATAATTATTTTGGGTGCCGGTATCAACCACTACGATTTCGTGATCTTTGTTAATGTAAAAACGCAATTTCACTTCCGCTTTATTAATACCGTTCTCTCCCAGGCGGGGTGCATCTACCAGTTTAACGATATTACTTCTGAGGTTGGAAATGGTCTCAGGATCATCGCCACCATTGGCATATACATTGGAACTCATTGAAAGAAGGGCAAGGCAAAGAGTACCAGCAAGCAATCTGATTGTTTTCATAGTTTATTAATTTTTAGGTTAAGAAAATCTTGAGGTAAAATTTCTAAATCATTGGCATCTGTTTTCGATAATAAGGACGACGGAATTCAATAGAAAGTTGCAAGCCAACTTCATTTTAACGATAAAAAGTTCACTTACATAGATAAAAGGAGGTGTTAGCGGGATTAAATTTTGAATAGCTAAGACGAAAGTATTCCGATGACGGATAAAGTGCACGATTTTCCAGAAGATCTAAGACATCCGTTCATAAAAGTGCTTACAAAATACCCTATTCGGAACTACAAAAATCCATTCGTATCTTAATTGTTGTCATTCACAGCAAAAATATGGTTGTTCACAGCATTACTGGCCATCATCAACATTTTCAATTGATTTATAGAGCAGGTTCACTATCCTTGCCCCGACTCGTTCACGCCAAAAGAGGATCCCTGGCTGGAAAGTATCTGCAATATTCTCTCCCTTTTTCTGATCTTGCCGGATAAAAAACAAATATCATGTCTCAAGTAGATGATTTTAATACGTACCGCGAGAAAATGAATCAACGATTAATGGCAGAAGACAACAAAGTCTTAAAGCGGTTTTTCAGCCTGGACAACCAAACTTATCAGGATGGTGCATTGCCGGCCCGCACCAAGGAACTACTTGGTTTGGTGGCATCCATGGTTTTGCGATGCGATGACTGTATTAAATATCACCTGGGCAGCTGTTTTACGATGGGGGTTACCACTGAAGAGATCCTTGAGGTTTTCTCTGTGGCCAATGTGGTGGGTGGCTCAATTTGTATTCCGCATACCCGTCGGGCTATGGAATTCTGGGACGAACTACAGGAGAGGGAAGAAAAATGATGAGAGGCTCAGGCGGTGAGCGTGGTGCATCTATCGATGGTTAATCCAGTCTCCCTCACAAACCTCCCTGGTGGTCA
>JAGQWZ010000515.1 GCA_020436835.1 Saprospiraceae bacterium | reverse complement strand
TCAAGCATTTCCACTATATCGGATGGTTGGTCATACATACTTAGTGCTAAAATGGGTAGGTGAGGAAACTTATTTTTAATCTCTTTACAAGCGGTAATTCCGTCCATGACCGGCATTCTAATGTCGGTTAGGATAACATCAGGCTCCATACGATCTAACAACTTGAGCAGTTCCAGACCATTGCCTGCTTCTCCAATTACCTGTATACCGATTTCCTGCCTTAAGATCGATTTTAAACCGTCTATAAATAACTGATGATCGTCCGCGATTAATATCCGGATATTCATAGAGGAATATTTATTAAAACTGTGGTGCCGTGGCCAGGGCTGGAATCAATATCAAATGTTCCTTTTATTTGTTCTATGCGATGTTCTATGTTATAGAAGCCCATTCCAAGTTCAGTCTTTAATACATCAAAGCCAATTCCATCGTCTTCAATCATGACATTTAAGGTTGCTGCATGCTGGGTCAATTGAACAACGATATTTCTTGCTTTGGCATGTTTGATTACATTGGTTACCAGTTCCTGGATAATCCGAAGCAGTTGAATTTCCATGGTGTTATTTAGGCTGTTTTTTAGCTCGACTTCAATTACGTCCATGTTTATTTCATTTGCACTATTAATGAAGCTTGCCATGGAATTTAATGCGGGGACCAATCCCTTTTCCAATAGTACTCCCGATGCCAGACTGTGAGAAATGGTTCTGATTTCCTTGTAAGTTAAATTTGCTAACTCCCTGGCTTTGTAGAGCTGTCCATTGTGTGTATCCTCAGGGATACTTTCCAGATATAGTTTTAGGGCGGCCATTTTACTGCCGAGACTGTCATGCAGGTCACTGGCGATACGGGACCGCTCCTGATCCTGCCCCTGAACGACCAAATCTATAGCCTCCAGTTCCTTACTGCGGAGTTCCTCCAGCATTTTTTGTTTTTCAAGATGATGGTTTTGATGCGCGATAATATTTTTTCGGCGGGAGTTCTTCACCATCAGATAGGCGATCAACATTCCTACCACAAGCAGCACAATAATTCCAAAATAAAGATATTTGTTTCTGGTTTGCCGGATCTGGAGACGCTGTTTTTCACTTTCCAGTCTTAGAATTTCGTTTTCCTTTTTTGCGGTCTCATATTTTGCATTTATTTCTGCAATTGTCTGCATATTCGTTTTAGCCAGGAGACTGTCTTCAATAAATCTTGCCTGCTCAGAATAATAAATCGCTTTTTTGAGGGAATCCAGGGCCAGGTATGAATCCTTCATATTTTTGTAAACGGTCGCTTTTTCACTCTCGGTTGCAGTTGAGAGCGCATTGTGATAAAGTTCCAATGCTTTTTGATGATCCCCATCCTGGGCATAGGTGTATGCCAGATTGTGATAGTTTTGAGTCAGACCTTTTTGTTGTCTGAGTTTATTCTTCAGGAAAATACTTTTCTCAAAATAGTTTCTTGCTGTAGTAAATAATCTCTGTGCCAAATGAAGATCACCAAGATTGTTGTAAATGCGGCTCAGGGACCGTTCATCATCTTGACGCATGGCAAGTTCTTCCGCCTCGTGAAATAATTTTAGTGCCTGGGTGGTATCTCCTAGCTGAGCATAGTTCGAGGCCAGGTTAGGTAGAGTCAATAAAGTAAATTGATGTAATTGATTCGGTTGGAAGATCGCAAGTGCGTCTTCGCTGTATTTGATAGCTTCGGAAAAGTTTCCTAACCGGGCCTGGGCACTTGAAATATTGGAGTAACATTTTGCAGCATTTACCTGGTCATTTAATGTTTCAAAATATTCAGCACTGGCGATGAACGATTTTATGGATTCTTCAAATCTATCCATTCTAAGCAACACAGAACCGGTGCTTATCCCAATACTTGCCACCCTTTTTTTGTCCTGCAGCGCTTTCGCGATTTCTTCAGCCTGGCTAAAACTAAGCAGAGCCGAGTCAAGATTATTCAGATAGAAATAATACTTTCCTTGCAGATCAAGCGCCAGAATCCGAAGTGTGTCAATTTCTTCTGAGTTCTCCATGGCTTTACGTATATACTTTTTCGTTGCCTGGAGGTCTCTCGTCAAATAGTGAGTGCCTATTTCTATAGAAATCGATGCTTTTTCAGAGTATGAAGATGTTCGGTCGTATTCCGAGAGTAAACTATCGATATTCTGAGAAGATATATGAATACCGGGGTAGAGGGCAAGAACTAATAATATGCTCAAGTGGGGTTTCAAGACATGTTGAAAATTAGGCGACTATTTAAAGATAAAAAAAAGAGATCGTCCTATCATGGGATGGATAGGACGATCAACCGCCTTTAGAATTGAATCCTGGAAAAGGTCAGTAAGGGATGGAATGATATTTAGAAACTGACTTCCCGGGACCTGGGTGATCCACCTCCAACCGGTGGATAGTGTACTTGGGTAAATGAGCAAGTCTTGCCCTGGTTCTCTCCGATACATCCTCCCTCACAATGCAAACCGTCACTCCGCTGCACCGGTTGACAGTTATCACCTTCTGACCAGGAGGATCCACTGCCGCAACTGCAATAGGTACAAAACATTGAACCATCCTCCTTCCTTATTTCCTCGACCTTCTTGAAGAACGTGCTATACTCTGATTCATGTTCCGCATTTGCAAATTCAGTGGGGACCAGGATAGACATGTTTTCCAAGATGACAAATTTGAATTTTCCATCAGCCATGAGACCTTTGGCAGTCTTTTTCACATAAGGAGGAAAATTATTATTCTTGATATTTTTCAGAATACTGGAAGACATTGGTAGGAGACTGGAATACCTAATCTTAGATTTGTTGTTTTGGGCTGAAATGGTTCCAGCGAGCAAAGTGATTAGTAAAAGGACAATTGATTTTTTCATGATTTGTTTTTTGAAATTGGTTACAGGATATATGCCACACTGCTCTAAAAATACAATATGAATAAAACGGGAAGATCACCCGAAAGTATGAGATTTGACCAAAGGACCGGTTGTAGGTGGGAGACTGAAGAAGAGGAGGATTAATTGACCAATTGTTTTGGGTATGCTTCCAGCAATTCTTCCGCGGTATAAAATCCCTTTTTACCGGAGGATGCTTCCCTGACCTTTCTGACTCTTTCTGGTTCGATCACGGAAGCGCGATTGGTAAAACTATTCCGAACATACGTCAAGACAGCAGCTACTTCTTCGTCGTTTAGCAAGCCACCAAATGGGGTCATCGGAACATTTCCGGGATATTCTTTACCTTTTATTTCGATCGGGCCCATCATTCCATTAAGTACGATTTTTATTAGTCGGTCCTGGTTGCCCATCACCCATTCTGTGCCGGCGAGAGGAGGGAAGTAGGAGGAAAGCAGACCATTTCCATCTTCCTGATGACAGGTAATGCAATATCCTTCACGCTCATAGATTTCCTTGCCTTTCACATAGAGATCGCGGGCGGCACCTTCAAGATGGGTCGCGACCTCTTCTTTTTCTTCCTCTTCAACGGGACGCCCGTTAAGATGCGCCAGTGCAGTTTCATAAGCGTGGATCATCCATTCATCCATGGGTTTTTTACCTGCTTCTTCAACAATGGGAATTCCTTTTGAAGGCTCCAACCAGGATGCCGCTACAATGGCCTCCAGTCTGACTCTGCCATGATCGTCCTGTGCAGCCTGCATGAGGTAGTCTCCCTGGCTGGCAACCTGATGGCCTGTATAGCGCAGAACCCTTACGGCCGCAGCCCGGGCACGAAAATCACTGGCTTGCAGGAGCTGTCTTAGTAATGTCTCATCCACTGCATCCATACCCCAACTTACCCACAATGCTTCCAGGAGTTGGTGTTCATATTGCGGATCGCTTTTATCGAGATTTTGCGCCCATGAGCTCAATTTTGCCAGAACTTCTTCTTTATTTCGTCCGCGTAGCTCCCTTCGAGTACGATACCGGGTCCGGTACTCAGGCAGTTTCAGATTATCCAGCAGTTCGTCGATACTGGCACCATCCACTTTTGCCGGCACCACCAGAGGCCGTGAAGGATAGGTGACCCGGTAGATCCGTCCATGCACATGATCCCGGAAAGGATCTCTGGCATTGTGCTGCATATGTCCGATCAGGATATTGTGCCAGTCCACTATATAAAGGGAGCCATCCGGGGCAAATTCCATGTCCACCGGGCGGAAATTTTTGTCATCACCCTGTACCAGGTCCAGTTCATGCTCACTTTTATACCCGGTCCCATCATCTTCCATACGGTGCATTTTGGTGCCGAGAAATCCAATGGTGTTGTTAATAAGCAGGTCTCCCTGCACTTCGTCGGGGAAATGCCGGCTTGAAACAAATTCGAGTCCAGACGTAGGTCTTACCCGGTGCGCATCCTCAATCAGATTAAACGATTTATGAGTGGCTATTCCGTAGCGTGGTTTTACGGATCCCGGTAGCATCCAACGAACATCGGGACCAGAGGTTTCAGCAAAAAAATGTTCTCCCCATGCATCGAAGGCGATACCCCAGGGATTAGGAATCGATAATTGAGCATGTCTTTCCAGACGGTGTTTTTGAGGTTGATAGCGATAGAAACCACCATTAGTACCCCGCACCGGTCCATAGGAGGTCTCCACATTTGTATGCAGAAAAACGCCTTCTCCCATAAAGATTGCACCAGATGGATCGGCAACAAAAGCACTGATGGCATGGTGT
>JAGQWZ010000514.1 GCA_020436835.1 Saprospiraceae bacterium | reverse complement strand
TGCTTTCTACATATTCCGTCTCTTCGGTAGTCGGGTTTGTGTCATCAAACCGCAGATTGGTGAGACCATTGTATTTATTTCCCAGACCAAAATTCAGACATATCGATTTTGCATGACCGATATGAAGGTAACCGTTGGGTTCTGGCGGAAACCGGGTATGTACCTTTTTCTGCGGATTTTCTTTAAGATCATTTTCGATAATCTCCTCAATGAAGTTTAACGATCTTTCATTTGTTTCAGCCATAATGTCGTATAATTCGAAATATTATTGAGCGTTTTGTCAACGATCAGTATTACATTCTTTCAGGCATTTCAATACCCAGGAGATCCATTCCATGTTCCAGTACTTTAGCTACAGCCTTATTCAACGATAAGCGAAAAGCTTTAGCGGCTTCATCTTCTGCACTTAAGATCGATAGATCATGATAGAAGCGGTGATATGATTTCGCCAGATCATAGCAGTAACCGGCGATGTGAGAAGGATCATATTCGGCAGCCGCTTTCCGGACAATTTCAGGATAAATAAACACCTGATTAAGCAAAATCCGTTCACTTTCCTGAATATCCTCATACTGATCAAAAACTGTTTGGTCTGCGATGGTAGCCTTTCTTCCAATCGACTGAATTCTCACAAAGGCATTTTGGATATAAGGACCGGTCTGACCCTGCAGATCAACACTGGCTGATGGATCGAAAATCATCCTTTTCTGAGGATTGACTTTCAGGATGAAAAATTTCAATGCTGCCATGCCCACCATGCGGCAAATCTCTTGTTGTTCCAACGGAGGCAAGCTGGAAATGTCACCTTTTTCCTGCGCTAGTTTAGTAGCCTCCCCGATGACATCAGCCACCAGATCATCAGCGTCGACAACTGTCCCTTCTCTCGATTTCATTTTACCACTGGGCAGGTCCACCATACCGTAGGCCAGGTGATAAAGCCCGTCGGAATACGGTTCATCGAGCAGGTTCAGGATTTCAAAAAGGACTTTGAAGTGGTAGTTTTGTTCATCCGCAACCACATAGATCATGCGATCTATTTTATAGTCCCGATAGCGCATCATTGCGGTACCGATATCTTGCGTAATATATAAGGAAGTGCCATCAGACCGCAGCAGGAGTTTCTCATCCATATCCAGATGGGACAAATCGACCCAGACAGAGCCATCTTCCTTTTCGTAAAACTTATTGTCTTTCAATCCAAGCAGGACCTCATCTTTCCCTAGTTTCCAGGTGTTTGATTCGTAATACAACCGGTCGAAGTTCACACCAAGTTTCCGGTATGTTTCCTCGAAGCCATCGTACACCCATTCGTTCATCATATTCCACAAATTGAGAGTATCTTCATCACCCTCTTCCCACTTTAATAACATTTCCTTGGCTGCCCTGCCCAAAGCGCTGTATTGATTAAAATAGTGGTTCTTGAATTCTTTGAAAAATTCAGATCTGTCAATGGATTGATCCTCTCTGGAGTGGTAGAGCTCAACCGCTTCGGGAGTCTCCTGCCAGTTGCGGTATTCTTCAGCAAACAATTTTTCAAAAAGTACATAGTATTCCCCCACCAGATGATCACCCTTTGTTCCCGTAATGTCCGGAGTTTTACCCTCGCCTTGCAGTTTCCAGGCCAGCATACTCTTACAGATTGCAATACCCCGGTCATTGATCACCTGCACTTTAACTACCTCATAACCATTGGCCGCAAAAATCTTTGCACAAGACCACCCGAGCAATATGTTTCGGATATGCCCCAAATGCAATGGCTTGTTCGTATTTGGCGAGGAAAATTCGATCATGACTTTTTCCCCATTACGGGCCCGGTTTCCATATTGGGGGTCTTCCAGCATTTTTTGGAGAAATCCAAACCAGAAAGATCTGGTCAGAGTCAGATTGAGAAAACCCTGTATCAGATTATACGCTTCGACCTCCGGCATTCTCGATGACAAGTGTTTTCCAATGAAATTGCCTAGTTCGACAGGACTCTTCCGCAATTCCTTAACCACCGGAAAAATAATAACCGTCATGTCTCCCTGAAATTCTTTTCGAGTGGGTGACACTACCAATAGATCCGGATCTATAGTCTTGCCATATTCCCGGTGCAGGGCATTGACAATCTCGGTCCTTATTTTGTCAAATAAAAGCATTTAGAATATTTAATTAAAAATGGAGTCAGACCAGCCAATTGCGGCACAAAAATAACAACCTAATCGTCAATAGTTTGATTTGATGTGAAAAAACTGAAGTGGGTACCACCATACTTCCTCAGTTGCTCAAAGTCAGGATAATCCTCAAAGTGATGGTTTGAATTATGTTCAAGAACGAACAATCCATCCTTTGCGAGACATCCGGATTCCCGGATCATCGCCGGAATTTCATCTAACCAGGATAGAGGATAAGGAGGTCCGGCAAAAATGTAGTCAAACGGACCGGCCGGCTTTTTCAGAAATCTTGCCACATCCATTTGCACAATGGTTATATAATCCTGAATATCAAGTGATTGGGAAAGATCCCGGACAAATCTAACACAAGGCGCAAACTTGTCGACATAAGTGATTTGGAGACACCCTCTTGAGATAGCCTCATAAGTATGATTTCCGGTGCCACCAAACAAATCCAACATTCTAAGATGCTCAAAATCAAATCTATTCTCAAGAATATTGAATAAACCTTCCTTGGCAAAATCGGTCGTGGGCCGGGTTGGCCATTTATCTGCCGGAGGATTAAATCGTCTGCCTTTCAGGCTACCTCCAATGATTCGCATGGTGCATGCAGTAAAATTCAAAGAGATCCATCGGATTCTTCACGGAGAGGGGTAATCGCCAACCATTCTTCCAGTCAATCGTAGACACATGAATAAAGTACCGGCTAAGTTCATCCTGAAGATCACCAATTTCGTTCAGATCAGCGGTAATTTTAATATTCACCTTTCGTGGATTGAGCTTACGATGCTTGCAGGCTGCCAGCACATAGTATAACTGATCCGCAATTTTGGGTGAATGATAGCGATTCATCAAAGTGAGTTTTCTATCCTCATAGATGATCATGTACTGATCTTCCCCATGCATGATGGAAAATAGAATTGGATCTTCACTAATCTCCTGTTCAAGAAATGCAGTGATCGACTCACTCAGGTGTTGCACCTGACTGGTAGGATACAAGGTCGACAACAGCTTTCTCAATGAGAGCGGATACGAATAAATACATATCGCTTCCCGGTCCAGTCCGGTGGAAACGACATCATCTTTTTTAATGCCCGAAGCAACGAAATTCAAGTAATCAAACCAGGCATTTTGTTCATAGAGGGATTTAGGTACATAGGTAAATGCATCATGATCCAGGGCTATATGAACTTCTTCGAAACGATTAAACCGAAGGTTATTGTTTTGCACTATCGACAAAATCTCGACCGGATCAATGTACCTGAAATGTTCATGTTGAGACTTAAATGCAATGTTCTCGTATACCGACACCAGATTACTCTGATCGATGATCATAAAAGCAAAACTGTCCATCCTGATCAGGATGGACAGTTCGTTTGGTATATGTTTTATATCTTCCAGATGCTCGAATTATCGCTCCCAATTTCCGGCGAGATTCGGTTTAGTCATATCTCCGAATTTTATCAAATTATTCGGTTTATATGAGTTATCATACCTCGCATACTTGGGATCCCCGTATTGACCCATAAAGGTCTTGATCGGTACCCCAACCTGAACCACATTAACCAGGGTGCTTTGATAAGTCAGCGTGTCTGCCTGAATTTCAAATCTTGCCCCTTCTCCATATGGTACATAAGCAAGTGAATCAAGATTTATGCCAAGCGCTTCAATTGTGTCAATCGCGGGGATATAAGAGGTATCATAAGTGATCTCACCCTGGAAATTAGGATCATCCGGGTCACCGATTACTTTGATATTTCGAAAGTCCCCATTCCTCAAGACATAGGCCAGACTATCAAAAGTCGGAGCAAATGCGCCATCTTTGATATCCCGGTAAAATTCCTGCATCTTCCGGATCGTCAATAATTTATCAACGACGGCATTCTGACGCCGGTCTTTCTCTGCCTTAAACTTAATAGGCTCCTGAATACTGTAGACCAGCAAATAGCCTATCAACCCAATTAAAGCAAATAGCACTAAATTAATTACCAGTTTCATATTGATTTAATTCGTCTTATCTGTTTCAGCACAATTATACTATTTTTCATTAACATATCGTCATATCAAAAGTGATAAACTTTCGATGGATTTTACACTCAGAGCTTTCCAGGAGTATTGATGCAAAATACCTCATCTTTGGTGTATGATCAGAATGCTTTCGGGAAATTGTCCGAAAGGGAAAGAAGTTTTACCATGGCATCATACATTCTTGCAATCGAATCCTCTTGTGACGACACCTCGGCCGCCGTATTGAAGGATCGTGACGTCCTTTCCAATGTCGTCGCCAGTCAGATGGTACATCAGAAATATGGAGGAGTGGTACCGGAAGTTGCATCAAGAGCCCATGATGAAATCATCTGGACAGTGGTTGAGGAGGCGATTAAACGGGCAGGCATATCGCAATCGGACCTGCAAGCAATTGCCTGTACCCGTGGCCCGGGCCTGCTCGGTTCCCTGTTGGTCGGCTATACTTTCGCCAAAGCTTTGGCTTATGCCCTCCATATTCCGTTGATCGATGTGCATCACATGCAAGCCCATATTCTAGCGCATTTCCTGGACGACCCTGCACCTGATTTTCCCTTCCTATGCCTCACCGTCAGCGGTGGCCATACTCAATTAGTAGTGGTTAGAGACCACTTTTCCATGGAAGTGATAGGAAAGACCCTGGATGATGCTGCTGGAGAGGCGTTCGACAAAGCAGGTAAATTAATGAATCTCCCCTATCCTGCCGGACCGCAAATAGACCGCCTGGCAAAGGAAGGCAAACCGGTATTCGAATTGGCCAGGCCCCAGATTGATGGATTGGACTTTAGTTTCAGTGGTTTAAAGACCTCATTCCTTTACTTTTTGCGGGATGCGCTGAAAGAGGATCCAAATTTTGTGACCAGTAATTTATCCGATCTCTGCGCTTCTTTGCAAGAACGCATTGTCGACATTTTGATTGACAAGCTGGAACGTGCTGCCAAAGAAACTGGAATCAGCCAAATTGCCATAGCCGGCGGCGTGGCAGCAAACAGCGGATTAAGACAGCGGCTTCTGCTGAAAGCTTCTCAGCATGATTGGAGACTTTTTATACCCAAGCTGGAATATTGTACGGATAATGCAGCCATGATCGGCATTGTAGGTTACTACAAGAATCTGAAAGGCGACTTTGCTGATCCGGAGGCCAGACCGGATGCAAGATTAACCTGGAATGACTAAGGAGATCAAATAATATCAGGGAACCGTTTGGAGGATCGTTGATAACGGCTCATGCGAAATGAGGATAGTGTTTCGAACACCTGATCTATCTCTTCCAGCAATTCCTGATTCACCTGCGACACCACATCCTTCAAACCGTCCACCTCGCCTTCTCTGAACTTTAAAGACAGGTCATGATCAGCATCATCAAATTTGACGATATAGCGCCTACCGGATTTGAAAACCGTGATTTTATAGCGAGGGTGCGGTATATACTGGACAATTTGCATATCAATGAGCTTTCTCCAGAATCCTTTTCTTCAGCAGTTGAAACTCCTCTTCTGAAATCAAACCATCGTCTTTCAACTTGGCCAGATCCTGCAGTCTTTTAACCACATCTTCCCCGCCGGCGTCGGGCTCTTCTACTCCCTTGCTAAGCTCCACCTCGGCCATAGCCTGTTCTTTCTTTATCTTGCGAGCATACTCTTTTCCCTTTTCAAACATTTCATCATATACCTTCTTTAAACGTTTGGGATCAAAGTCAAGAAATGTACCTCCTGTTTCAAAGTGTTTTTTGAACACCTCACCCAAAGCATACGTAGATGCTCCTGAGAGAATGGCCAGGGTTACCCCTCCTACTACCGTACCAACTCCAGGAATAAATTTGATGGCCCTGGCTCCAACCCGCGCTATTATTGATCCGGTCATTGAACTGATGACGGCCTTGCCCTCTGTATCTTTGTAATTTACCTCGTACAAATTGCAGAGTTGTCGAATCATATCCAACTGTATAGCTCCCACTGCAAAAACATCGGCAATTGGTACGGGAATGAACCCTGCCCCCATTGACCACATCATGTGGTTTTTTATAATCGAATTAGCTTCTTCCGTTTTATTTTCCATCTGATAAAAATACGCTTGTTACACCCTATTAACTTTAAAACAGCCTTTTTTGGTTTCGAAAATCGACGAACGACAAGAATTAGACTCTTTATATTATGCTATCACACATTTATAGAAGGGAGTGAGACAACATTTTAAGGTCTGAAACAGTTTATTAAATAATAAAGACATATTCGAAATAAAAATTTAGTTTCTACGGGTTTTGAGTGTGTTAAATAAGCTGCCGCAAAGCTGGCAGCTTTTTTTTATTCAATACTTCTCACTTCCAGCCGGCTGCCTTCCGAGTGACTCGCAAACTCCGGAGCATAGAGCGACTGAAGCGAAGCATATCCTCCGGAAAAATCGCCTCTCTGTGAGACTCTTAATTTATAAGAAAACACATATTTGCCCCTGGACAACTGGTCAATAAAAAAGCTTGTTGATACATCCGTATTTGCCCTGTAAAATCCCAGTCCACCATTCCATTCGTAGTTGCTCAGTACTTCAACCGGTTCCAAACCGGCTGCACGAAGATCCTTCACCTGGACAAAATCCATATCCCGGTCTGTTTCGACTGCAATTCTTACCACCAGAACATCACCAGGTTGCAGATCAAGTCCGTCGATCCTTTTAAGCTCGACCCCTTTGTCACTATACTCTTCCCGGAAAAGTTCCCTTCCTATCTTTAAAGGTCCCTCCCTATCTTCCCGGATCTCATCCAGATCTTCAAAGAATTGATAATACGCCGATCCCCAGGCAGGGTGGTCATTGGGGTTATTCACTTTTATAGATTTCACAGACTGAAGGTCGTCAGAGAGGATCTCGTACTTCTGCTTTAGAAAGCTGATTTCCGACTGCGTCTGATCATTTTTCAGCTGCCCCTTCTCCACATCCACGCGAACCGGTTCGGCTGCAGTAAACCAATTTGAAGATCCGGAAAGAAGAGCTTGTATCGCCCTGGTGGTCGCTACGGTATTACCCCACTGATTCGTGCGTTTATGATTTAATAACCAACGTTTTGCCTCATTGACGATTTCTTCATCTCCTTCCTGATTAAACAACTCGATCATTTCCGTTTGAATACTTACAGGCATATCCCACCAGCGAAACCAGCTTTGATTGGCATCTTTCCAATAACTTCCCAGAGATTCTTTCTCGATTCTCCTTTCTCTGAATGATTTGATTAGTTTGTCCCTTTCTTCCTGCATATCCATTCTACCGAAAACGGCAGCAATCTGGGTTTGGGAGAACAACGTGGTCTGCGTCCAGTATTCAATGGCCTGTTTCAGAAAATATTGATAGACCTCATTAATTTCACCGGCAGCGTGATTCACCCCGGGATTTCGAACCTTAAGGTAGTAGCATACTACCGGAGAAAGGTGATTATCTTCCCATTTCGCATTACCCTTTTCCACCTGCTGCTCAATTGAATGGTAGTACCGGATGACCTCCCGGTCCAGAAAGGGAACTAGTTCCTCAAGAATCCGGTCTATCTCAGGTTGATATTCCTCCCCTACCCATTCCTTCAGATCCTGTAGGCCTTCCGTGACATATAGCGAAATATACCAATTTGAATTGCCTCCCGGAAACCAGGAAAAACCTCCGTCATCAGACTGTCGTCCCTTCAATTTAAGCAGGGTATTCTTTTGCTCATAAGCCATCGAATTGTCGGCAAAATAAGCAGCAATTCTTCTGGTCTGTTCCGACTCATTCAATGCATTCCTCAGCCAGGGAGTTTCTTCCAATGTGCTTATTTTCAAATCTTGGTCCGCAAATAACGGACTTTGTTTATCCGCTGCATTCCATTGCCTGAACACGGTTTCAAGCTGTGGATTTTCCTGCAGTATCCTGGTTCCCAATGCATTGGCATATAGTCGGTTAAAAATCTGGTCTGAAGACTCATAGGGGTATTCCAGGAGATATGGCAGCGCTTTCAAGGCATACCAAACCGGATTTGCCGTGATCTCCAGCGTTATGTCGCCGCTTTTCCCCTCAGAACTACTCTGTTCCAGCAAGCTCGACAGGTCAATGACATCAGTTGTATGGGCACCAATTTCAAAAGCACGGGTGGAGGTCACATATGCCTGATTGATCAATACCGGTATTACACCTCTTTCTGCATCCTCGTAGTGGAGACTTTTTGCCGAAATTGTGTACTCAATCGGAAATCGGAGACTGTCAGGAATGCGGAGTTGCCAACTATGAACAATGGCGGATCCAGCTTCAATCATCTCCATACCAGGCCCACTGTTGTAAACCAATGCAGAGGTCAGGACCTCCTGGGTCAGCGCGTTCTTCAACACTAATTCCAGTCGGGTTTCGATGCTTTCTGCCGTAAGATTATCCACTTTACAAGACAAACTAATTTGGTCTCCCGCCCTTAAAAAGCGGGGTGCATTGGTTGTGACCATCAGTTCCTTGCGACTTACTATCCTGTACTCTGCATAATCACTGGCCAAATCCTTCGAATGAGCAAAAAGCATCATTCTCCAGGTTGTCAAGGCATCATTCATTTCGTAATTAAAACTGAGTTTTCCCGTACTATCGGAATGCAGGTCAGGATAAAAGAATAGATTTTCGGAAAAATCTTCCCGCACTTCGGGGACCGTTTCACCCTGATCTTCTTCGACCGCTTCTTTTTCCTGCATGGCATAGTCGGCAGATTTACCCTCGGGTGGAGGGGGGGCATTCATACGCTGTGCCCGTGAGGTGACCGCCTCGGCCATCACCATCCTACCATACATCGGAAATCCGAACCAATTCAAAGTAGGAACAATCTGTGGATTCAAATTGATAGCCTCCGGTCTGATATCATTGAAGTAAAGAAAGCCGTAAGAGATACCAAAACCGGGAGTTGATCTGGATACGGTACTGTAAAACCGGGGATATAGATCCACACTCCACTGGTGGGGGTAAAGTGCATCCAGAGAAGCATCAAACATAGAGGCCAACATCTCAGCCTCGAGTCCTTCACCCTGGTGTAAGATCTCCAGTTCTACGGTCTCCCTTGTTCCCGGCCTGGTCAAATCGCGCAGCGATCTGGTTTGGATCACCAGTTGTTTATCCTTCCAGGGCACGTCAATCTCAATAGTTTTATCTTCTATCCGGTTATCGTAGGCCATTTGTAGATGTACATAAAGTCCTCCCTGGTCTGATCTCTCAATAGGTACCATCAATTTACTCCACCCCTCGTCAATGTACATCCATTCTCCAGCCGAAAGTCCATTATTTCGTTCTTTGTGGTAAAATACCTGAGCAGTGACCGGGGAACCTATATTCAGCTGCAACGTATCACCGGCAGTGAGATCATCATTAGCAGTAAAAGCCAGGAGTAGATCCTCAGAAGGTACAAATTGACGTGCGGGATCCACCAGGTTTAGCTCAAATGTTGCTTCCTCCGAATTTCCCTTTTCATCCGTCACTGAAACCACGAAAAAATAAGCACCGACCCCGGGAACCAGATCTCCCAGATCAGCCACAAGCCGATTACCCACTTGCTTCATGATGATTTGTCCTACCTCTTTGCCCCGCAAATCATCAGGATCTGTTTCCAGCGTTCGATAGTTAGGAAGTGAATCAATGTATTGATTACTTTCCAACAGGGGTAAATCTGGTCTCATCCAGTAGCGATCACGGCGCCAGGAGTCATTACCCTTAAGCTGCAGACTCACGCTCCCTTGCCCCGGCACTGGATTTCCCTCCGCATTCCTTACCTTGAATTCCACCACATTGTTTTTGCTCAGGTCAATAGTTTCCGGTCCATCGTAGATGATCCCAAAGGGCCTGCTCCCAAGGGTCACTGTCACCTCGTTATTAAGGGACTCTCCTGAAATGTCAATTGCTCTGAGTTCCACCACGTAGTCAAATACCGGTGAATGTTCGATTCCGGAGAGATCATCAACCCGGGCAACGAAGTCAAAGGAAAATCTGCCATCCCGGGCTGTCTTAATGGTGCCGGAGGCAATCTCCCTTTCAGGATATGACTGCCAGATTATTCGCCTGAACCCGGGAAGGTAAGGATAGCGTACCTTACGTACCACCCGGTAAAAGCAATCTATATTGCCCAAAGGTGCTCCACTGTAGCTACTAACCTGGCCGGAAATCGCCACGGAATCACTCAGTTTGTATGCGGTAGTAATCGAGTCAAATTCTATTTTAAAGGTAGGTCGTCTATAGGCCTCTACCCTGAAATACTGCCTCTTGCTATTCAAATCAATGCCAATCGACATCTGACCGGCAAGACCACCATCCGGCAAGGTAAAGGAACCATGGATTGATCCGTATAGATTACTGCGCACATTCATCGTGCTCACCTCCTGACCATTTACATCGTAAAGGGTAACTTTAGCTGCCTTATTGGCGCTGATTGAAGGCTTGTTGGAAGCATCTCTCTCCAGTAAAATTGCTTTGAAATAAACTACCTGACCAGGCCGGTAAATCGAACGATCGAGAAAGTAACTTACATCTGACTGTTGAGTTGAGGGCCTTTCCCAGGAAAAAGAGTTGATGTAGGAATCACTTAGGTCTAAATGATCCTCACCTTTACTTAGCACAGGCATATATGAGCCGCGTGAAGGAGGTACTTCTGCCCGGCCATGGGTGTTCGATTCCGATTCAAACACTTTGTCTCTCACCTGTATTCCCCTCGTTCGGTCGTAGCTCTGCCTGTACCATTCCACTTTCACCCCTTCAAGGGGTCTGCCATCCGTCCGGTCGAAACAATGCATGGATACCTCACCATGGCTGCCCATTGTCGAATAAGCTAAATTCGAACGGATAAAAGTATTGCCGGTAATGATTTCGCTTCCGGGTTTAAAGTCCCGGGTGGTGGAAAAAAGGATGGCGTATTGTCCCAGGCTCAATGCTGGAACGATAACTTCAGAGGTATGTTCTTTGAAATCTGCCGCAGCGGGCAGGGCAATGGTCTTCTCATGTACGATCGAACTTTTCAGAATAAAGTTCAGTTGATCCTCCCTGACCAGTAGCCGGAATTCCTCAAGATATCCAGGGGACAACTGGAAGATCTTCATATAGACAGTATCCAGATTTTTAAAAGTCAGACTAACGGGTGCTTTCTGTCCGGGAATATCCACCTCTTCAATCTGCGCCCGCAATTCCGGCATTTCCAGTCGTTGCATCAGTTGTTTACATTCAGAAGCCGATGGAGCTTCAGGATGCGCATTCATCACTTCCTCACAGGTCCTGTATGCAGAGATGAAATCATCCATCTGCAAATAGGCAGCTGCTAAATGATATTTAACCAAAGCCTTTCCATCATCCTCTTTAGTACTGTTTATCAGTTCTTTAAGTGCATTTAAATACAATTTTTCTTTATCATAATTTGAGCTTATTCTCCGAAAATAGTCTAGCCTTCTCAAATCAAATTCCAATGTTGCAGAATCCGGATTTGACAGCACTTCCTGAAAAATCCGGAAGGCCTGAAGTTTATGATCCGACGAATCTGAAAAATCAATGGCCAATGCTGAAAACTGTAACCGGGGAGCGAAATACAATGAATCCGCCAGGGGGAAAACGGTGATTCCATTTTGGCTAAATCCAGGATTCTCAAAATGATCAAGGGAGCGACTGACCAGCAAATCGTAAATACTTTGGAAACGATGTACCGCCGGCAACGGGGCAGGTTGCAGTAAGAGGTCTATATTTTCCAGTGGACCTGCTAATGCCTGGGCAGAACGGATAGACCGGAGGTAGTGAGCATCAGCCTTCTGCTGTAAATCCGCCAGTGACATTAATTCCAAATCCTGGGGAGGGTCCGCCTGAACTTCACGGTCCCGGAGTTTCCATTGATTCATCCTGCCATAAGCCATATATAATTCTCCCAGGTAGGAATGCAAAATCTGCTTTGCCGGAGCCTCAAGTAACGGAACCTGAGATTCCATATGGACGATGGCTTCGGACAAATCAAGGTCTTGTATTGATAGCTGATATTTGTCCCAGTAAATCAAAGCCTTGATCTTTTGAAGATCATCATGAGTATCATTTGCCAGGTTTCGTATTTCTTCCACAATCTTCAAGGCACTTTGAGGCAGTCCCTCTTGCTCCAGGGAATCCACCTGAGCCCAGAGATCCGGGAATTTCGGATGTTGGTCAGCGTCATGCTTATTCAATGTTGGTAGTGCTTTACAGGATAAGAATAAAATTACCAGGAGGTAATGTCGCAGGAAATCGGATTTCGCTTTCATTTTTGTATGATTCATAAATTGGGGATGCAGTGGTCCTAGAATAGTACATATTTTTCTTCAGGCTTAACAGTTGTTTAACGCTTCCGTCCTTTTATTGGTTTGCAAACCGGCAGAGATCTACTTCGTGTCCAAGTGAACTCCCCTCTTCGATGTGCTGGATAAGTCTTCTCGCCCAGTAGGGACCCAATGATGACCCCTTGGTACCTAGTCCGTTGAAAAGATAAACATTTGGAAAGGCCCGGTGTTTGCCAATGACGGGTCTTCGATCTTTGATGGTGGGACGGATTGCTGCCCGGTGCTCCAGGATCTCAAACGGAACTTTAATGAGCTTTAAAGCATGTCTTTTCAACAGCTCATAAGCTTCGCTGCTGGGACTGCCATCTTCAAAGTGCCAGCCATCTTTCGCACCAAACCAGTAGATATCGTCCTGCAGGGGAACCAGAAAGAATTTACGCTTGATCATCTTTTCCATGGACTGACCGGGTATTTTCAGCAGGAAATTTTCTCCCTTTGAGGGGTTGAGAAATACGGATGACTCAAATAACGGATTCGTGGCCATTTTAAAACCCTCACAAAATATCACGTGTTTGGCCTGCAAATCAGTATAGTACACGCTCCCTTCTTTCTGATGCATCAATTCAGTCTTGAAATGTTCTTCCCTCAAGACCTTCATTTCCAGTAATCGCTTTCGCATCGCCTTAATCAAAACGGGTAAATCAATCTGATACCCACCGGTTACCTCACTCCAGAGGCCCTGCATATCTAAAAACTCCTGTAATTCTTCCAGTCCAGGTTCTTCGACTACGTAGGGTGCATAGTCCGGCCATTGTGACTTCATAAGCCAATCATTCATGGCTTTCCGGTCAGGCAGCGAACGGACAATGTTTCTCTCGCGGATCAGGTGGACTCCCAGACTCATCTGCAATGCCTGGTACTGAGCCAGTGCCACTTCGATCAGCTGATCAAACATCCAGCTTTTTACAAATCTTCTGCCAGTGACCGGATTGATTATTCCTGCGGCATTAGCGGTTGAAGATCCCAGGTGCCCCTCATCATAAACCATGATTTGCTTCCCCCTTTTCAACAGGAGATCCGCGAGGAGACTACCGGCCAATCCTTGCCCGATGATCAAATAGTCGATGACTTTAGACATATCTACTGGAGTTCGTCCCGTTGCTTTCTGGATAGACTCCGGAAAACCAGATCATAAGAATGATCAATGAGATCAACCTGAAGTGACTTCGTAAGTGTATCGTCACAAAGTACTGTATTCCAGTGTTTTTTGTTCATATGGTATCCGGGAGTGATACTCTCATGTCTATCCCGGAGTTCGATGGCTTTTAAGGGATCGCATTTAAGGTTCATGGATGTTACTTCAGCGGTGAGGTTGGTGAGCAGAAACATTTTCCCACCAACTCTAAATACCAGAATATCTTCTCCAAAAGGCATATCCTCTGTGACATGTGGCTTACTGAGACAATATTTTCTAATTTCTTCGAGCGTCATCACTATTTGCTTTCTTAAGTACTATCCCCCCATAAGGGTCTTCATCTCTTTCTGTAGTGTTCGAGCGGCCTCGCTCACTGCATCAGCAAAATTTTCATTGTTGCCTCCCGCATAAATGATCGACCTGGAGGCATTTACGATCAGACCAACATCACTGGTACTGCCATATCGAAATACAGCCTCCAAATCTCCTCCCTGGCTTCCCACGCCGGGAACCAGTAGGAAATGTTCGGGAATCAGTTTTCGAATTGATGCTAATGACTGCGCTTGTGTGGCACCGACAACATACATCATTCGATCGGGCCCTGCCCATTCAGCGCTCTTCTTTAATACCTCCTCATAGAGATAGGCCCCGGAATTATTCTTTATCAGCTGAAAATCAGCACTACCCTGATTGCTGGTGAGTGCTAATAGTATCACCCATTTTCCCTCATATGCGAGGAAAGGTTGTACGGAGTCACTTCCCATGTACGGGGCCACTGTGACTGCATCAAAGGGAAAAGATTCAAAAAAGGTTCTTGCATATAAGCTGGAAGTATTTCCAATATCCCCCCTTTTGGCATCTGCAATAGTAAAATGGGTCGATGGTATCTCGGCCAGTGTTTTTTCCAATGCCTTCCATCCGCTCACACCCTGAGCTTCATAAAAAGCAATATTGGGTTTATAGGCAATACAAAAGTCCTTGGTAGCCCCTATCACCCTTCGGTTAAATTCATAGACAGGATCCTCATAGTCCAGTAGAAATGTGGGAATTTTGCGGATATCCGTATCCAGTCCGACACAAAGGAAAGATCCTTTTTGCTGTATTTGGTTAACAATAGAATCTCGTTGCATCACACCTCTTCCTCGATGGCCCGGACTTCCCGGACAGTGGGAATCTTTCTTTTGATCACATCTTCTATACCAGCTTTTAAGGTCATCTGAGTCATACCACAATTTCGGCAGGCACCCAGCCACTTGATCAATACCACCTGGTCTTCTGTAATATCAATTAGCTCCACATCACCTCCATCCACTGCCAAATGTGGTCTCACATGTACAAGTGCTTCTTCCACATCCGCCATCATTTGCTCCTTACCTGTCATCATTACCGACATATGAATTCTTCTTTTTCTTAGTTAAAAATTGATATATCCATTATGGTTCATCTACTAGTTCTTTTACCATGAAACGGACTCATTTTACATCTACCACTTTGGTTGGATCCATTGTTTTGTTTCTCAACTCTACTGCTTCCACGGTATTGCTGGCAAATTCCATCCAGGCGGCATTAAGTTCCGAATTTTCGTTGGTCACGATCGGACTTCCCATATCACCCGATTCCCGGATAGACTCTACGATGGGGATCTGCCCAAGCACTTTTGATCCGGCTAATTCAGCCAGGTGTTTTCCTCCCCCCTTACCAAATAAATAGTATTTGCGGTCAGGAAGTTCCGGAGGGGTAAACCATGCCATATTTTCCAATACTCCGAGAATAGGTACATTTACCGAAGCCAGACGAAACATATTCATTGCTTTTACGGCATCCATCCAGGCTACCTTTTGAGGAGTCGTAACCAATACAACACCGGTAAGAGGAACGGTCTGCACCAGGGTCAACTGGATGTCGCCGGTACCGGGTGGCAGATCGATCACCAGGTAATCCAACTCCGGCCACGTACACTCCTCAATAAATTGCTTCATGATTCCGGCCAGTCTGGGACCTCTCAGCACCACCGCCTGATCCGGCTCCACAATAAATCCGATCGAAATGATGCTCAATCCCTGTGCTTCCAGTGGTACGATCTTGGGCTTACCATGTACATCTACCAACTTAGGTCTTTGCCCTTCCAAACCAAACATAGTCGGGATCGACGGACCGTAAAAGTCCGCATCAATCAGGCCGGTACGATAACCCAACTTCTTCAATCCGACGGCCAAATTGCTGGAAACGGTTGACTTGCCGACTCCCCCTTTTCCCGATGCCACTGCAATGATATTCTTAACCTGTGGTAATATGCCGGGATCTGTTTCTCCAGTTCGCAGCTGAGTTTCCAGATGAACATGAACATCGGTATCCGGCACGTTCTCCTGAATGGCGGACATGCACCCAAAATTCACGGATGACTTCTGCTCTTGTGTCAGGTTTTGGGTGAAAACCAAAACGATTCTAATTCGCTTTCCCTCAATCTCAATTTCCCGAATGCGATGAGCATCTACGATCGAAAGACCCGCCAAAGGATCTTTGACCTTACGTAGTAGCTCAACTACATCACTTTTCGTTAGATTCACACGTTTATATTTTAAATTATACCGTTCAAAGATAAACAATTAGAACGGGTGGTTCGTTGCGGATATACCACTTTTGATGCGTCATATATTAGAAAAAACTTTCATACATTTGATCCATGCAGATCCATGACCATATCAATGATCTACCGTCATTCCGAAACGGTGTGATCACCTTTGGATCTTTCGATGGTGTACACCTCGGACACCTGGGCATTATCGAAAAGATGAATACACTGGCGGCGGAGATCGATGGTGAGACCATTGTTGTGACCTTTTACCCGCATCCGCGGCAGGTAATCTACCCCCAGGATAAATCACTTAAACTTCTTTCCACCCGGGAAGAGAAGATCCGGCTATTTAAGGAAGTGGGAATTGATCATTTGATATTTTGCCCTTTTACGGTCGAATTTTCGCAATTGCATGCAGATGAATATATCGAGAAATTCATCATCGGCCGGTTTCACCCTTCCCGTATTGTCATCGGATACGACCACCGTTTTGGTTTGAATCGACAGGGGAATATACATTTCCTGAAATCATATGAGGAAAAGGGAGCATTCACTGTGTATGAACTCCCTCAGCAGGTGACCCGTGAAATTCAAGTCAGTAGTACGCGCATTCGAAAATACCTCGAAGCTGGCGACATCAGACTGGCAAACGAGTTGCTCGGACATCCATATTTGGTAAGGGGCAAGGTGATCAGAGGCCACCAGATCGGGGAAAAGCTTGGCTATCCTACGGCCAATATTTCACTAACAGAAAAATTGAAATTAATTCCGCCGGAGGGAATTTATGTGGTCCGGGTAGTGCACAAAGGCCGCCGGTATGGAGGCATGATGTATATAGGCACCCGACCTACGATCTCCCGGGAGGGAATCAAATCTATCGAAGTAAATATTTTCGATTTTAATGATGACATCTATGACCAGATCCTCGAAATCGAAATTTTGACCTTTCTCCGCGCCGATAAGACCTTTGAAAACCTGGATCAGCTTCGGGGACAGCTGGATCAGGACAAACTTCATGCCCTGGAATATCTGAATGCGGACGAAAGCTCCAGAAATGAAGCGAGTGTCGTGATCCTGAACTACAATGGGCGGCATCACCTGGAAAATTTTCTGCCCAGTGTACAGCGATTCTCACCAGGATATAAGATTGTAGTGGCGGATAATGCTTCTACCGACGATTCTTCGAAATTTCTCAAGGAGAAGCATCCACGGATCAAACTTATTCAGCTGGAACGCAACCATGGATTTGCCGGCGGATATAATCATGCCATTGAATATGTCAATGCCGAATACATTGTCCTGTTGAATTCCGATGTGGAGGTCACCAATCAGTGGGCGGACCGGTTGCTGGACTTCATCCGAAATCATCCTGAAGCGGGAGCCGTGCAGCCTAAAATTAAAGCGTTCGATCAAAAGTCGACCTTCGAATATGCCGGAGCGGCCGGGGGCTTGTTGGACCGATTAGGTTACCCTTTTTGCCAGGGAAGAATATTATCGGAGGTTGAGGAGGATTTTGGGCAGTACGATCAGTATAAAGAGATTTTCTGGACTTCGGGAGCAGCCATGGTAATCCGAAAAAACCTGTTCCAAAGGATTGGTGGCTTTGATCCTGATTTTTTTGCCCACATGGAAGAAATCGATCTCTGCTGGCGTCTTAAACAATTGGGTTACAAAATGTATATCGTTCCAAATTCAGTGGTATACCACAAGGGAGGTGGGACCCTTTCGTATGAAAGTCCGAGGAAAACCTATTTGAATTTCCGGAATGGAATGAGTTTGTTACTAAAAAACGAAAAGGGATTAACTCTTTTATGGTTACTTCCTATTCGAATTATTCTGGATATTATTGCGGGAATTCGATTTCTGGTGGTCGGTGAGGTGGAAAATGCACTTGCAGTGGTGAAAGCATTAGTTTATTCAGTGATTAATTTCCCCAAAACCTGGTTCAAAAGAAGGAAAATAATCAAGTTGAGAAATCGGTATAAGGTCGCTGAAGATAATTCAGATGCAGGAAGATATCGTGGCAGCATCATCTGGGAGTTTTTCATCAAAGGCAGACGCAAATATCACGAGCTGAGGTATTTTTCCAAGAAGTATCTATGAAAAGAAAATCCGCAGTTATTTACGCTGATGATGAAATTATTATTGTGAATAAAGCCCCCGGCGTAGCAACCGTTGCGGACCGCCAGCAGATATTGGATAATTATCTGCTAAAATGGTTGAACAGCCAATTTGATTCAGTGTACCCCGTACACCGTCTTGACACCAATACATCAGGTGTCATCTGTTTTGCCCGAACTTCCGAAGAGCAAAGAAGACTTTCAGAGGTTTTTGAAAAAAGGGAATCCATTAAAAAATATAAAGCGCTGGTGATCGGTAACCCTAAAAACAACGAGGGCACGATCGATGCGCCTATTTTCCGCCTGGAAAACAAAAACCAGGTCATTATATCAAGCAAGGGTAAAAGTGCTGTCACACACTATACCGTGGAAACGTCTTTCAAAGGATTTGCTTTACTGGACCTCCGGCTGGAAACCGGCAGGACCCACCAGATCCGCGCACATTTGCAGCATATAGGCCACCCTTTGATTGTTGATCCCTCTTATGGAGGGCAGGAATATTTCTATTTATCCTCAGTAAAGGCCAATTTTCGGAATAGTGGTGACTCAGAACGTCCTTTACTTGGCAGAACACCCTTGCATGCCTATTCACTGTCGATTCCATCTCCTACCGGAGAAATGAAGAGCTATCAGGCAGACCTGCCAAAAGACATGGCTGCGGTAATAAATCAGCTTAGTAAATTGTAGAAATTAGACCCGCACGAGGGATTGGAAAAGTGATTTCTTTTTCGAAATCGATTGCGTATTGTCTAGCATTTGAGAAATGCGAACCGAATCATTCGGTTGCTATTGTTGGACGGATAAATACTCAGAAATTTCTGTCACAGCAATGTAAGAAAGGATGATATTGAAATTATCAATGATCCAGGATTCCAACTTTTTTATTTCTTCTCTGGAAAGTCTGGCAAGGGATTTTCGTAACTCTTTCCGGAAGATCTTCTGATCAAAACTGACTTTCTCTAAAATGATTTTACTATAAGACAACCATGACATGCGCTTTTGCATCGGCATCGGATTTTTTAGATTCTCAAACCTTAGAACGAAATAACTCTATGAGAGATTTTGAAGTTACAAAAACTTCTTCAAATTTTAACGTATCTCACGAAATTTTTAGGCACTGGATATGATTCCGGGAGGATCATCGTGAGGAGTTCTCAAACAATTTGATTTCGATCTACTTTGAGCGTCTTTTTGCCCTTTGTCTGATGCGCTGCTGTTTGTCGTATTTCTTCCGGTCTCCCAGCAGTTTCTCTACCAGATCAGGGCGGTTCATTTTATCCAGTTTAGATCGGATTAGTCGCCAGTTTTCCGCTTTGTACCAGAAGAAGAAGAGATGTTGATTCTTCTTATCTTCTTTTGACCGGGCTGTATACACCGGCTTTAAGGTATATGGGTGCAATCCGGAATAATAGATCACCGTGGCAACAGTCATGGGAGTAGGCGTAAAATCCTGCACTTGTTCGAGACGAAATCCCATATCTTTTGTTTCCGCTGCCAGATTTGCCATATCCTCTTCTTCACAACCCGGATGACTTGAAATGAAATAGGGAATTAACGGTTGGTTTAGGCCATGACGGTCGTTAATCTCTTCATACTTTTTTTTGAAAGCATGGAAATGTTGAAATGAAGGCTTACGCATAATGCGTAGCGTAGCATCTGATGTGTGCTCAGGAGCTACTTTCAGACGACCATTTATATGGCGGCATACCACCTGTTCCATATATTCTTCCAGACTATCATCCGCCTGTTTATTATAAGAATCCACCAGAAGATCATAGCGGATCCCACTGCCCACAAAGGCTTTTTTTACTTCCGGGTGTGCATCCACTTTGCGATAGAGCTCAGTCATGGGTTTATGACTGGTATCCAGGTTGCTGCAGATCACGGGATGGATGCAGGAAGGACTCACACAACGGTCACAGATGGATTGATCCTTGCCTTTCATTTTATACATATTGGCAGAGGGCCCACCTAAATCACTAATATAGCCTTTGAAATCAGGCATTTGGGCCACCTGATCCACTTCTTTGAGGATTGATTCTTCTGATCTGCTGGCAATAAATTTTCCCTGGTGGGCAGAGATCGTGCAAAAACTGCAACCGCCAAAACACCCCCGATGCATGTTTACCGAAAAACGAATCATTTCATAAGCCGGAATCGAACCCCGTTTCTCATACTTGGGGTGTGGTTGCCGGGTATATGGCAAATCAAATGAACGGTCGATTTGGTCTTCCGTCATGGGAGGATAAGGGGGATTGATCACCAGCATACCTCCATCAATTCCCTGAGTCAGACGCCGGGCAAACACTTTGTTGGACTCCTGTTCGACATGTTTGAAATTGGCGGCATACATTTTCTTATCCCGTAGGCATTGTTCGTGCGAGTGAAGCTGAAGCGTCTCCCAGTTCTTGTTGCGTGGAACGTCTTCCCGGTCAGGCAGCAGGAAAGCTGTCTGAGGAATTGTGTTTAGTGCATTAAAAGGAACTCCTCTCTCCAAAAGACGTAGAATCTCGCGAAGCGGCATCTCTCCCATCCCATAAACCAGCAGATCCGCCCCACTTGATTTCAGAATACTGGGAAAGAGCCGGTCACTCCAGTAATCATAATGCGTTACCCTGCGCAAAGAAGCTTCGATACCACCGATCACGATTGGTACATCAGGATAGAGCTGCTTTAAGATTTTACAATATACCTGCGTTGCATAGTCCGGCCGGAAACCGGCAACACCTCCGGGAGTATATGCATCAGTTGACCGCTTCCGCTTTCCAGCGGTGTAATGATTGACCATCGGATCCATACAGCCACTGGTGACTCCAAAAAAGAGCCTCGGTCGACCCATTTTTTTAAAGTCCCTCAGGTCATCCTGCCAGTTAGGCTGTGGCACAATAGCCACCCGGTAGCCTTCATCTTCTATGATTCTGCCGATTACCGCGGCTCCAAAAGCAGGATGATCCACATACGCATCACCCGAGATCAGAACTACGTCCAGATCTTCCCAGCCCCGCAACTCCACTTCCTTGCGAGTAATTGGTAACCAGTCTGTTACAGGCCTACTCTGCATCTAAACAAAGATAATGCTTCTAATGATCATCAAAACATCTAACCAGAAACACGTCCGAAAGTTCGTTCCGGAACAGCTAAAGCAAATATTGAGGTTGAGTGCCTTTGCTTCGATCCTTATTTGATCTTACGCATACGCAAATTGCTGGGAGTCACCTCCAGATATTCATCGTCCTTGATATATTCCATGGCCTCCTCCAGGGAGAAGACGATTTTAGGTGCCAGTTTAATCCCATCATCCGATCCGGAAGCACGCATATTGGTCAACTTCTTGCCCTTGATCACATTGACATCAAGATCGTTGTCACGGCTATGCTCACCAACCACTTGTCCTTTGTAGACCTTATCACCAGGTGCCACAAAAAACTTGCCTCTGTCCTGCAATCGATCCAGTGCAAATGCCAGTGCCTGCCCCGTTTCCATAGATACCAGAGAGCCGTTAAAGCGGCCGGATATCTCTCCTTTAAAAGTGGCATACTCTTTAAAACGATGAGTCATCACGGCCTGGCCTGCTGTTGCAGTAAGAACCCGACTCCGGAGTCCGATCAAACCCCGGGATGGTATCTCAAATTCAAGGTGCTGCACATCACCCTTAGGTTCCATCTTTTCCAACATCCCTTTTTGTTGTGTCACCAACTCGATGGCTTTACCGGCATAATCTTCGGTCACATCGATTACCAGGTTTTCGATCGGTTCGGATTTAACTCCGTCGATTTCCTTCATGATCACTTGTGGTTTTCCCACTTGTAATTCATATCCTTCCCGTCGCATGGTTTCAATCAGGATCGAAAGATGTAACACCCCCCTTCCATATACGTTGAATTTGTCTTCTGAGCCCGTTTCTTCCACTTTAAGAGCCAGATTCTTTTCCGTCTCCTTAAAAAGTCGGTCCCGGAGATGCCGGGAGGTAACGAACTTACCTTCCTGACCATAGAAAGGTGAGTTGTTGATGGTAAAAAGCATACTCATCGTGGGCTCATCCACTTCGATACGGGGCAGTGCTTCCGGAGCATTGACTGATGCAATGGTATCTCCGATTTCAAAGTCATCCACTCCCACTACCGCGCATAAATCACCACTGCGCACACTCTTGACCCGGCTACGTCCCAACCCCTCGAAAACGTAGAGTTCCTTGATCCTTACTTTCTTATTCACCCCACCTTTCTTGCAGATAATGTAATCACCCCCTTCCACCAAATCACCCCGGTAAACCCGGCCGATGGCGATCCGGCCCACGAAACTGGAATAATCCATGGAGGTAATCTGCATTTGGGCCTCTCCCTGCACGTATGGAGCCGGAGGGATCTCGTTGATGACGCAATTCAGGAGCGGAGTGATATCCTCGGTCCTTTGTCGCCAGTCAAAACTCATCCATCCCTGCTTGGAAGATCCAAAGACCGTTTCAAAATCCAATTGAAATTCCGCTGCCCCCAGGTTGAACATGAGATCGAAAACTTCACCCTGTACATCTTCGGGTTTACAGTTTTCTTTATCCACCTTGTTAATGACCACAATTGGTTTTAAACCCAACTCGATTGCTTTACTCAGAACAAAGCGGGTTTGTGGCATCGGTCCTTCGAAGGCATCTACCAGGAGCAGCACACCGTCTGCCATTTTCAGCACGCGCTCTACCTCCCCACCGAAGTCAGCGTGACCAGGTGTGTCGATAATGTTGATCTTTACATCATTGTAATTGACCGAAACGTTCTTCGAAAGGATGGTGATTCCCCGTTCTCTCTCCAACTCATTATTGTCCAGGATCAACTCACCGGTATCTTTCCGGTTGTCAATGGTGCGGCAAGCTTCAATAATTCGGTCTACGAGTGTAGTCTTGCCGTGGTCAACGTGCGCAATAATGGCTATATTTCTGATATCCTGCATACCTAATCTGATAAAAGGCGGCAAAGGTAGTCAAAGCCGATCACTAGAGCAATAGACGGTTTAAAATATCCGGACCGGATTCCATCGGATAATATGTCACAATGTGTTAAAGGGATATCAGGTCGCTGACGGTTCGTAAAGCAAGGGGAAAAACTGTCCTTCCATCTTTGATCCCCTGGGAATCACTGGCACCCCTTCTAATAAGGGCTCATTGCTATCCGAATAGGTGCCGTCGGCAAAAACATTCAGCACAAAAGCACGGCGTGACCTTTCCGACCTGTTTTCGTAGGATCCATGCACCATCAAAGGATGATGAAATGTACCATAACCCATCTTCATTTCTATCGGCACCGACTTAAAGTTCTGCTTCTGTTCTTCACTCATGTATCCCAGTAAGCCATCCATTTCTCCCGCCAATTCAGGTTTGTCAAGCAGGCCCCACTTGTGACTCCCCGGCACATAATGCAGGCAGCCATTATCCAGCCCGGAATCGTCCAATCCGACCCAACAGGTCAGGTGTTGCATGGACTTGGTACGGGTCCAGTATGAATAATCCTGATGCCAGGCCACCACCCCACCGTGTTTGGCCGGTTTACTGAAAAGCTGGTCATGCCAAAATCGAACGGCTACGTCTCCAAGAAGCTGGCTTGCCGGAACAACGAAAGCCGGATTCCAAAGGATATCATGAAACCCGGTCGTAATTCTCCAATGACCAAGGGAATGAAACAGCACCTTTGCCGGATCACTGGACTCATTGGAAGAGAACTCATAGAAGAGATGATGACCGGGATGATCCGGGTCGCTAACTTCCTCCAATTCAGCCCGCAACTGATCAATGTGCTCGTCTTCAAGAATCTTGATATTTGCCAGGTAACCATTGTCCTCATAAAAGGCTACCTGTTCGTCGGTTAAACGATACTTTTCCCACTCATCACCGGTCTTCGGCAGGTCAAACATATCAGATATGAGATGATGAATTTTCGAAAGGTCCTGCACTGCCATGGTATCCTGTTTTATTTGAATAAGCAAAATTAAAGAAAGACGGTGAATTGACCCGGCAAAGAAATCCTGAACCGGTCAAAGGATAAAACAAAGGAACTTCAGGAGTCCTCTTCCCCACCCTCCGGACCGTAAAAAAATACCCAGGTGCAAAAGTCATCGGTAAATTCCAAAAACCGGTGTTCCACCCCGGCCCTGACAAAAAGAAAATCTCCCTGGGTAAAGGAGACCAACTCCTTCCCGTTAAGAAACTTACCTTCTCCGGCTATCACCACATAAATCTCATCTCTTGTATGGGGCATCTGCAAATCAACTTTTTCCGGCTTATATATCTCCACCTCCAAGCTGCCATGTTTGTAAAGTGTGTTAAACTTTTCCCCAGTCTCAGCTAAAATCGATTGGGCATTTTTAACGGTTATATGAGTCATTTATCTTATTCGATTTTTACAAATTTGAAATCAATCGACCGTTGATCATCTCCGATCGTCACCTTCATCTCACTTCCACCTGGTACCAATTGATAGCGAATAAAACGGGGAAAATCATGCTGCTTGTTTTCTGCCATGAAATACCCTTCGGATTGCTCCTCGATCTTAAAGCGAACAGCACCTTCATTGTGAGCTACCGTAGCTTCGTAAAACCAATCGTTATCAACCGGCAACAATGCCAATATTTCAACGAATGATGTGTCCTGGCCGGTCATGGTCCAACCCATTCCGGTCAGTTTACCGGCATTTAACTCCCATTTTTCAAATGACAATCGCCCAGGTTTTTCATCGATGCGTTGCCAGGTACCGGCTAACCATTCCAGAGAGAATTCCTGCGCCTGCATTGTTTCGAGGTGCATCAGCAGCGTAAGAATAAAGTGGGCGAAATACAGCGGCCGTTTCATCGAACCTGGTTTAAAACATTTCAGTCAGAAATTATCTGACGCGGTTCCAAATATCCACAAAGATTTTCCAGTGCTCATCTTCTTTTTTCCAAATAATCAAATATTTTCCTTTCCAATCTTCCGTCTTGCCATTTGCAAATTCTGTAGTACCCTCATAGTAACCGTAATCGTAAGCCTCATCCCCCATTATTTTAATCTCCTCGTGGAACACCCGGTGATGGATAACTTTCCGATCATCCGGCAGGATCCATCGCTTCCTGATCTCCTCCTGTCCGGAGATGATCCTGGCACCACCCGGCATAATTTTACCGTCAATAGTGTAGGAGTTCGCTATTTTCTCGTAGTCCCTCTGCATATAGGCCCGGGAAAACGCCAGCGTATTGCTTTTGATTAAGTCAATGGCTTCCCGCTCATTTCTGCTCCAGCAGTGAACCCCTTGCACGGAACATATACCGGTAATCATACGCAGCGGAGCAGGATGCAATTTCAGGGGATTACTTACCCAACTCGGATCCGAGCAATTGACAAACAAAGTATCACCGGACCCGAGCCCTGCAATACCGTTCGGTTTGGAAAAAGTGGCTGTCTCTGCACCGCCATCTATATTGGTAAAAGCTTTGTTTACTCCACAGAGTTTTTGGATATTATTCTTGTCATGAACCACGAATATTTCTCCGGTTCCGATCGTCGTTACATACAGATTGCCATTCACCCACGTGAGATGGCCGGTTCCCACGGGATTGGGACCTCCCTGCAACACGGGTAACTCAGCCCATACTTCCACTTCACCCCAGTGATTTATCTTCAGCACTTTGCCATCGTTAAAATTGCATGCATACAGATTTCCGTAATAGTCCCGGGTCAATCCGTTTGGACAATTGAAGTGTTCGGATGTGGCAAATGTGTCCAATTGGCCCTCCGGTGAGATCTGTACAATATTTTGTCCCGCACAATTGCAGACAAATAGATTTTCATTTTCATCCACCGCGATCCCAATGGGAGTCTGCAACCCATCGGTCACCCAATCCAACTGCCAGGTTCCGTCAGCAGATCGCTTACTTATTTTATGACCTTTTGGATTTGACTGATAAAAATTACCCATTCTGTCGAAGGCAGCACCCGAAGCACCTGAAAATCCATCCCCATATAACCTGACCACTCCGGTGGCAGGCTCGTATTCATAGACTTTAGTGAGCTGCCCCTGGGCATTCAGCGCATCACCAAAATCGCTCACGATGAGCATACCCTCCGGACCGGCCGTGACTCCCCCGCTTGCTTTGAGATCGGCCACCACGGTTTTGACCTCAATTTGAGCAATCAGCTGTTGAACCGGAAGTGTCAACACCAGGGCCATTCTTAACATATTAAAGAACATGGATCGCCGTTTTTCCTGAAACTAACTATTTGAAAACAAATAGCCGGCAGACTTCGAGCAACCTGTTGGTTTTATGGATGAAGAATTCAATAGTGATGATGATTGAACTATTTTCCGTGCGAATCGCTTTACTTTCTGGAGATAAAGATCTGCCTGCATTAGGACAGGAATCTCTAATTTTGCGGTTCAAACATATATGATTATGAAATATCTATTTTTCTTCGTCATCATACTTCTGGTAGGCTGTAATCCCAAAGAACAGGATAACCTCGATCAGCCGTCCATGGCAGAAAAAGAGTTCCAATGGGAAGTGGATCGATTCGGGGATGTCCGGGTACTTCGTTACCAGATACCTGGATTCGACCGTTTGAGTCTGGAACAGAAAAAGCTGGTCTATTATCTGACCCAGGCCGGATTAGCGGGAAGAGACATCATGTACGATATGAATTACCGTTACAATCTCGAAATCCGGAAAGCTTTCGATGGGATTATGGCAAACTACGCCGGCAATAAAGATTCCGACGATTGGAAAAAATTCTCCACCTACGCCAAACGCGTTTGGTTTGCGAATGGAATACATCATCATTACAGTATGCAGAAATTTACTCCGGAATTTGACCGGGAGTATCTGGATATCCTTTTGAGTGAAACCAAAGTTGATTTATCGGAGGAGGCTAAGAAAGCGATTTTCGATCCCGGAATGGACCCGAAGAAGGTAAATCTGGATCCGGAAAAGGATCTGCTGTTGGCCTCAGCCGTCAATTTTTATGCTCCGGATATTGAAGAAGAGGAAGCGGAAGAGTACTATAAAAAGGCCGCAGCCGGTGATGGACCGGAAGCAATTTCCCATGGCCTGAATAGCAGATTGGTTAAGGATGGAAACGGACAACTACGCGAAGAAATCTACCGGTCGGGAGGTTTGTACGGACCGGCGATTGATCAAATCATCAGCTGGTTGGAGAAAGCAGTGACTGTGGCAGAAAATCAAAAACAGGCAGACGCCCTGAAACTATTAATCGAATACTATCGAACCGGAGATCTGGAGGTTTGGGATCAATATAACATCGCCTGGGTAGAAGCGACCGAAGGCGATATCGACTACATTCAG
The DNA here is from genome assembly GCA_020436835.1 of Saprospiraceae bacterium. Lineage (GTDB taxonomy): Bacteria > Bacteroidota > Bacteroidia > Chitinophagales > Saprospiraceae > JABDMH01. Next base: position 28,940 of record JAGQWZ010000514.1, on the reverse strand, counting down.
GGATTTGTGGAAGTGTACAATGATCCGATGGGTTACAAAGGATCATACGAAAGTATCATTCAGATCAATGATTTTGAAGCTTCCGAACGGATGAAAGTACTTTCCGACAATGCTCAGTGGTTTGAAGATAATTCAACCATCCTGGACCAACATAAGAAGAAAAATGTAGTTGGAATCACCTACAAGGTGGTAAATGTAGCCGGTGAGAGTGGCGACGCTTCTCCAGCTACGCCGATTGGCGTTAATCTACCCAATGCCAACTGGATCCGGGCAAAACACGGATCAAAATCGGTAAGTCTGGGAAATATCATCGATGCCTATGACCAGGCCAGTGGCCCGGGACTCACCAGTGAATTCGCCAATGACCAGGAAGAAATAGACCGGGCAGAACAATACGGAGCATTAGCCGACAAACTGAGTACAGCGCTACACGAGGTAATCGGACATGCTTCCGGCCAGATCGAAGCGGGAATAGGTACACCGAAAGAAACGCTGAAAAATTACAGTTCTACCCTGGAGGAAGCCCGGGCAGATATTGTCGCCTTGTACTTCATCATGGACCCCAAGATGGTTGAACTGGGACTGTTGCCCAACCTGGATGCGGCAAAAGCCGAGTATGACAGCTACATAAGCAATGGCTTATTAAAACAATTACGCCGGCTGCAGCCTGGTGAGAACATTGAAGAATCACATATGCGTAACCGGCAACTGATCTCGGCCTGGGTGTTCGAAAAAGGCCAACCTGAACAGGTGATAGAGAAGGTCTTGAGGGATGGCAAAACCTATTTCAATATCAATGACTACGATAAGTTGCGAGGCTTATTTGGGGATCTCCTTAAGGAGCTCCAACGCATCAAATCACAGGGTGATCTTGAAGCGGGTATGGCCCTGGTTGAGAACTATGGGGTAAAAGTAGATCCCGAATTACATGAGGAAGTCCTGGAAAGGGTGAAGGATCTGGACATCGCCCCTTATTCGGGCTTTGTTAACCCGGAATTGGTACCGGTGACGAATTCGGCAGGAGAGATCACGGATATAAAAATTGAATATCCGGATTCTTTCATCGAACAGATGCTTAAGTACGGGAAAGAGCATTCTTTCCTTTAATCATTGAAAAAAAACAAATCCGGATGCTTATAAAGAGGATCCGGATTTGCATTCTTTGCGATTTCAATCGATCTCTTCCAGCCAGGCGGAGAAGTGTCTCAGGAAAGGGGCTTCTTTCACTATTTTCAGTCCCTTAAGCTGCTTTCTGGCTGCCCAGACTTCTTCCACGACCTCAATCAGATAATCAAAATGACTTTGAGTGTATACCCGGCGGGGAAAAGCCAGACGTACCAATTCCTGTGGAGCGGATTGATCACCTTTACCGAACATTAGGGATCCCAATTCGACGGATCGCACTCCACCCTCAATATAGAGAGCGTTGACTAAGGCCACTCCGGGAAACTGCTGTGGGGGAATATGGTTGGCGAATCTGGCTGCATCCAGAAAGACCGCATGCCCTCCCGCTGGCTGCACCACCGGAATATTCAGTTTAAGCAACTTATTCATCATGTATTCTATGGTTGCATGCCGGTATTGTTGATAATCCAACTGCAAGGCTTCTCTTAATCCTACGGCAGTGGCCTCCAGATCACGGCCGGCTAATCCGCCATAGGTCGGAAAACCTTCCTGTAAAATGAGGGCATTACGAAAATCCTCCGCCCAATCCTGATTGCGGCAAACAAAGAACCCCCCAATATTGGCAAGGCCATCCTTTTTCAGGCTCATGGTTGCCGCATCGGCGTAAGAAAACATTTCCCGGGCGATATCCAGCAGTGAAGAAGATTCATACTCCTGCTCTTTACTGCGTACGAAATAGGCATTTTCCGCAAAGCGGCAAGCATCTATGATCAGTGGGATCCGGTATTGATCCAAAAGTTGCCTGGTATCCTTAATATTCTTCATCGATACGGGTTGACCTCCTCCGGTATTGTTGGTCACCGTAATCATGACGAAGGGAATCCGCTCATGATGATCCTTCAGTAAAACCGCCAGCCGGTCCAGATCCATATTACCCTTGAAGGGAAAATTCGCACTCAGATCCGAGGCCTCCCGGCAGGGAAGGTCTACCGCCTGGGCTTTTGCAAACTCCAGATTGGCGCGAGTGGTATCGAAGTGGCTATTATTGGGAATGATCTGACCTGGCTTCACCCTCGTGAGCGCCAGCAAGTGTTCCGCTGCCCGTCCCTGGTGAGTTGGAAATATGTACTCCATGTCTGTAATATCTCTCAGGGTGGACTCAAAATGCTTCCAGGAGCGGCTGCCGGCATAACTTTCATCTCCCAGCATCATCGCCGCCCACTGGCGGTCGGACATTGCCCCGGTTCCACTGTCAGTCAATAAGTCGATCATACAGTCTTCTGCATCCAACAGAAAGACATTATTATTGGCCTCTTTTAGTTTCGTAATCCGTTCGCCTCTGCTTGTCACTTTCAGCGACTCGGTCATCTTAATTCTGAATGGTTCAAATATTGTCTTCATTTGACTTTTTATGATAATAAGCCCCGGACGAACCGGAAGCGGTCAATTTAATTCATTTGGAAAAGTAGAAATCGTACGCTTAAAGCATACAGATCCACTAACTAGGAGAACGGAACAATAACGAGCCGGTAAATAAAGCTCCTCCAGGAGAAGGAATTGATTTGCAAGGACACATTCATGACTTGTCAAAGGTAAGATATTGATCCGAATCTTTAAGTTTCAGTCATGAGAAACCGGGCAGAATCACTCCGATCTGGACCGGGAAGCCATGATGGTCATTGATCTGCATAAAACAACTATTCATCTGGCTAAATATTGAGTTGGCATAATTAGAACGGTAGTCTGTCTGATATGTGATAAATTTAATCATGGACCCTCGGTTTAAGAACCTGCTAATTCACCTGACTTTCTGGGTTATTATTATCCTGGCTTATGCAATATCTGAGTTTGGCTATACAAATAATTTCAGACTGGCTTTGCTCTATGAACTAGCGTATCTACCCAGCCGGGTATTAGCAGTCTATATTAATTGGTTTATTCTTATTCCCCGGCTTTTGTACAAAAACAAACTTTTATTCTATGTGCTTTTTCTGGGATTGAGTTTGTTTATAGTCGGAACGATACAACGCTATTTTCTCCTCCTCTATGTAAATCCGGTTCTATTTCCCGAGTGGGAAGACGGCACATCAACCGAACGCATGCTATTCCGCATCTTTCAAAGCATTGTGGTTATCGCCTCACCGGTTGCCTTTTCTACCGGAATAAAAATATTCATGGACTGGTATCGACAACGGTCGAGAGAAAAAAAATTGGAGAGAGAAAAAATAGCAACCGAATTAAAATATTTGAAGTCACAAATCAATCCGCATTTTTTATTTAACACGCTAAATAATCTATATGGATTGTCTACAGAGGGTTCAAAAAAAGTACCGGGTCTAATTTTAAAACTATCTGACTTTCTGAGTTACTCGCTCTACGAAGCTCAGGGGGTTAACCACAGCAACCTTAAGAAAGAACTCGATCTGGTGGATGACTATATCGAATTGGAAACTGCCCGCTTTGATCACCGGGTCAATGTAAAAAGGGAGATTGATTGCCCTGACTCCGAGGAAGTCAGCGTACCACCCTTTCTCCTAATTCCGCTGGTAGAGAATTCCTTCAAGCATGGAGTACGGGAGGAAGTGAGAAGTACGGAAATTGAAATTTATCTCGAATGCAAAGACCAACTGCTTATTTTCAGAATAAGCAACACCATCGCCGAAGGATTTACGCGGGAAGAACAGGGAGGCATTGGTCTCCAGAATTTGCGGCGAAGATTAGACCTGTTGATACCGGAAAAATATGAACTCAAAACCAGTATAATAGAAAATAGATATTATGCCGAACTTAAACTTCAGCTATCGTGAATCATTTTAAAGTTCTAATTGTCGACGATGAACCGGTAGCGCAAAGAATTCTGGAACGCTACCTGGCGAATTTTCCAGAATATAAACATATTGCCAGTTGTGAAAATGCGTTCGATGCGCTGAACTATCTTAATAATTACGATATCGATCTGCTTTTTCTCGACCTGGAAATGCCTCAACTTAAGGGAATTAATTTCTTAAAAACATTAAAAACCAGACCTCAGGTTATTATCGTCACAGCTTACCGTGAATTTGCCGTGGAGGGTTTTGACCAAAATGTGCTGGACTACCTTTTAAAACCGGTGTCCCTGGAACGATTTATCAAAGCACTAAACCGGTTTCGCATAACCCAGGAAGTAGTGGAAGAGAAAATGCAGGTGCGCAACCATATCTTTTTAATCCACGACCGGAAATCAATTAAAATAAAACTTAATGAAATTGAATACCTGGAGGGACTTAGTAATTATGTGCGAATAAAATTAGTCAATGAAACGCTGGTGGTTTATTATACCATGACTAAAATCCTGGAGATCCTCGATGATCGTTTTCTTCGGATTCACCGCTCATTTATTATCAATAAAAATATGATCACCGCCTTCACCAAAGATCATATCGAAATAAAAGACAAGACGATTCCGATTGGTAAGACGTACAAAGATGAGTTTGAGAAACTCTACTCAAAGGTATTGTGAGCTCTTAAACCAGGGTGGTCCCAGATGATTTACTGCCTGTAGGTACTCTCATATCCCGGTTCAGAATCATCCACACCTTCCAGGGCTGAGTATTTTGTTCGCTGTTCACCGGCCAGTCGATCCTTATCGGCTAATTCCCACTCGATCCTCTGCAATAGCACTTCAAAATCCCTCTGCGTAATCGTTCGATCTTCTCTGTCTGGAAACATTTTCCGAAAGGGAAATTTATGATTGAGTTTCACCTCATAGACGTAATAGTGCGAAAGGGGGGTTCCCTGGCTGGTTTGAGCCGGGATGACCAGGGGCTCCGCTTGAAGATACTGACCTGACCAACCGGGTACCAGCCATGGAGTGACCTCAGGATAAACCTGCAGATCCCTTTGCAACAGCACTTTACGGGTTGGGAGTTTGCGTTCCCGGGTCCACCATTCATCCTTTACCGCCTCCATTGCATCATAAGTTTCCTCAACGGTATTTACTGCCTCCAGTTTACTCAGCCTTTCCTGAAGGAGGTGGGTAATCGCCTCATTGTATGGTAATTCACTCTCCAACGCTGCCATGCCCAACATAACTCCCAGGGCATTGGAATAGGCATCTTCAATTGAGAAACTGCTATATCGCTCAGGAATCATTGGCACCATGGAGGCACCAAACCAGGTGGCAATTTCGTGCCACACCGATATATCATAGGCGATGGCACCAGCCAATTGACGCATATCCTTTTCCGACAATCGCTCTCCCAGATTCAGGTAGAGTGTCTTCACCCCACCTTCATAGCGCAACGGGATTTTCACATCTGCGTTTCCATTATTCTCATTAATCCGGAGATATAAATAAGCGGTCCAATCCGCCTGATCACGCAAATGTCCAAGGTCGACAAAACCTCCTTTAGCGGTATAAATGATTCCGTTGCCCTCCTCCGGGCTACCCAGATACTGGTGTTCACCCATCTGATCCAGACTGGTAATTTGGGTCACTTTTACCAAAGGTAATCCAACCATCTTCAGGTCGGACCCAAAAGAACAACAAGTACGGATGATCCGTGGCGGCACCTTCTCCTCATCGGACGAATCAAAGACCGGCGCTTTTGCCTCCAAGAGGACCGTCCACAAAAGCAGAAAGATGGAACCGGAAAGGATAACTGACGTCTTCAAATAATCACGTTTTTAGAAATAAGGACCTCTTCAATTGAAGAATAATGAACAAACGAAAACTCCGCAAAAATATGATGAAGAAAGCTTCTTTTTTCAATATTTCGTTCAAAAGGCAAATAATGACGATAAACGGTGTCCGGTGGGTTGGATGATACCATCCGGGAGCTGGATTTTGCATAGAAAAGGCTATTTTAGGCCACCAATGGTGAATTCACTTTAAGCACAAAACTGAACCTGCTGCTATGATCTCAACCAAATGTATTATCCCCATTTTACTATCAGTGCTAATGGCTAACTACACCTATAGCCAAACGCCCACGATGTCGAAGGCACCGGCCCTCACGGAAGGCACGCCTGAGTCAGTAGGAATGTCTTCCTCCCGTATCGCCAGGATCGACCAGATGTGCCAGGAGGCGGTTGAAAACTCCGACGTGCCGGGTATCGTAGCTTTAGTGGCAAGAAGGGGTAAGATCGTATATCACAAGGCATTTGGTCAGGCGAAACCGTCTGGTGAAAGCCTGGAAAGAGATGATATCTTCCGCATCGCGTCGCAGAGTAAGGCGATCACTTCCACGGCAGTGATGATGTTGTGGGAAGAAGGACTGTTTCAGCTAGACGATCCTGTTTCAAAATATATCCCGGAGTTTGCCAATCCCCAGGTTCTATCGTCCTTCAGGTATAGTGACACCAGTTATACGACCGTTCCGGCAGACAAGGAGATCACCATCCGTCATCTGCTCACTCATACTTCCGGTATCGGTTATGGTATCATTGACGGTGACGAAAGATTTAAAATGATCTACGGCAAAGCGGGAATTACCGACCTGTTTACCACTGAACCGGTCACCATCAAGCAGAGTGTGCTCAAATTGGCCAAACTTCCTCTGCATCATAATCCTGGCGAAAAATTTACCTATAGTGAAGGCCTCGATGTGCTGGGATACTTTATCGAAGTCATGTCAGGCCTTTCCTTTGATGAATTTCTACGGACCCGTCTTTTCGAGCCTCTGGGTATGCATGATACCTATTTTTATCTCCCCCGGGAGAAATCAGCCCGTCTGGTGGCCGTGCAGAAACAGGAAGGAGGCCAATGGATGCAATTTCCAGTCACTTTCTATGATACGGACTATCCCATCAAAGGTGCCAGGACATTCTACTCTGGTGGGGCAGGTCTCTCCAGCACCGTAAAGGATTATGCCACATTCCTGCAGATGTATCTCAATGGTGGAGCCTTAAACGGAGTCCGGATCCTGAGCCGGACGACGATCGAAGCGATCCTCAGCGGACAGGTGGGCGATCTGCTTGGAATAGAACGTAACTACGGCCTGGCATTTGGTCTGACCACCCCTGAGGGAGCAGCCAAAGGAGGAAATGCATCAGCCGGCACCTTTGATTGGGGAGGCTATTTCAATACTCAATACTTTGCAGATCCAAAGGAACAATTGATTGGAATCATTTTTAAACAGACCCAGGGTCCGGTGGGCGATCAGACTCGTTGGAAATTTCGCATTCTGGCTGAGCAAGCCATCGACGACTAGCGTTTATGCAGTATAAAAACATCATTCAGGACGATAATGTCATTGAGTTCCACAATAGCTGGGCCGGGGTAGAAACCGTCTATCTCAACGGTCAGGTGGTCTCAAAAAAATCTTCATTTTGGGGTACCAGTCATTACTTTGAAAGCAAATCCGGCGAGGAGCAAGTTCGTTACATCCTTACCTCTAAAGTCGACAGTGGCATGCAGGTTAAACTGGATCTGATCAAGAACGGCGCCTTGGTGCAGGGAGACATTCCGGTTGAGTATGGGTCAATGCCTAACAAACCGGAAGAGGAATACAAGGAAAAAGGCAAAAACAGTCTGAAATTGTATGACCTGGATGAAGCTTTGCAGGAATTTCAGCAGGCAGAAAAAATCAATCCCAGAGATCCGGAGGTGTACTTTCTCATGGCTTGTGTATACTCCATCAAAGAAGATGTTGCCAATGGCTTCTCCTGCCTGAAAAATTCGGTAGAAAACAGCTTGGTAAATACAGAAGAAATTCTCACCCACGACATGCTGGCGTATCTAAGGATTCAACCGGAATTTGAGGCTTTTCGAGAAAGTGGATTTAAGAAAATACCGCCGGTAGATAACAAAGATCTATCAAATAAATAACCCCTACTCTATCCTCTTTCATAGTTCAACAGTTTTAAATTCTGTTCCTTAATTCTCCTGGCAGAATCTTCTATCGTTTCATTCTTCAGGAGACTGTGAAATTCATCACGGAGGGGAGCAACTACATGATGGTAGGGACAGGGATTTGCATTAGAGCACTTTTCCAATCCCAGCACGCAATTTGTAAAAACGGCAGGTCCTTCAATGCATTCAATAACCGCAATCAAAGTCTCCTTTCGGTTGGCTTCACTGAGAAAGAAACCACCGTTTCTCCCTTTGCTGGAGGAGATGAGCCGGTTACGACTCAGCTGCTGTAATATTTTCGCCAGAAAATGCCGGGGCACCTGCAGTTTTTCGGCAAGTTGTTCAACACCAAACAGTTCTCCTACCGGAAAGGAGGCCAGGAATAAAACTGCCCGGATTGCGTATTCACAAGATTTACTAAACATTAAAACGGTTTTTGGACGGAGTAAAATTAATATTTTTCTCTCCCCGTGCTTTCTTCGGCAAGATCAAAATTGATTTCTTTATTTTTTACGAAGTCGTATAGATAAATGGCTATAGCGACTGGAAAGAGAACGGACATTAAAAAAATAAATTCATAATAACCCGTAATAAAGCTCATTCCCATCCAGATGATTAACCCCTGAATAAACAGGGCCGCTTCAGTAGTGAAAAAAGCAAATAAATAAATCCTTACGGCAATAGTCTCCATCTTGGAGATCGTCCGGGTCATGCTGCGGATCAGGCCAAAGATGAAGAGGCTCAGGATTCCCAGCATCAGTAAGTGGATAAAACCAATTATGAAGTTCCTGATGGTATAACTCATGATGGCCAGTTTCGGAACGGCGACCAGCGACTGAAGCACTATCTTGAGAACAAATAAGTAAAACGTTATTCGCCATAGTCCGTAAGCTCGCCGCTCCAGCTTGACCATAAGCGCTCCCCTCATATCGAGGATAATTCTACCTAAGTAGTACAGGGCGACCAGTTGCATCAGCACCCCTATGCTATTGGCCAGGAATAAGTATGGAGCAGGATATAACCAGGTCACCGCCAGGAAAAAAGTGAGTACACAGGATACCAGCAGATATGAATAAAAGCGACGAAAATGACCCCCTGGAATTACGATCGATTTTCCTTCCAGATATCTGAAAAAAAGACCAAATAATGCAAAAATGAACCATCCATTAAATTGAAAATGAAGAAAGAATTGGATGGCTCCAAAATACCAGGAAGATCCTCTGAGCGGAGAATTCATGATTAATCCAAGCGCCCAGGTCCCCAGCGTAGAAATAAAAAGTAGTATCAGGGAAGTTTTCAACATTAAATGAGATGGAAGTTGCTTCTCCGCCCGGAAATCACGGAATACCTGGAATGTAAAATAGTAACTAAGTAATAAGTGCAGGGTAGTAAATAAAATCGACACTGCTCCGTATCCCTGTACCGGAAAACTCAGGAGCATTCCCAGGACAGTAATTTGAGTGAGCCAAAAAAGAGAAGCATAAATCCGCCGCCGAAGATTGAAGAGGTAAATGATCAGGGTATAAAGGGCACCATAGATCCAACCCATCATCCCGACATGCGAGTGCGCATGCTGAATATTTCTGTACTGAATCCATTCCGGAAATCCGGCTACAAAGGCATAACGCAATCCTACACCCAGCATAGCAGTAATCAGAAAAGCAAGCAATGTGAAGATGAGCCAGACGCTCAATGAATGAGCCTTCATTTAATGGAGAACTTGAAAAATAAGAAAGTTGAAGATTAAATTTACGGCACCCCGGTGGGATCCCCGCAATATACAGGGAAAAATTAGCCAACCGGGATGCAATAGATCATTTCTTTGACTGATCATTAGATAGAAAGAATTCCAGGATATCCCTGGCTTCATTCAGCGCAACATTCTGGTTGGGCATGCGCGTTAGACATTCTTCGAGCAGGGCCTGAGCCTGAGGATCCTTCTCCAGCATGGCATCCGTATTTGTAATCATATTCATGATCCATTCAGGCTTCCTTCTTTCCGTGACTCCCAGGAAGCCAGGTCCTACCACTCTTTGACCGGTCAATTTGTGACAGGCGGAACATTTCAGATCATATATCTCCTGTCCCCTTGCTACCATTTCCTGATCCAGTGGATCGTTTAAGGCTACTTCCGTTATTTCACCAATTCCTTTTCCATCATCTTTTGGTGCTGCCGGAGCAGATTGTGTCGCTGATTGTCCACTATCACTGCTCCCACCGCAGGCGAAGAGCAGCATACAAAACATGTAACCAAATAGATTTCTCATTTTTTATAATATTTTAAGGTTGTTTAAAACAATTCGTTCCGCCGATTCCTGTATCGTCTCTTCCCTGACTAAAAGTAGAAATTGATCCCGATAATGCCTCACGGCAGAATGATAAGGGCAGGGATTCTCATTTGAGCATTTGGACATGCCCAGTATACACTCGTGAAAAGCATGAGGACCATCAATACTTTCAATAACGGCCAGTAAATTCGAATTTCGATTCTCCGTAGTCAGATAAAAACCACCATTTCTTCCCTTGGCCGAGGCAATGAGATTCTGGCGGGTCAATTGCTGCAAGACCTTGGCAAGAAAATGCTTTGGTACCTCCAGCTTCGCCGCGAGATCATCTACCCCCATTCGCCTGTCTTCTGACGTATAAATGGCCAGAAAAAGAATAGCGCGTATAGCATATTGGCAGGATTTACTAAACATCGGATATCTGTTTCGTTCTTGTAAATTCGCTCCCTGACCGTTTAAGAGGATGACATTAAAGAGCCATCTCCAGGCGGTCACTCCGGAGGCAATAAAACCCCATCGATCACGTGCACATATCCATTAGATGCCTTAATGCTTGCCAGGATTTTAGCTCCATTGATGGTGGTCACTCCATCAAGCACCTCCACATTTACCTTATCCCCGGTTGCCTGGCCGATGCCCATTACGCCTTTCACATGCCCGGGATCGTAACTTCCCGGAGCAGCATGAAAAGTGATAATATTCGCCAACCTGGCCTTATTTTCCGGCTTCAATAATTCCTCCAGCGTTCCGGCAGGCAATTTATCGAAAGCCGCATTGGTGGGCGCAAATACCGTCAACGGACCCGCGTTGGAAAGTACATGTTCCATCTCTGCCGCCTGCACCGCGGCGACGAGGGTACTATGGACCTTTGAAGCAAGTGCAATCCTGAGAATATCCTTCTCAGATTCATCATCCGCCACACCGGCCTGCCCCCTCAGTCTATGGCCACTTTCTGTCTCTGCCGGCAGAATCTCTGGTCTTTCACTGACCGGACCCTTACAATGGCTAAAGGACAACCCAATAAAGAGCAATACAAATAGATAAATTGAGTATTTCATCGGATAAAGTTTTAGTCTATTAAGCAGGTGATATCAATTACTAGTTGCTATCAAACCCACAGCAAAGATAATTTTTATTTTTATTAAGACAAAAATATCCTTTTATCTTTTTTATTGTATATTTGCACTGTACATTAGAATTAATGGGGTCATGTACCCGAATCTATGACGAGATGATAATTACTTTTTTCTAACCTCACAAAAGGAAATCCAATGACAAGATTAATAGGTTACATCGCATTCCTTGCCATCATGATAAGCTGCGGTCAGCGTATTGCCCCCTCTTCCGGAGGTGCTTTAGGTGGAGATGCCGCAATGGCTACTTATGTAGCTCCCGGTCAATATGACGATTTCTATGCGTTCTTTTCCGGTGGATTCAGCGGACAATTAAGTGTCTATGGCTTACCCAGTGGCCGACTGTTGAAAGTCATTCCGGTATTTGCCCAGGATGCCGAAAAAGGCTACGGCTACAATGAAGAAACGAAACCGATGCTTAATACCACCTTCGGCTTCATTCCCTGGGATGATGCGCACCATCCTGAACTATCCCAGACCAATGGTGAGACAGACGGCCGGTGGATATTTATCAATGGAAATAATACCCCCCGCGTTGCCAGGATCGATCTGACCACGTTTGAGACCGCGGAGATTATTGAGATCCCGAACAGCGGTGGGAATCACAGCTCTCCCTTCACTACAGAAAATACCGAGTACGTTGTGGCAGGAACCCGTTTCGGAGTACCCTATCCCCAAAAAGACGTTTCCATCAATTCTTATGCAGAGAATTTCAAGGGTATGCTGACCTTCATCAAAGTGGCTGACGATGGGCAAATGAATATTGCCTTTCAGGTCTTGCTTCCGGCTTTTGATTACGATCTCGCACACTCCGGCAAAGGAAAATCGCACGGCTGGACTTTCTTCACTACCTACAACACGGAGCAAAGTCACACCTTGCTGGAAGTCACCGCATCGCAGAATGACAAGGACTTTATTGCAGCGGTAAATTGGAAAAAAGCCGAAGAGTATCTTGCTGCAGGTAAAGGCAGGGACATACCCGCCAGGCACTTTGTGAACCGCTATGATGAAAGTACCCACGTTGCTACCTCGACAGAAGTGAACACGGTTAAAGTGTTGACTCCGGAAGATTGTCCGGGTCTGGTGTACTTCCTTCCTACACCTAAGTCTCCCCACGGGGTGGATGTAGATCCGACCGGAGAATATATCGTGGGAAATGGCAAGCTCTCGGCTGATCTCACGGTGCATTCCTTCACAAATATGCTTAAGGCAATCGAAGATCAGGCGTTTGAAACCACCATTGCCGGCATACCGGTGCTCAAATATGAAAGTGTGGTAGGCGGTGTCGTGACCAAGCCGGGACTGGGTCCATTGCATACCGAATTTGATAACGAGGGAAATGCCTATACTACCTTCTTTATTTCTTCTGAGGTGGTAAAATGGAAAGTAGGGACCTGGGAAGTACTGGACCGGGCACCAACGTATTACTCGGTCGGACACTTGATGGTTCCAGGTGGTGACTCCCGAAAACCGGAGGGAAAATACATGGTCGCACTCAATAAGATCACTAAAGACCGCTATCTCCCCACCGGCCCGGAGATGAATCACTCGGCTCAGCTCTATGACATTAGTGGTGATAAAATGAAACTCCTTTTAGACTTTCCGACGGTTGGAGAACCACACTATGGACAGGGAATATCTGCCGATAGGATCGTCTCCAGGAGCAAGAAGTTCTATCCTATTGAAGAAAACCAACATCCCTATAGATCGTTGGGTGAAAAGGATACCCGGGTGGAAAGAACCGGCAACACCGTGCACATCTATATGACCTCCATCCGCAGCCATTTCTCTCCCGACAATGTGGAAGGAGTGCGGGTCGGTGACGACGTTTATGTCCACCTGACCAATCTGGAGCAAGACTTCGATGTACCGCACGGATTGGCCATACAGGGGGCACAAAATGCCGAATTGCTGGTCATGCCGGGTCAGACCGAAACTTTACATTGGAAACCACAGCGGGAGGGCGTTTACGCCTTCTACTGTACCGATTTCTGTTCGGCACTGCACCAGGAAATGCAGGGCTATATACGGGTCTCTCCCGCTTCCGCCGACACACCGCTTAAATGGAATCTTGGAGAGGATGAAGAGATGTAGCATAACAGGTACCAGACAGGTGTTATCATCTCTGGGGGTGAGCACCTGTCTGCCTCTCCTCGCGACGAAAACCATTTCGTTCATCTGAAATATTTCAGCTATCATGAAAAACAAGTGGCCCAGGTTATTACTGATCCTGGCAGGATTACTGTTGCTGACTTTATTCAGCTTTCCTATGTGGAAAATCACTTTACTTGCTCCTCAATATCCCGACGGGGTAGAAATGCATATTCATGTGAACAAAATCGGGGGAAAAACTCCGGGGACATTGCAGAATGTGAACATCCTGAATCACTATATTGGTATGAAACCCATTGAACCGGATGCCATTCCGGAGCTCAATTATTTTCCCTATTTCGTGCTTGGGTTTACGGCACTGGCCATCGTTTTCGCCCTGACCAACTGGAAACCACTGTACGTGATCTGGCTGGTCCTTTTTACCGTCGCTCTGGCACTGGCTGTCTACGATTTTTATTTATGGGAATACGACTATGGACATAACCTGGATCCAAATGCTCCGATGAAATTTGAAGATGAATCCTTTCAACCTCCACTGTTTGGTTCGAAAGTACTCCTGAATTTTGTTGCCCGGTCCTTTCCCCATGTCGGAGGGTATTTCATTATTGCCAGTTGGTGGCTGGCATTTTCAGCAATCTATTTCCGGTTTAGGAAAAACAATTAAGATGAATCTGAAGATCTGGATTTTCGTTTGTTTGGCGGCTTTCGCTCTTTCCTGTCGAATATCTCCCGGGGAAATAAACTATGGAAAAGATCAATGCTCTGCCTGTAAAATGATTATTTCCGACTCCCGGTTTGGGGCCGAGCTGGTAACTAAAAAAGGTAAGATTTATAAATTCGATGCGATCGAATGCATGGTGCCGGAAGTTTTGGAAAAGGGCAAAGACGGGTATGCATTTATACTGGTTACGCCTTTTGACAGACCAGGTGAACTCGTCAATGCCAGCGAAGTGGAATTTTTATTGAGTCCCGATGTACCAAGTCCCATGGGTCGATTCCTTTCGGCACATCTGGATGCTAACCGGCAGAATTATAGCGATGCCCAATGGTTTGGCTGGCCGGGCTTACTCAAAGAGTTTGAGGAATGAAAAGCTTCTATCTTAAATATTATCTTTTCCCTCTGCTTCTGGCATTACCTGTTGTGCATGGGCAGGCAAATACCTTCATACTTTTACCCGGTAACGATCTGGACGCGCTTCAAAAACTGATTGATCAGGCTGCCGAATACGATACTGTGCTGATAAAAGAAGGCACGTACCGCCTCCCCCCGGTCACCATTGCCAAACCCCTCACACTGCTTGGAGAAGACAGGGCAGTCCTGCATTCCATCGATGGAGATGAATTACTCTTGATCACCGGCCGAAAGGTCAGCATAATCGGGTTGGTCCTCACTGGCGTAGAGACCAGTTACCTGAAAGAAAGAAGTGCCATCCGGGTGGTTAAAACACATGATTTCATCATCCGGGATAATGTGATTAAAGACTGCTTTTTCGGGATATATCTCGAACATACGGGAAAAGGCAAAATCATTAATAACCGGATTTCCGGTCAGGCCACTACCGAAGCCGGTTCCGGAAACGCCATCCATGCCTGGTATTGTAACCAACTGGACATTTCGGAGAATGACCTGAGCGGCCACCGGGATGGCATTTATTTCGAATTTGTCAATAATAGCAGGATCAGCAAGAATCACAGCCATGACAACAATCGTTACGGATTACATTTTATGTTTTCCAATGACGATAAATATTATCAAAATGAATTTTATGGTAACGGGTCGGGGGTTGCGGTGATGTTTTCCAAAAATATCGAAATGATTAGCAACCGTTTCAGCTATAATTGGGGTAATGCGTCGTATGGGTTATTATTAAAAGAAATTAATGATGCTTTGGTGAGCCGGAATCGTTTTGATCACAATACCATCGGGATTTTTGTGGAAGGTTCCAACAGAATAACCTACAATAAAAATGAATTGAGAGAAAATGGTTGGGGAATAAAATTTTCCGGCGGTTGCTCCACTAATCAAATTAAGCAAAACAATTTTATCAGCAATTCTCTGGACCTGGTCGTCAGCACTAAATTGAGCGACAATATAATAGCAGAAAACTATTGGAGTGAGTATACTGGTTACGATCTCAACCGGGATGATATCGGAGACATACCCCATTATCCGGTAAAACTCTTTTCTTATATTCTTGACCAGGTGCCGGAAGCCATCGTGCTTATGCGAAGTTTTTTTGTCGAAATCATTAATTTTTCCGAAAAGGTAAGTCCGGTCTTTACTCCCAAAGAAGTATTTGATCCCTTACCTCAAATGCATCCGGTAAAATGATTAAAGTTGAAAATCTATATAAAAAATACGGCCGATCGGCGGTTCTCCAAGGTGTCAGTGTCAACTTTGACCAGCCTGGAATTACTGCAGTGCTGGGCCCCAATGGCTCCGGCAAGACCACGCTCCTGAAATGCATCCTTGGACTGGTTATTCCCGATCAGGGATCTATCTACTTCAACGGTCAAAATATAGCCTCCAGACACCGGTACCGAAGACATCTTTCCCAGGTATCGCAAACGGTCAATTTTCCGGAAAATCTTTCCGCTCATGAATTGATCCTTATGGCAAAAGATATCAGGCCGGATACCACAAGAGAAAAGGAACTGATCGAGTTGTTTGAGCTTGGGGGAGAATTAAATAAAAAAATGCGCCACTTGTCCGGAGGTAACCGTCAGAAAATTAATCTGTTACTGGGCCTCATGTACGACAGTCCCCTGATTATTCTGGACGAACCCAGCAATGGACTGGATCCCCTCTCCTACCTCAATCTGAAGAATTTCCTCAACAGGGAAGCATCACGGGGAAAACAAATCCTGGTAACTACCCACCTGGTGAGTTTTATTGAAGAATTGGCCGACCGTATTGTCTTTATCCTGGAGGGGAAGATTTATTTTGACGGAAGTCCATTTGATCTGATCAGTTACCAGAAACAACAAAAACTTGAAGAAGCTATTGCTTCGATTCTACGGCCACAAAATCAGATGTCTCATGTACAAAATATTTAGATATACTTTATCCGATTTGTTGCGAAATCGCTGGTTGATTATTTATACCCTTTTTTATCTGGCACTGACCATCGGTTTATTATATCTCACTAATGATTTCACTAAGGTGGCCGTGAGTCTCTCCAACATCACGCTGATCCTCGCCCCTCTAATTGGCCTCTTATACGGCATCATGTACTACTACAATTCAAATGAATATCTCACTTTTCTACTGGCACAACCTGTATCCAGACGGACGGTACTGACCGGATTTATCCTGGGCATTGCCGTGTCGCTTAGTCTGAGCATCCTTATCGGTATCGGAGTACCCTACGCCATTTTTGGCCAGGCAGATCACATTCAGTTAGCCACCTTTTTCCTGGTACTGGGCATGTCCATCGTATTGACGATCGTTTTCGCATTTATTTCGGTGGTCGTCGGCTTACTTCACAATAACCGGATTAAGGGTTTCGGTGCTGCCATCTTTATCTGGCTATTTTTTGCCGTAATTTATGATGGTCTTTTTTTATTACTGCTTTTATTTTTCAAGGATTACCCGCTGGAAAAAGCCACCCTGTTTCTTACCATGTCCAATCCGATCGACCTGGCAAGAATTTTAATTTTAATGAAACTGGATATTAGCGCAATAATGGGCTACACCGGGGCAGTCCTGGAGGAGTTTCTGGGTAAGACAAATGGATCTATCGCTATTTTTGTTGTTCTTTTTTTCTGGGTCTCAGTGCCCTTCCTCTACGCACAAAAAATAATCCGGAAAAAAGATTTTTAATTACACCTGTGAAGGCGAACTTAAATTGAGATCATCCTGAACGGGATCTCTAATAGTTCTTTATTGAGAAAAAAATGTAGTAAACCTATTTTGCTCCTCAAAAAAATAATCACCGATCAACTTCTATTGTACCGACAGACTGATTGTAAAATATATATTAACGAGCTGTCATATATAGGGTAGTCAAATATGCTGCCAAATCTGCCAGAGTTGAAAAACATTTTTCATATTACTTTATTTCAAAATATATATTCTGCTGAATCATAGTAGGCAAATCTTCTATTGAAGAGAATAAAACTTTTTCCGATATTCGTCGCTATATCTATTTCTAACTCAATCGAATATTATAAATGAGTGCATTTTCTTTGAAGGATAAGACGGCGGTCATTACCGGTGCCGGCAGTGGTATCGGCAGAAGCATTGCCCTAAAATTCGCAAAACAGGGAGCCAATGTCCACATCCTGGATATTAATCAGGAGCATACACTGGAGGTAAAGAAATTAATTGAAAGTGACGGAGGCAAGTGTCAGACTCACATTTGCAATGTGGCCAAACAAGCAGAGGTCATGGAGACGTTTAAGCAAATCTCCCAGGAGGGTCGGATCGATATCCTGGTCAATAATGCCGGGATCGGTTTTGTAGGCAATGTAGAGCAGACCAAAGAAGAAGATCTGGATCGGCTTTATTCGGTCAATATCAAGGGCGTGTATAATTGTCTTTACGCCGTAATCCCCCTGATGAAAGCAGCCGGCGGAGGTACTATTCTCAATATGGCATCGGTCGCCGGTTCGGTAGGTATTGCCGATCGATTCGGTTATTCCATGACCAAAGGCGCCGTTTTAACCATGACCTACTCGGTGGCATTGGATTACATCAATGACAATATCCGGTGCAATTCCATTTCACCGGCCCGGGTTCACACACCATTTGTCGATGCCTACCTGAAAAAGAATTATCCGGGCAAAGAGAAAGAGGTCTTCGCCCAATTAGAGAAATCCCAGCCAATCGGACGGATGGGTCAGCCGGATGAAATTGCCAGCCTGGCCGTTTATCTCTGTTCGGAGGAGGCAGCTTTTATTACCGGCTGCGACTATCCCATTGACGGTGGATTTATAAAACTGGTGCCATGATCGCTTTCAAATCGATATCCTCTTCGCTCAGATTAATTGCACTTTTCCTGCTGTTCTTTTCCTGTACCGAAAACCGGCAAAGTGAAATGCCGGAAGACGAACCAGCAGTTAAATATGATGACGTTGTATTGCCTGAGCGGCCGAATATTCTCTGGCTGGTGGCGGAAGATCTAAGTCCTTACCTTCCCTTCTATGGCGATAGTACGATAGAAACCCCCACCCTCAGCCGGCTTGCTGCACAAGGTATTTGTTTTGATAACTTCTATTCACCGGCTCCGGTTTGTTCTCCGTCACGGGCAGCGATCGCGACCGGCATGTATCCGACCCGGATTGCCGCCGGACACATGCGCAACGGAGGAAATCCGATGTATCTGCCGGAAGGTCTGACTCCCTATGAAGCCATCCCTCCGCAGGGTACGCGCATGATGAGCGAATGGCTGCGGATGAAAGGTTATTACTGTACGAATCATAGCAAAGAGGATTATCAATTTAATAAAACCCCCACTGCCTGGGACGAGAGCAGTAATCAGGCACATTGGAGAAATCGCGAACGCGGTCAGCCCTTTTTTGCCGTCTTTAATTTTGGGGTGACCCATGAATCGCAAATTTGGGCAAAAGCAGACGATCCCTGGCAGGTGGATAGCAATCTCACGGTGCCGGTTCCACCCTATCTGCCGGATACAGAAACAGGAAGAAGGGACGTACGCCGTATGTACTCAAACGTCGTGGAAATGGACCGGCAGGTGGGAGAAATCCTGCAACAATTGGAGGAAGATGGTGAGTTAGAAAATACGGTTATTTTTTGGTATTCCGACCATGGTGGCCCCCTACCCCGGCAAAAAAGGCTGCTGTACGATTCAGGCCTGAAAGTGCCGATGATCGTTCGGTTTCCTCAACAACAATTTGCGGGTAGCCGGGACGACCGGTTGATCAGTTTTATTGACCTTGCACCTACGGTGATGTCACTGGCCGGAATAGCCCCCAAAGATTATATGGACGGCCGGGATTTTCTGGGAGAACATCAGCCCGACACCGAAAGGAAATATATTCATGCCGCGGCTGACCGCTTTGATGCGGAAACGGATTGCAACCGGGCGGTACGCGATGAGCGGTACAAGTATATCCGTTATTACTATCCTGAAAAGTCTATGTTCCTTCATTCGGCATATCGCGACCAGCAGCCGATCATGCGGGAACTCTACCGGCTAAGGGATGCCGACTCCCTGACGGACGTTCAGAAATTGTGGTTTAGAGACCATAAGCCACCTTTTGAATTTTTTGATACCTGGAATGATCCCCATGAAGTCCACGACCTGAGTGACGATCCGCAATATGCCGGTAAGATCCGGGAACTCAGTGACGAGATGGACCGCTGGTTGGAAGCAATAGATGACACGGGCATCATTCCGGAAGAGGAGCTGTTGAAAAAGATCTGGCCAAACGGAACGCAGCCCGTAACCGCCGCACCGGAAATAGAGATGTTGGAAAATAAAGTAGCGATCCAATGTCAGACACCGGGCGCATCCATTGGCTATAAGATCATCGACGAGAACGATAAATCCGGTTCCTGGAAGGTCTACACGGAACCAGTTGAAAAAAAGGAAAATCAACAGATAATCGCGGTGGCACACCGGATTGGATACATACCCAGTGAGGAAGTGACCTATAAATAAAATTGATTCTTAGGGATTATCTTATCGACTTTACGACAAGAAATAAAATATATGTGCTGCTTTGTATCAAAATTGTTCAAGTAAACTGCATCAAAAGAAATATATTAAGATCAATGGCATCCATATTTAATGCGGATAATCATACTTAAAAAATCTAAAGGCAGGGAATTTCCATTTGTATTTAATAATAGTTTCTCTTTCATATTTAGAAAAACATATGACGTTCTGCAATAGAAAATTTCAGCTTGGTACGATTAAAAAGTAATTAATCCTTTTCGTTTGCTCAGGGTAAACTTGAATTGAACATCTTTCCTAAAACCCTTTCCACCATCTGCAGTGACATCATATTTACCTGAAATCTGTGTACCTGTTTCATCTACTGAGATCTCATATAAATTTCCTTTTCTGCCTATGGCCGGCTCTCCCCATGTCCCTTTCCATGATGTTCCATCAAAATATAATTCGATGGTCCCCAATTTAGTATCAACGTAAGTATCAGTATATGTTCCCTTATACTTTCCACCCGCTTTACTGATCGTCATGGCATCTATTACAAGGTATTTACGGGATGTAATTTGCTGTAAAGAGGAGCCTTAAAACTTATTCAAAATAAAAGACACTGCTACCTTCATTTACATAGCTTTAAACTCATTTCGCATACGTCAAAGGAACCATTGTATAATAAGTACAAAAACAAATTAGAAGTGTTTTAACTTGATCGTCTCCTGAGCTCGAAGGATTTTCTCAATCACCAAAGCGGTTAAAGTTATTTCAGGAATAAATTGAATTGTGATGACGACATTAATAATTATCCTGTCACCCTGGCTATTTCAATCAAGTGCCTCCGCTTTTGATAGTGGTCCGGCTGTAGTCTCCGAAGCCTTGTTTCTTGAACCTGGTAAGGCACACTTTTTTCCTCCAAAAAACCAAATCAGAACAACATTTTCATTCGCGATAGACAGGGACAC
Organism: Saprospiraceae bacterium; assembly: GCA_020436835.1. Lineage (GTDB taxonomy): Bacteria > Bacteroidota > Bacteroidia > Chitinophagales > Saprospiraceae > JABDMH01. Next base: position 7,859 of record JAGQWZ010000514.1, on the reverse strand, counting down.
CGTTCCGGAGTGGATCCGTAAAAACTGGGCGCATAGAACCGAGGGTGATGGAATCTGGATAGCCGATAACACACCTTTTAAGAGCGAGCAGGAACCTTACGATGCCTACGGCCAGCAGTGGCAGTACGGCCTGGGCGATAGCTACCTCCGAGGCAGATTATTCTGTATGCAAGATGAAAAAGACATCGGAACTGTCTGGGATTTTATTGAATACTGGGATCCGGAAGCCGGGGAACTGAAAGTATTGCAAATCGGACGGGATGGAACGACCGGTCAGGGTACCATTGAGCAGAATGAAGAAAATCAGACTAAATCCCTGCAGACTTTCACCAGTCCCAGCGGTCATTCCTTTGTCTCGGGCCATATCGTGGAGTTAAAAGACGGGGAACAAAAAACGCAATCCTATCATGTTGAAAATGAGAAGTGGGTACAAAATCGACAATATATCTGGAAACGGGTTTCCCGGTAGCGGTCTGAAAAGGATCAGACCCGAAGTCAACGCTGGTCCGGAGATATTTGCCGTTCGCATAAATTGAGTATCCGGTAGTGTAAAAATCCGGCGTCACGATTAAAATGTCTATAACTTAAAGTGAGACAATCGATTTACTTCTGACATCGACTTGCGAAAGGGAAAAATAATTAATACATTTTTTAATTAATAAAATCGGACTACATGGGATCATCTTTAGATCGAAGAACCGCTATCAGAACTTCCGCATTGGGCTTCCTGGGCCTGACCTATACTTTCAGTTCCGCAAAAGCAGGTAAGGCGGAACCCAAAATGAATACGATCCCGGAACATTTCCCCTACATCGATCCGGAAATCGTGTCCGATGTGGTAGGAAAATCCCATTTTGATTTGGAGGCGGTGAAGAAACTGGTGGATGAAAGACCGGAGCTGGCCCGTTCGGCATGGGATTGGCGTTTCGGTGATTTTGAATCGGCCGTCGGTGCTGCCTCACATGTAGGACGAAGGGATATTGCACTCTATCTGATCGGGAAAGGAGCCAGACCCACCATATTCACCCATGCTATGCTGGGACAGCTGGAGATCGTAAAAGCAACGATAGAATCGGTGCCCGGCATTCAGCGCACGATGGGGCCGCACGGGATAAGCTTGCTGGACCATGCCTACGCCGGAGAACATATGAAAGACAAAATGACTTCCCTTGAAGTGGAAAATGTACAAAGAACGATAGAGTACCTGGAAAACCTGGGGGATGCAGGAGGAGAAGATTATGTCACCTTGAGTGCCGGGGAGCAGACCAAATACCTGGGCGATTACATGTATGGAGAAAAAGAGCACGAAGGTTTCAGCATCAAATTGAATATGCGGAAGCTGATGGCCCTGGCACCCATCGGTGAATTTGGAGGAGCCCTTTACAAAAGCGGAGATAATAAGTTCTTTTATAACGGGTCCCCCTCCGTACAGGTCACCTTTGACATTGAAAATGAAATCGTAAAATCATTAACCCTCAGCGAGCCAGGTCTCAGTCTCAAGGCGGAGAAAGTGTCCTGAAAGATAAGAGAATGACTTTTAAAAAATGGACACTGGTTATTCTGGCTATTATCGGTGGTGAGATCAGTCTGGTTCTGCTGACTACGATAGCCCAGGAAGTATTATTTGATGGTATCCGATATCGAAGTTCACCGTTGTTTGATCTCGTCGTGGGTGGTGCAGCGACCTTTCTGGCGGCTGTCCTCGCCGGCTTCATCGCCCGCTTGATCGCCGGTGCCCATCATTTCGTCGTACCCCTGGTCATTTCCCTCATCGTCACCCTGGAAACCGGCTATTTAATTTCCCGGCAGATCAGCGGTGACCCTCTCTGGTTTGATGTGTTGGCAGGAGCCTCGCTCATCATTGGTATCTGGCTGGGATTTAACTACAAGGAGAGGAAGGTCTTTGGTCTTTAGCTAGTTGGTCTTTAGTCTACTTATGATCAGTTACGGGGTAAAAGTACCAGAAGTACCACAGGTGACAGGGGTACGACAAAGTCTGCTTAGCCTCAGCCTTTTCCTTAGCCTATAATTCGAGTATTCAACATTCAGTTTTCAGTGGTCAGCCGTAAGAGTGCCAGAAGTACCACAGGTGCCAGGGGTACCAGGAAGTCTGCTTCGCAATAGACACCGGACATCCGACAACCTTCAACCCCTCCGGGGTTGGGTTCTTCTGCCGAGTATCCCCCCCGGATTTCGCTTCGCTGAATCCGGGGTTAATATAATTTCACCCCTCCGGGGTTAGTCGATCGTCTCCTCTCCAGTCTTCGGTCTTCTGTCTCCGGTCTTCACTCTCCCCCGACTTCCGTCTCCCGTCTCTACCGCACAGTACCAGAAGTACCAAAGGTGCCAGGGGTACCAACACGTCTGCTTCGCAATAGACACCGGACATCTGGCAACTTTCAACCCCGCTGGGGTTGGTGGTTCTACCCATTATCCCCCGGATTTCGCTGCGCTGCATCCGGGGTTAATATAATTTCACCCCTTCGGGGTTAGTCGATCGTCTCCACTCCCGTCTTCGGTCTTCTGTCTCCGGTCATCACTGCCCCGTCTTCCGTCTCCCGTCTAATTAATAATCTCACCTTTATTTTTGTCCAATTTATTTTGCCACACTTTCAGTTCTTCCGGTGTTATTCTTACCCAATCGGTGACCTCTCCAACGATCTTTAGGGGTGAGGAGGAGCGATAGGAACGAGTGGGATTTCCCGGAAATTTTTTATCGGTCACGTTGGGATCATTTTCAAAATTACCGGTCGGCTCAATAATATAGACTCGTTGTTGGCCATCCCCTTTGGCCAATGCGGCCGCCAGTCCGGCGTTGTTCGACAGGGCGGTAAAATAGATGTGATTCATTTTTAAATCAGCTTTATAATTAGATTGGCCACCCGGGGTTAAGAAATCACCAACCGGTAGGTCTGCCCTGGTGCCATGATAAAAGGGACCCTTGTCTGCCGGTTTATCTTTGAAGGAAGCCGTAAGTTTGTTGTGCTCTTCTGCCTTTCCGGATTCCCCCAGGTTCTCGTAACATTTGGCAATGTCTGCGTAAATACCGGGGAAAGCACTTTTCACTCCATCATCATTCACTTTTAAGGCAAACTGTATGGCTGTTTCCAGCCATTTTAGTTTGTCGGAGGGTTCCTTCTGTTGCCGGGCCACAAAATACGCTGCCAGATATTTTTCAAAATCGTTTGAGGCTTCTTTCCAGGCTTGTTCAAAGACATTAAGTGCTTCGGTGGTACTGCCATTTTCTTCCAGTGCCATACCCTGAAGGCAATATTTAACTATTTGATTATTTGGATTGAATTCCATTTATTAATTTTTGAGAATTACCGGTCAAATTAAATTCCCCGATGTGGACCCTTATTTTTTCACAGGAAACAGGTCGCGCAGTGCATCATTTACCAGCCATATTGCTCCCCAGGCTAAAATAGCCAGATAGACCGGAAAAAGAATATGGGTAAACAGGGGATTGTCAAGCCGCACATGCGTGGCAATAGCTCCACCCCAGTATCCTGTCAGTAAAACAGCCCCCAGAATGGAGGTTTTAGGATAAGTATACAATAGTGTAGAAAGCAATCCAAGAACTGCCAACAGCAGAATCTGATCTTCACCAAAGCCAAGGGCAACGGTGGATTCTACCACGGTGGGGGGTTGGATAAATTTCATGATACTGTCCATAAGCATAAAAAGAATAACAATGCCGCTCATTGAACGTGCCAGCCAGCGCCGGCTTCTCGAAACTGTTTTTACATTGGTCATTATTTTACTATTTATCAGTTTTTTATTTCCAGCAACCTGGTTAATTCTTCCAGCGTGGCGGTGAAACCTTCTTTGAATCCCATTTCGATCACTTTTTCCAAATCAGTCAGCGAGTCGTGTTTAATCAGTACCTGCACCGTAGTCACTCCATCTGCTTCATGAAAATCGACATTCCAGGTCGACTGAGGCATCGCCTGATTAATATTTCCGGTTTCATCACAAAAGCCACTTAAGAGCTTAAAATTCGTTTTGGGGCTGATGGAGGTGTAGTCTGCCAGCGCCCAATGTGTTTCTCCGTTTGGTCCTACCATAGCATATAAACGTCTTCCTCCTTCCCGGAAATCCATGAACTTAGTTCTGGACTTAAAAGGTTTTGGGGCCCACCACTGATCTAAAATTTCTGGCTCAGTCCAGGCTGCCCAGACGTCGGATTGAGGTGCTTCAAATGTACGTTTTACCTGTACACTGCTGTTTTCTTTGTTCACTATGAATTCCATAATATTTGATTTTTATCGATTTGATTTAATCTTTTTAAGCACATCTTCAAGTTGGTCGAAACGGGTTTCCCAGATCCGCCGGAATTGCTCTAGCCACCGGTCTATTTCTTTCATTTTATCCACTTTGAGTTGATAATGGATTTCTCTTCCTACTTTTTCCTGTTCCAGGAGGTCACATTCATTGAGAATCTTGATGTGCTTGGAAACTGCCTGACGGGACATATCGAATCGTTCCGCCAGGGCATTAGGAGTCAGTGCCTGGCTGGCAATTAAAACTAAAATGGCCCGTCGGGTGGGATCGGCTATCGCCTGGAAAATGTCTCGTTTCATCGTGTGTCGTTATTTGCGTTAAGAAACCAATTGGTTGCAAATATAAACGCAACTATTCAGTTGCGCAAATTATTTGTGATTTTTATTCGGATAAAAAATAAAAATAGCTCTGGATAAGACTCTTAATCCTCTCATTGCAGAGAGGGGAGCTGAACAGCTAAAAGGGGGTGATCAATTCCTGACAGCCAGTCCTGTCACAATGCTTGCTGTTTAGGGACAATTCTATTAAAGAACAGGTAATTCGGGTCGTCATAGATTCCATATGCATCCTAGTGTTCTTTAAAGGAGAGTCCTTCCTGATCCAAAGCCTTTTTCAGTTTGGGTATGGAGCTTTTGCCCATCCCGTGCAAACTCAGGATTTCTTCTTCCGTGTGTTCGGACAGCGATTGCAATGTCAGGATACCTGCATTCTCTAATGCTCGTCTTGCCGGAGCAGCCAGTGGGGAAAGAAATCCGTGTTTTGGTTGCCTTTCAGCTTCGCAAACCGGACAGGTAGGGCAATTGCTGCTTTTCTTGTATAAGTGGCCTTTTTCGCAACTCCTTAATTCGATATTTCTACCTGGCTTCATGTCACCAATCTATTTCTTCAAACATTTCGTTTAATGTGGGAATCCCGGAACAGTAATAGGTCCACCAGGCCAATTTTATAGCTCACCGTATTCCAGATTTCTTCAATATTCCCGAAAATCCTTATCCTGCGAAATACAACACTGGAAAATGTGTATTCCGACTATTTTAATTCAGATAGTATTTTTTGAATTCTTCTGTTACGGGTTTCATCCGACCGGGCAGAACTAACCAACAAAGCCATGGCTTTTTTCTTGCTGGGTGCCAATTTCTCAAATTTTTCCCTGCAACCTGGTGATTTATCGAGTTCACGGTCTAATTCTTTTGGAATCTCTACTATTCTGGGCTGGGTGTCTAATTCCACTTGAACCTCCAACTCATCCCCTCCATTGACGTTCGCTTTCTTGCGATTTTCTGCGCTTAGACTGATCATGAACTTGTCTTTCATTTTTCCTACTGCACCTCTATAACTGTAACCATTAATGGTAACTACGACAAGGGGTCTTTTACCTCCGCCTAATTCTGCTAATTGACTTTCAGTTATTTCAATGCCGGTGTTGTTACCAGTCTGAATAATTTTGGTTCTATATTTCATAGTTGTATTGGACAGTTTATTTCATTGAATGGATTCCGATCATATTCCCTTCAGTATCTGTTGCAAGTACCATATGACCATACGCACCCAGTGACATTTTAGACTTAAAAACTTTGCCTCCGGCGTCTACAACTCTGGCCTCTTCAAGCTTGCAATCTTCACTCATGAAGTACACGATTGTGCTGTTACCACCAGGATTCATCCCTTCCATTTTTATAAGAGAACCGGAAGCCCTGTTTTGGGATTCCATATTGGCGGGAAAAAATAGCATCTGTATTTCCTCTCCGATGTCCGGTACCGGCATTTCATTTAATCCAATCTGAAAAACTGTTTCATAAAATTTTCTGGCCCTTTCGATATCCGCAACATAAATTTCAAACCATACCACGGGGTTTTCTACTTTTCTATGTTCCATTATTTATAATTAATTATGTATTACCTCCTCAGTTCGATAACTCCTTCAAAATAAACGAATTTCTGGAACGCTGATCCAGTGCGATTGCGGCTTCACTCAAGGGCGATTGCGACATTCCTGATCTACCGCACACCAAATCAGGAAATGCATGTTTTCTTGAGGAAGAGATTTCGAAATTTATTCTTTAGCAGAAATGACGAAAACCAGCTCAAAGCAATTCACCTCAGGTCATATTCCTTTCTCCAGAGTCTGTAGGTGAAATAGGCGAGGGACAGCAACACAATTGCATAAATAACAGATAGAGGTCTTCCGACGAAGTCTCTAAATGAATCATAGGCAGGGACATTATAATACTGGCAAAGGTTATGTATAGTCGCCAAAAAGCTGGCAACAATAATAACCCGGATCAGCACATAGCCGGTATGTCCGATCAATATTTTGCGATTCTTCGGCATCCTGTAAAATAGCTGCCAGAATTTCCCTTTTTCATCGAAGTAAAGCTCGGATACAAAATCGGTCAGTTTCTCTGGCTTCCGGGTCCGTTTGTGGGCGGAAGGCGCGAACGAGTATTGATAAAAACCATAAATGATAAACCCAACCAGGATCAAGTTAACAAGAATTAATCCGGTCCAGCCCATTCCAAAAACCTGCGACAGTGGATTTGTTTCATCTGAAGGATTCTCAAAGATCCAAAGGCTGGTTGAATAAAAGTCACATCCTCTCGAGAACAGCAGAAGCAAGGTCAGAAGTATGAACTTAATTTTCATGATATAATAAGTAAAAATCAATAATGCTTAAGCCTCCATGGCGCTTATGTACCTTGGTTCTCCAGGCTGGTTTTTACCACCAAGGTATAGTATCGCATCCTGGAGGTCGGTATTTTCTGTCTTTACCTGGAGAAAACATCCAGGGTTATTTCCGGAATTAATAGAGGAAATTGGAAGGATTCCATGTGTTATTTTGATAGATCCAACCAGGCTGGAGGGGCCCGAAAGCCAAACTTCCGGCACCGTTCAATTACGGCCTCCAGGGCATAATCATCGTATTCGATCCAATCCGTTTGTTTTACGATCTTGAGGTCTTGATCAAAGTACAGAATGATGGTAAACTCCATACCCCATTCCGTATCGATCAGATCACCATTGTAATAGAAAGGATTGAAGTGGCCGGTGGCCATAGCGCTACTATCATTCGCGATCAGATTGACAACGGTGAGATGTGGCTGCTCCGGTGTGAGTTTTTCAAACTCATAATCAGGGGAGTCCCAGGCATAAAATCGCTTGAACTGCCAGAGGCTATCCAGCTCTATTTGTAACATTATATCCTGGAAAAACATATCCTCCCGGTAGAAGGAGCAAAACGCTTCCCAGTCGTTTCGATCGGCAAAAGTCTGAAAAAAAGCATGCGCTCTCTTGCTGACTTGCTGGGACCTGGTTAATTCAGGGGGATTATTGGATGACTGGTGGCAGCCAAATAATATTAAGAACGAAAATAAAGCAAAGGATGATCTCATTTTGAAATTGATTTATAGAGCTTTCCTCAACGCTGGAATTTTATTGGGATATTCAGACCATCTGAATTAAAATTGGTAAGTACTGTTTTTGTTAGTCATTAATTCGTTAAACTGCACAACTTCAAAATCCGGGCAAGAGTGAAATAATTCGTCCGGAATCCATTTGTGGGCTCCACCATAGATAAT
>JAGQWZ010000513.1 GCA_020436835.1 Saprospiraceae bacterium | reverse complement strand
CTGATATAAAGCTTGTTTGCGATCTCCCGGTTGGAATATTCGAAGGCAATTAATTTGAGAATTTCGGATTCTCTCCGGGATAGATGTGATGATGACCAGATCATTTTTTATTGATTATTTTTCGGTGAAAGCTTTACCTGCTTAAAGCATCATTATTTCTTCTGCCATTTCCTTAATTATTTCTCTGGTTTTCGGTCTTCACTCTTGCAGGCCGGGCCTTTTTTCGAAATAATTTCTCTACGCATTAATCTCATTTACCTGAACAATTTCAGATAAAATGCGGCGCCGGTTCAGGTTTCGTACACGAACGGTCGAAGCAGGTGGGCGAAAGGTAAAGGCAGAGGGATTAGTGGTTTCCCGCGCAGATTTTTACCTTAAATGCACTATTTTCACTTTGGACAGAGATTGTCGGACAGCCAAAAATACCATGAAAAAGCTTTTACTGATTTTGTTATGTACCATTCCGGGGTGGATTCTCCCGGCGCAGGAGGACAATCAAAACCTCATGATCATTGACAGTCTCTACCAGCTATATCTCCAGGCTGAACCCGGGTATGATCAGATCGATTACCTGATTGGGATTTCCCGCCTTTATGCTTTACTAGCGGATCAGACGTCCTTCCGGAAAACCATCGACATGGCCAGGAAAATTGCGGTGGAAACGAACGATCTGGCCGGACAATCGAATGTCAAAATTATGGAGAATATCCAGGCTTATATGTATGAGCATAATTCCGATAAGGCGCTGCGATTATGTCAGGAAGCCATTGATCTGGCCCAATCCTCCGGTGATCCGGATGCCCTGGCGTTCGCCATGTACCAGCAGGCTGAAAACTATATTTATGAAAAAGGTGATAATGCCAGGGCCATCACGATATTACGAAAGTCCATCCGCTCTTTTGATGACCGGGTGACCGTCAAGAACCAGGGCAATTCGTATAAGAACCTCGCCGTTGCGTTAAGGAATATCGGCCAACATGATGAAGCCCTGCATTATTTCGAATTATCTCTGCAGGCCTTCGAAAAAGTTGCCTCAGATCCGGACGACCATCATCGATTGGGACGGGTAAGTGCCATGTATGCCGATAAAGGTCTCGGCAATCTCACCCAGGCACTTGTCTATCTGGCTGAAACCCAGGATGCCCTGGGGAGATTAGCAGAAGCCGAAGCTACCCTGCTTAAGGCTTATAATTTGTCTAACGAAGGTGACATTCAGGATACCCACGCATGGATATGCGGAAAACTTGGTGTTTTGTTTGACAAAAGAGGGGCTTATCAGCAGGCCCTCACCTATCTGCAGGAGGGTCTCCTCATTTTCGAAGAACTGGAAGTAGACCAGGATGTTGCGCAACTGCAAGTGCATCTGGGGGATGTTTTCCGGGATCTGGAAGACTATGAGCAGGCAAACTTGCAATATGAAAAAAGCCGGCAATACTATCTCGCCAAAAAGGATACCCTTCGTTATCTGCATGTTTCCACCCAGCAAATCGGCATCTATCTGACCAAAGAAGAAATCGGGAACAGCCGCCAGGCCCTGGAAGAATGCAGGGAAATGGCGCACCAGTTTGGTGATTCCGCTTCCATTAACTTTCTGATCCGGCAATTTGCGAATCTCTACAGACTGACCGGAGAGTATGATGAAGCGGCCGGGGCTATCCGGCAAGTGCTGGATTTCAGCCGCAGCCGCGCCGACCAGCAATCCGAGGCCCGGGCGCTGACCGACCTTGCCGGGATTTACGTCCTGCAGGATAAGCGCAAGGCTGCCATGGAGGCTTGCCGGGAGGCACTGGATTTGTCACAGAAAGCAGGACGGGGTGATCTGATCAGCGACAATTTGAAGTTGATGTCCGAAATCGAGGAAAGCAGCGGAAATTATCAGTCCGCCTTATCTTTTTTCCATCAGCTTTATGAGCATGAAAAGTCATTGGAATTGTCGGAGGCACAAGAGATCTTGAGAGCAGAGCAGGTACGCCAGAATGTAAACGAATATAAAAGTGCTGAAGAAGCGGCCGTCGTTCAGGCTAATTTACTGGCTTCCAGAAATCGACTCTATCTCGGTTTTGCCATTTTATTGTTTGCCTTTCTGGTGGTTGGTTTGTATTTAAATTCCAGGTTGAGAAAAGCTAAAGCACTTCTGGAGTCAAAAAACAAACAACTGGCCGAGTTGAACCACACCAAAGATCGATTCTTCAGCATTATTGCTCATGATATCAGAAGTCCGATCGTCGCGCTGGAAGGCGTGGGTGAACAAGTGAAATACTATTTGAAAAAGGATCATAAAGAGAAATTAGAAGGCATTGCGGATAAAATCGGATCGACTGCGAAAAGTCTGACCCGGTTATTGGATAATCTATTGAACTGGGCGCTCATCCAGCAAGGTATGCTTCCCAATGTTCCGGACAGGATTTGTATGAACCGGGTTTTCGATGAGGTTATTCAAATGTTCGAGATGCATGCCAGTGTCAAGGAGATTACCATACGCAATACGCTGACCGAAAACATCTATGTCCAGGTAGATGAGCGGGCGCTCAATATAATCCTGCGGAATTTAATCAGTAATGCGCTGAAATTTACCGAAAGGGGAGGCACCATTGAAATCGGGGCCATCGCAAGCGATAACTCGGTAGTCAAGGTATATGTGAATGATACGGGTATTGGGATGGACCAGGAAAAATTGAACGCGCTATTTACCCTAAGTGGAAAAAACAATACTGGTACCGGGGGTGAAAAGGGAACCGGCTTAGGTCTGATTTTATGCAAGGAGCTGGTGGAACTTAATCAGGGTCGTTTGGAGATCGACAGTAAAATTGACCAGGGATCAAATATTTTATTCACTTTGCCCCGGGCAGCCTGACCAAGGTAAAAATCCTGCTATGGATATATTGATCATTGAAGACGAAATACTTTATGCTGATCAGTTGGAAATGCTGGTCGACAAGTTAGGCTATTCGGTGCTGGCATCTCTAAACGAAAGTTCTTCGGTGCTTAATCTCCTGAAGGAAAAATTACCGGATCTGATTCTCATGGATATTCATATAAAAGGGATCTATGATGGCATCGAACTCACGGAAAAGATTCACGCCAATTACGAAATACCGGTGATATTTATTACCTCACTGAAGGATGAATTCACTTTCAAACGTGCAAGCCGTACCGATGCCGTCAATTTTATCATAAAACCATTTCAGGAACTCCAACTTCAACGCGCTATTGAGCTTGCGCTCAGGAAAAAAATATTGTCCGGGGAGGCTCAAAAAGAAAATGATTTTAAAGATGCCATTGAGCAGTCTTTTTTCGTCCGGCAAAATCAGAATCTGGACAAAGTGGTGGTCACCAATATTCTTTACATCGAAGCGGACGCCAATTATAGCATCATTCACCTGAAGGATAAAAAATATGTACTGAAGATGTCGTTATCCGAGCTTTCCCGGCGGTTCATTCATCAGAACTTTCTAATGACCCACAGATCCTTCCTGGTTAATCAGGAAAAAATAGACTCGGTAAACCTGCAGGAAAGTACGCTTATAGTTGGTGGCCATACGGTGCCTTTGAGTCGCCGGAATAAAGTAGCGGTTCTGGAAGCCATTAATTATTTTAGGGAGTGAGGATCGTGATGAGATTGACCAGAGAAGTGAATCGAACTGGAAAAAGGACAAGAAGAATAACAATCCCGCCGCTCCCTCCGTTGTTCGGGATATGTTGATGCCACTGCCTCGGTCAGCATAAATCCATGCCGCATCCAAGGATGGTCAGGACTGGGTTCGACTATGCGAATCGTAGATTTGCTGTCCTTGATTGGAAAGTCAAAGGAAGTGAATCGATTTAAATAAAGGACGGGGTATTAAATAACAATCCCGCCGTTCCTTCGTCCGTCGGGATAAATTCGACTACGCAAATCGTAGATTTG
>JAGQWZ010000512.1 GCA_020436835.1 Saprospiraceae bacterium | reverse complement strand
GTCAAATTTTTTACTCATTCCATTTTTTTTTTTTTTTTCTGCAAAGAAATCAGCGAATTTATCAATCGCAACCAATAGGGAATTGGTCGCCGTCTGGCCCAATCCACATCGACTGGTATGGTTCATAATCCTCCCCCACTGTCTCAATTCATCAAAGTCCGATTTATGAGCCAGTCCATTGGCAATTTTCTCCAATTTCCGTTCTATGATAAAATTTCCGGCTCTGCATGGAGTACATACTCCACAAGATTCATGTTTAAAGAACCGGGCAAAATTCTGAAGAATGGCCAAAACATCCCGGTTAGCATTGAAAATCATAAAGGACCCCCCACAACGAACATCTTCCGGCGATACTTCACGGTCAAAATCCTCCTGAGATAAACACTGACCACTTGGTCCACTAACCTGTATATAATAGGGATTCTCTGCCTGACACCATTTCAGTATATCTGAAACTTTCGTACCCCACTCAATTTCATAAATGCCCGGCAAGTGGCAGTCACCGGAAACACTGATTATTTTGGTACCCGGAGACTTTTTACTGCCTGACTTCAGAAAATGTGCAGACCCTAATTCTACCACTCTGGCTATGGAACACAGCGTCTCCACATTATTAACCAATGTGGGTCGATTCAGGAAACCACATTCAGTGGGGAAATACTGTTTTACCCGGGGTTCCCCTCTTTTCCCCTCCATTGAATTGAGTAAGGCCGTTTCTTCTCCACACACATAAGCTCCGGCCCCAAGTTGGATGCGAACCATGAAATTAAAGCCATCTATTCCGGCAATGGAATTACCTAAGAATCCCTTCTTATTGAAATCATCAATAGCAAACTGAACCCGGTTTTTTAACCAATCGTACTCCGCCCTCAAATAGATTACTCCCTCATCGGCACCAGTTAAATAGGCGGCAGTGATCATACCTTCCAACAATAACCCAGGGTATGATCTGAGAAGAATCCTATCCTTGAAGGTACCCGGTTCTCCTTCATCCGCATTGCATACAATATATTTTTTGTCCGATTTGGCCCTGGCACAAGAATCAAGTTTAATCCAGGCTGGGAAGAAGGCACCTCCCATTCCCCTGATGTTACTTTCCTTTACTTCATTTAGGATTTTCTTTGCTCCGAGATTTGCCAATTTCAAGACCGTACGCCCCGGATGATATTCGCGTAAAAAAATAGCTTTATCTGTTCCAGGTGTAAAATGAATATTATCGGGAATTTCATCCGCAATCATATTAAGGGGAATTCCTTTTTTTATTTGCGAAATTATTTTTCGAACCTTGAGCGTAGTCAGATTGGTAAACGGATAAAAATTAATCAGTGCAGCTGGCTCCTGATCACTCAATCCAATACAAGCTGTTTCGTATAATCCGAACTGACCCGTCGGATCGACATTGCCAAAAAGTGACCCAGTCTCCCGTTCGAATGCTTCTCTTATTCTGGAATATCCCCTACATTCAGAAATAATGCTATTATTGAGATAGATGGTAAAATCACCGCGGCTCTTCTGATGTAAAAAATGGTAAAACGAGACGACTCCATCCAATTCAATCCGGGAAATACCCAGCGAACCAGCAGTTTCAGTTAAGAATTTATTTGACAGATATCCGTTGGCCTTTTGAAATGACCATAACGTATCAAGTGTTTCAGTTCTTTTCAAGATGAGATGATTTTTAGACCATAGTAAAACCCTCTACCACTTTGGTAGTCAGCTAAGGCATATAGATCAATTTAATCATCAAATAAATGTCTTGAAAAGCACTGCGACATGCTCAGAAGTGATTTTCATCAGTCTGAAATTCAGCACACAGAAGACTATTTTGAAATATTAATTAATGGGAGCTTTTTGTTTAGAAAAGGTTTTCTTTTTCAAAGAATCGTATCTATTCTTTTCCACTAGAAAAAATCGCTGAATCTGCTTCTAAACAAGGCTGTTGGTTAATTTTTACAGTGCTGTGACAATAGATGAGGGCGGTTAAACTCATTTGTGAATAAAAAGGTTATTTCTTTTCGTTCAACTGCCAATTATAGTCTAAAAATGTCAATTCCGAGTTCTCGGGGATCGGCTCTGGAGCATATTTATTTATGAATTTAATCAAGGAACCAGCCTCCTTCTTGAAATCTCCTCTAAACCAGGAAAATATGCTGGATACTTTGAATTCAGAAACTTTATTTCGGAGGGGATCTGCTAAAAAACCTTCTGCCGCATTGGTAAGTTGTTCTTCCAGATGTCCAGCAGTGTAGGCTTCGTTCAACAGTTTTGGGCAGGACACACTGGCGCAATTTACCGCGAAGTGAATTCGGGGCTCATCGAAGTATTTTCTGATAATTCCGTGTTCTATATTATTCAGATCATATTCATGCCCTTCTATACTGATAAACTTAATATCCCAGACCGTATTGACGAAGGGAATGCCCTTTTTAATATCCTTGATACTTTCGACCGGATAATGATCAATAATAAGTTTAACTGTGAAAGCATTGTAGGCGTTGATCCAGTAGGCCAACTGTTCATCTCTGGACCAGTATTTATCGTTGGGATGGGAGCTACTTAATAGCTCTAAATAGGCTTTCAGTTTCAGACTGTCCCTCTGGAACCCCGGATAGTCGACCCATCCTTGAGGCGATACATGCGCTGATAACAATTTGGTCCACTCCTGATGATCTACCGGTTTCGAATCTGAAACTTTTTTTGAAACACTACAGGTGGAAAAGATTATGACAACTAAAAAGAGGAAAGAAAAATGGTTGAATATTTTCATAGAAGGTATAACACCTTGTATACCCATTACAGTTTGGTAGTCACTCCTAAATTGACCGAAAAAGTGCTGATTTTGTCTTCTGTGTAACCAATTCGTTTTTGCCAATGTTGCTGATAGATTACTTCTGAGAAAAGACCAATATTTTTTGTAATTGGGATATCAACGCCAAAACCCGCATTTGCAGAGTAATAGGTATTACCTTCCCGGTAACCTCCCTCCAGAAGTCCGTCATTATATTTTTGATTGGATCTACTGTCTCCATCCGGGGCAGCGGCAGCAAGGCTGGGAGGAGCATATTTTGCACGCATGACTGCATGTAGTGATCCACCAGCAAGCGCATAAAAATCAGCGTATCGGGTTTCTTTTGTGATATACCGAATATTAAGCGGAACCTGTAATTTTTCAATCACACTTGTTCCATCGCCAGCGACATATTTTAATCTCGTATAGTTCCCACCTAAGTCGAATCCTAATCTTCCGAACTGAACATTTGTTACAAATCCGTTGCCACCGGTCTGCAGCGGCTTTTGCTGATTAATCACGCCACCCCCCAGGATGTATACCAATCTATTGAGTACATGCCAATTTTGCTGATGAAATACTCCAATCTTGGTCACCACTTTTGATTGTGGTACGGAGGAAACCACATGAAAATCGTGGGCAGTTTCAGCCTGGAGCATTGCCATATCATACACCGGGAGCATCGTCACATATTCGTGCTTTTTTTGCTCCGTCAGCACTGGCACCATACTCTCCAATGCCAGATCTCTTGATTCGATTAAATCGGCAATGTGCACATCTCGGTGCGTAGCAATTGATCTTGAGGAGTTGGAATTAATAACGGACTGGGTTCGTAAGGGAAGTATTTCAAGTGGATCTGAAGAAATCTGGGGGTCTGCACTTTCGACCACCTTTAATTCCTTCGTTCGAGTTTCTTCCGAAGAAAAAAGTCTATCAGATACGATCGCAGCTTCAGTGAGGTCCGTCGATGCTTCTGAGTTTGCGGCCCGGTCATCCCTTGTTGGCTCTGCATTCTCCTGGGCTAAGGACGGAGGTAAAAATTCTCTGACTTCGGGAATCTGGCCCAGAAATTTGACCAGGGTAAAGATTGCAAAAAAGATTACGGCGGCTTCAAAAACCTTTGAGGCAATCAATCGTTTACGATAATTTATCCGATCCAACCTCTCACTAAGGATTTCCCAGGTACCAGGATGGTATGGAACCTCCAGCTTACCGACCGCTTCCTTTGCCAATTCATCTACGGACTTTTCACCAGCAGGATCTAATTGAGTCATCTTCTGCTCCAAAAGGTCCCAACTGGCATCATCATAGGGCACCTGATGATTGCCGATAGCATCTTTTATGCTCTGATCAAAACTATTTTTCAATTTTCTGCTCATGTACCGTTGTAAATCTTTCAATAGTGGCTTGTAACTTGATTCTGGCTTTAACCAGATTTGAACGGGACGTACTTTCGGAGATATTGAGACGATCCGCAATCTCCTTGTGTGAATATCCTTCTATCACATACATATTAAAAACAGTACGATAGGCAGGACTCAAGTTTTGAATAGCTTCAAGTATCTCTTTCTCTCCACACTGGGCTATGGCATCAGCACCTGAGGCACTGATATTATAAGCTTGTTCTACATCCTCAGTACGTCGCCGGGATTTCTTCCGGTAATAATCAATGGAGGTATTGATCATAATCCGTCTGATCCAGGCGCTCAACGATGTACCCGAGTTATACTTTCCAATATTACGGAAGACCTTGATAAAACCTTCATGCAAAATATCCATGGCTTCATCCTGATCTCCGGCATATCGTAAGCAGACACCCATCATGGTACTGTAATGATCCATATACAGCTGCTTCTGAGCCCATTTTTCTTGACGCACGCAAGCGGCTATGAAATCATGCTCTTCGTGTTCGATTTTTAATACAAAATCCATGCAAGATTACATTACGATCCGTAGCTCAAGTTAGCTCTTTCAAAACGCTTTGCGAAATTCATTGGCTGCTTTTAACAATTAGCTAACTTATTTTCTCCCTGTAAATCAACGAAATAAGTGAGCAAGGGACATGAAAATGGTAAAAACCATAATAACAGATTATTATATGTTAGCGTCTAATTTTAAATTTGTTAGCACTTTTGCCATGCTTATTTGAATAACAATCCGGCTGAACCTCAAACAATTTTGACCGTTGAGCCATCGCTAGTATTTCGGAAGACCTATTGATCCGCAGATTTTATGGTGAAAAAAAATAAACAAGACGTCACCGGCAGTGATTCGAACGGCTCTGTGCATAATCTGAAAGGAATGTACCAGAATTACTTCCTTGATTATGCGTCATATGTAATTTTGGAACGGGCAGTACCGAGTATTGAAGATGGTTTGAAACCGGTACAACGGCGCATTCTGCATGCGATGAAGGAAATGGACGACGGTCGATTTCACAAAGTGGCTAATATAATCGGTCAGACGATGCAGTATCATCCCCATGGAGACGCCGCTATCGGAGATGCCCTGGTCAAACTGGGTCAACATGACCTGCTCATTGACACGCAAGGTAATTGGGGGGATACACGTACCGGTGATTCGGCGGCAGCTTCGCGATATATTGAAGCCCGGTTAACGAGATTCGCACTGGATGTTGCCTTTAACAAGGATACGACCGAATGGCAGCTCTCCTACGATGGCAGAAAACAGGAACCGATAAATTTACCCATGAAATTCCCCCTTCTCCTGGCCCAGGGAGTAGAAGGGATTGCAGTTGGTCTGTCTACAAAGATACTACCTCACAATATTGGTGAACTGATCAAAGC
>JAGQWZ010000511.1 GCA_020436835.1 Saprospiraceae bacterium | reverse complement strand
TCGAGGGGATCACCCGGACTTCTTCATCACCGGATAAAGAAAGCCGCCGCTGGACAAGATTGAGCCAGGGAAGAGAAATAAAAACATAAAGAGATCCAAAGATATAATGTCCTCGAATTACAGGCCGGATCGGTAAACTGTATTTTAGTTTTCCTCCAGCCTTAATGGTACCCGAAAAAGAATGATTCCGTCCCTGCAATTGATAAGGAAGTTCATCGACTAATTCGATATCAAGTGCACGTGATGAATAATTATGGATCAGGTAATGCACATTCTGAAGATCTCCCAGGGAGAGGCGGTGAAAAACTGTTCTCTTCCCTTCGATGTGGTTGGCGATCCGAAACATTAAAACCCACTCAAAAAGCGTAAGTAGGAACAGTAAGAGGAGTAGTATTTGTCCAGTGCGAAAAAAAAACGGATACGAATATGACAGGAGGAACACCACTATGACTGTAGCCAGTGAAATAAAAAAACGATTCCTCAGAAAGGTATCAGCCAACATCAGCGCGGAACTTCTATCGTTCGAATAATGTCATCAATGATATCCAGGGTGGTTATATTCTCCATTTCGGCCACCGGGGTAAGAATCAGGCGATGATTGAGAACATGGGGCATTACCGCCTGAATATCATCGGGTATGACAAAATCCCGTCCTGCGATAAGGGCTGCCACCTTACTGGATTTGAGGATGGCCAAGGCTGCCCGGGGTGAAGCCCCCAGATAGATCTGTGCATGATTCCGGGTCTCCTGTACTATCTCGGAAATATAGTTCAACATCTGGTCCTCGATAAAGATCCTCTTCAGCGTTTCCTGCATCTTTATCAGGTCGCTCCGATTGAGCACTTTTTTTACCTGACTAAGATCTACCCGGTGCATCTGGTCTTTGAAACGTTTTAGAATTTGAAGTTCGTCATCGGCGGATGGGTACCCCAAATTCACTTTCATGAGAAAACGGTCCAGTTGTCCCTCCGGCAGACGGTAGGTTCCTTCCTGTTCGATCGGATTTTGAGTTGCGATGACCATGAAGGGCATCTCCATTTCAAGTGTTTGTCCATCAAAGGTGATTTGTTTCTCTTCCATCACCTCAAATAAGGCAGACTGCGTTTTGGCTGGTGCCCGGTTTATTTCGTCAATTAAAATGATATTTGAGAAAATGGGGCCTTTCTTAAAAACAAATTCCGAAGATTTCAAGTCATAAATGGAGGTTCCAATAATATCTGATGGCATTAAATCCGGAGTAAACTGAATACGGGAGAAACCCGTATCGATCACCCGAGCCATGACTTTGGCACTTAGCGTTTTAGCAATGCCCGGCACTCCTTCCAGCAGTATGTGACCATCAGCCAACATCGCAATCAATAAAAGATCGATCAATTCCTGCTGCCCTACAAGCACTTTATGACATTCTTCCTGAACAGCATTTAACATTTCAAGTGTTGGTCCCAAGTCCAGTGTTTCCCGCAACGGTTGCATGGCATTTTGTTCCTGATTTTCCATCATTTACTGTTTTTAAAAAAAGTATCGATCTTCCGGTAAATAGTGGTCAAGTGTCTCTTCCGTTATTACACTGTTTCCTTACACGACGCTATTGTGTTT
>JAGQWZ010000510.1 GCA_020436835.1 Saprospiraceae bacterium | reverse complement strand
TGAAGAGGGAAGAATTGATTTGAAACCATTTATTTTGTAAAGCCTTTTCAGTTGAGGCAGCAGTTCTATCGTTTCTAACCTATGATGAATATGAAGATCGTCTTGAACTTTTTTTTGTTTTTGTTACCCGTATGCCTAACCGGCCAAAATTTCACGCATCAGGACACACTGCGGGGATCCATCACACCCCAGCGGGCCTGGTGGGACCTCCGATACTATCACCTTGCAGTCCGTGTAAACCCTGGGGACAGTACTATTTCCGGATCAAATACGGTTGGATTTACTGCACTTGATGCGGGAGATGTCATGCAGATCGATCTGCAATATCCGATGCAAATTAACAAAGCAACCTTTCAGAATAAGCCATTGTCCTACGAACGCCAGGGGAATGCATATTTTATTCATCTGCCCGGATCAGTCAATAAAGGGCAGAATGAAGAAATTGAGGTGTTTTTCTCAGGACATCCACAGGTGGCCAGACGTCCACCCTGGGATGGAGGAATCACCTGGAGCCGGGATAAGGCTGGCAATCCTTTCGTTGCTTCATCTTGCCAGGGATTGGGAGCCAGTGTGTGGTGGCCCTGCAAGGATCACATGTATGACGAAGTTGACAGCATGACCATTCAGGTCACGGTACCGGATAGCCTGCAGGATGTTTCCAATGGCAGGTTACGAAAGGTATCCAGTGCTGAAAAAGGATGGCACACGTATACCTGGGCGGTGGTGAATCCCATCAATAATTATGGGGTTAATATCAATATCGGAGACTATGTTAAGTGGAAGGATACCCTGCAGGGAGAAAAAGGAACACTGGATCTGAGTTACTACGCATTGTTGGAGAATGAAGATGCAGCCCGTTCCCAATTTAAACAGGTTAAACTCATGCTGCGGGCCTTCGAATATTGGTTCGGTCCTTATCCTTTCTATGAAGATGGTTATAAGATCGTCGAAACGCCTTATCTGGGCATGGAACATCAAAGCTCCATCACCTACGGGAACCATTATCGCAACGGGTATTTGGGAAATGACCTATCCGGTACAGGTTGGGGACTGAAATTCGACTTCATTATTATCCATGAGTCTGCCCACGAATGGTTTGCCAATAACATTACCTACAAGGATATTGCAGACATGTGGATTCATGAGAGCTTTGCCAATTATTCGGAAAGCTTGTATCTGGAATATTACTTTGGAAAGCAGGCCGGTCAGGAATATGTCATCGGAACCAGAGAACGGATTCAAAACGATCAGCCAATCATTGGAACCTATGGAGTAAACCACTCCGGTTCGGGTGATATGTACTATAAAGGGGGTAATATGCTCAATACCCTGCGCATGATCGTCAATGATGATGACAAGTGGCGTCAAATTTTGCGAACCATGAACGCGCGCTTTTATCATCAGACGGTCACTACAGAGCAAATTGAAAAATTTCTGGCCGATGAAACCGGTAATGATCTGAAGGCCTTCTTCAATCAATACCTGCGAGATACCCGGATACCTAAATTCGTCTACAAGATTGTAGATAATCAGCTGCAATACCGGTGGGAAGATGTCGTGACAGGGTTTGCAATGCCTATTCTGGTCAGCCGGGATAATCGTAATTTTGAGTGGATAAAACCAACTTCTAAATGGCAATCAATGGGAATAAATCCCAATCTGAAAGGAATCAGCGTTGATCCTAATTTTTACATTGAAATCGAGAATATTGGAATGCCCAAGGACTAGTTCAGGTAGGCCATTTTTCCTTGAATAGATCGATAAAGTGATCCAGTTGTTTCCTCCTGTATTGCATAACCCAGCGGGGGTGGGGTAGCGGAACGACCTCTTTGAACCAGCCGTACTCTTCATTCAGCTGAGTAAAAAACTGAGCATTTTTTCCCATTCCCAAACTAAAAGCTCTATCCCTTCGCGCACCAAATGCTATTTGCTGATTGATGTTGTCTATGATGTGCGGACGCACCGATTCCTGCAGATTCCGGTCATCGTAGTAATTAAAATTCTTGCCGTCCTTCACAAATCCCAGCGGACAGAGTGAAGTGATGTAATAGGATCCTGTAAATGCATGCAAGCCATGTAGTGCCTCGATAACCTGATAAATAAAAATACTGGATAACTCAGCTTTCTTCTGAAACGGATTAGGGATTCCGGCTATGG
>JAGQWZ010000509.1 GCA_020436835.1 Saprospiraceae bacterium | reverse complement strand
TAAAAAAGAGTCTTGAAGAATTGCAAACAGCCGCTGAGAAAAATAACTGAGGATCATTTTTCGGGTTTAAAAAAGAACGGTTATTATTCTGATTAATAATTTTCAGTTTCAAGATTACCATTAAATTTCCTTGATCTTTTGATAATCAATCTTGTTAGCACTAAAAGAAGCAGATGGTTTGACAGCAGAAGACTATAACAGATTATATCGCTGGGCACTTATTCTAAGCATCCTCACTGTGGTCTACAATCTGGTAGAGGGATTGGTTTCCACCTACTTTGGTCTCAGGGATGAAACCCTAACCTTATTTGGTTTCGGTTCCGATAGCTTTATCGAAACTATATCTGCAATCGGTGTCAGCCAGATGGTGATACGTCTGCGACGTAATCCTCAGTCGGATCGCACCCAATTTGAAGTGACGGCACTCAAGATCACCGGGTGGTGTTTTTACGCTTTAGTATTGATCCTGTCCCTTTCCGCGGCGTATAATCTTTTCATGGGTCTGAATCCGGCATCGACCAGGGCCGGTATCATTATTGCCCTTATTTCCATTCTCTCAATGTGGGTTTTAATCCGCGTCAAACTGGACGTGGGAAGAAAGCTTGATTCGGCCCCGATTATCGCCGATGCCCGATGTAATCAGGTTTGTCTGTATATGTCCGTCATCCTTTTACTGGCCAGTTTGCTTTGGGAGGGATTCCGAATTCCCTATGTGGATGTGGCAGGTACCCTGGGGTTGGTCTATTTTTCATTCAATGAAGGGAAAGAAGCTTTCGAAAAGGCAAGAGGCCTGTCTACCTGTGGATGCGAGGACGACTGCCACTAATTTGAACTGTAGAAAATCAAATCTTTGGTCCTGATTTTAAGCCCCCTAGAGTTCCGGTAGTTTTTTAAATTTTTGATGGCGCAATGTTTTGGCATCTGTGTAGAAAATGGTTTCCTCTGCGATATTTTTTGCCAGATCCCCTACACGCTCCAATTTATTTATTATGCTAAATAAATAGAGTAGTCGATCTAGATGGGGAGTGGCGTCGGAAGTATACCGGTCGATCTGCTGAGTAGAAGCCTGGTATATTTCGTTTAAAGTTGCATCCTGCACAAAGACCTGCCGGGCCATGGAAGTATCTTCGTCAACAAATGCCTGAATCGCCATATTCACCATTTCGATGGCAGTATTAAACATTTCATTAAAACGAACCGAATTCAGCAATTCCTTGTCGTATTTATGTTTTATTTGTTTTTTTCGTACATATCGGGCGATCTTATCCGCATGATCTCCGATACGCTCAAGGTGGGCTACGATCTTGAATGATGCAAGAACAAATCTCAGGTCACTGGCCACAGGATTATAAAGTGCAATAATATTTTCACAATCTTTATCTATACTCAGATCATGAGCATCTACCCGGCTTTCTATCTGGTGAATTTCCTTTGCCAGTGCTACATCCTGTTTGGCAAAGGCCTGCTGGGATTTGGTAAGTTGACCTTCCACCAGTTGCATCATGCCAACGATATTTTCTTTAAGTTGACTTAAGTGATTTTCAAGTGTTGTCATGGTAAGAATATATTGAGAAAATCCATCATTTATCCAAATCTTCCGGTGATATAACGTTCCGAGAGCTCTTTTCTCGGATTCGTGAAAAAATCTTTTGTGTATTCATATTCAATCAGTTCTCCCATATTAAAAAATGCTGTTTTTTCACTGATGCGGCTGGCTTGCTGCATATTGTGAGTCACGATCAAGATGGTATGGGACCGCTTTAAAGAATTGATCAGTTCTTCAATTTTGACCGTGGCAATCGGATCAAGAGAGGACGCAGGTTCGTCCATTAATAAAATGGAAGGTTTCACTGCCAAAACCCTGGCTATGCATAATCTTTGCTGTTGTCCGCCAGAAAGCGAATAAGCCGGTTTCTGCAATCGATCTTTTACCTCTTCCCAAAGTCCGGCTTCAGATAATGCCTCTTCCACCGTTTGCTCCAGGATTTTTTTATTCTTTATTCCCCTGATTTTTAAACCAAAAACCACATTCTCATAGATCGATTTGGGAAAGGGATTGGGTTGCTGAAAAATCATGCCGACATCTTTTCTCAGTTCCTCCACTTCCATCTGCCGGCTATAGATGTCTTTGTCGTCAATTTTCACTTCTCCCAACAACGAAAAATTATCAATATGGTCATTCATGCGATTAAATAGTCGCAGAAATGTGGATTTTCCACTGCCGGACGGGCCAATGATGGCAGTGACCGTGTTTTCACGGATTACCATATTGATATCTTTGATTACATGAAGATCCTCGTAATAGACATTAGCCCCAATGGTCTCGATTTTTACTTTCTTGGCCCGGTCAGTAAAATCAAAAGAAATAGAGGCTTCGTTCTGTGGCTTACCTGCTTTATCCATGTCCGGGAAATTTAATAATTTCTTTCTTCATGATTACCATCGCATTTTTTTCTGCCACCGGTACCGGAGAAAGACTGCAATACCATTAAACAGGAATGTGATCGCAAGCAGGATGATAATCCCGGCGGAAGCATTTCCGACAAATTCAGGATCCGGCCGGGTCACCCAATTAAATATTTGGATCGGAAGCACGGTAAAGTCGTCAAATGGAGATTGTGCGACAAAGGGAACATACGCCAGTGCTCCGATGACGATTACCGGTGCGGCTTCTCCGATCGCTCGTGACAGAGCAAGGATAATGCCAGTGGCGATTCCACCGGCTGAAGCGGGTAAGACCTGGTACCAGATAGTCTGCCATTTCGAGGCGCCCATGCTCAGTGCTGCCTGGCGGATGGAATCTGGCACTGATTTTAATGCCTCTCGCGTTGCGATGATCACAATAGGTAGAATAAGCAGAGAGAGCGTCAAAGCTCCGGTTATTAAACTGCTGCCCATATTCAGAATACGGGCAAATATTTCCAATCCCAGTATTCCGTAGATGACTGATGGTACTCCTGCCAGATTAGAAATATTGATTTCAAGGATACGGAACCAGCGATCTTCACTGGCAGATTCTTCCAGGAAAATAGCGGCACCAATGCCTATCGGGAGAGAAAAAACAGCGGAAAGGACCATTATCCAGAGCGAACCGGTCAGCGCGGTCAGGATGCCTGCCTCACCGGCAAACCGACTGGGTAAACCGGTGATGAAATCCCAGCTGATTTTTGACAGACCAATTTTTAAAATGGAACCGATAAAAATGGAAAGCAACACAATTCCGATCAGCGTCGAAAATATGCCGAATGCCCTAAAAAGGTGGTCTTTGAGTTGATTCTTTTTTGCATTAGTCATACTTCTGCTGATATTTTCTTCTGAAAAAATGACTGATATTATTCAGAATAAAGGTGAAAACAAATAAGGTCAGTCCTGCGGCAAAAATCGTCTGAAATTCAATCGAACCCTGCGGGATGTCACCCATACTCACCTGTACAATATAGGAAGTGATCGTTTCAACCGTATGCAATGGATTCAAAGTGAGATTCGGTTGCTGACCTGCGGCGATGGTAACGATCATTGTTTCCCCAATGGCCCTCGAAATAGCCAGGATGGTTGAAACGATGATCCCGGAGGATGCAGCCGGCAATAGTACTTTAAATGAAGTCTGAAATACCGTAGAACCCAGACTATAGGAAGCTTCCCGCAGCGATGTGGGAACTGCCCGGATCGCATCCTCACACAAAGATGATATCATGGGTATGATCATAATGCCCATCACCAGTCCAGCCGAAAGGGCATTAAATGTATTTATCTCAGGAAAGATGTCTTTTAGGAAAGGGGTAACCACGGTCAAGGCAAAAAAGCCATAAACCACCGTGGGTATTGCCGCCAGAATTTCCAACAAGGGTTTCAGGATATTTCTCAATTTCTCCGGGGCATATTCACTTAGGTAGATTGCGATGCTCACCCCGAGCGGAAAAGCAACCGCTATGGCGATCACGGTGCATAGGAGCGTACCTGACAGCAAAGGCAAAATTCCATATTTTTTAATGCTGAATAAAGGGGTCCACTGCAGGTCGGTGAGAAATTCTTTGATGGAGATATGTTGGAAAAAAGTGAAGGACTGTGAAACCAGGATCCAGATGATGAGCGTAGTGGTTAGCACAGTGATGCTGGTGCACAACCAAAGCAGTATAACCACTATTTTTTCTCTACGCTTCAAATTCGGGAGATTAGTTGGTTTCAATAAATGCGGTGAATCTTTCGATTTGTTCCCTGTATTCCTCCGCTGAAAGGGAAACAAATCCAACCTCTTCCGCTAAGGTGTCCACATTTTCGAGAAAGTAATAAATGAAGTCTTTCCCGTGTTCAATGGTGTTGATTTCTTTCGAGATGTAGAGGTAGATTCTTCGCGTCAGCGGTCGGTATAGTCCGGCATTAATGGTCTCCCGGCTGGGAGCAACTGCTCCCTTCCCGTTGTCTACCGGGATTAATTTTACTCGTTGCGTATTTTCCTCATAGTAGGCCAGGCCGACAAATCCTAATGAATACAGATCTCCGGACACCCCCTGAATCAATACATGATCATCTTCACTGGGCATAAAATCACCCCGGCTGGATCCGGTTTCTCCCACAATGACTTCTGTGAAATAATCGAAGGTCCCTGATGCAGTACCCGGTCCATAGAGTTGGAGCCGGTGGTGGGGGAAGGTAGGTCGTACATCATCCCAGTACCTGGTATGGCTTTGGGCTTCCGGCTCCCAAATCAATTTCAGTTCGGAGACCCGGATCTCGTTCAACCAGTTATTTTTAGGATTGGCTATCACCGCCAGTCCATCATAGGCGATGGGGATCTCGATGTAGGTAATATCGTTTTCTGCACACTCTGCCGCTTCAATATCTTTAATCTTCCGGGACGCATTGGCGATCAGGATCTCTCCCCGGGCAAATTTCTTGAACCCTCCTCCGGTGCCTGATATGCCGATAGTTAGTCTTTTCCTGGGATTTTCTTTGATATATTCTTCCGCAATAGCCTCAGAAATAGTGAAAACAGTACTTGATCCGTCAATTCGTAGGATCTGGTTTCTGGCTGCATCACTGAAGCGACAGGACTCTAGGAACAAGACAGGAGTCAGGAGGAAAAGCAGGAGGAGCCTTCTGACCGATGGTTGCATGCAAAGAATGATCTGATCAGGTAGTCGACCAAAGTTAATTTTAGTAATGTTAACTAAATGTTAATTTTCGGACCGCTACCCCTGGCGGTCTCCGGAACCCCCGGCTTCCTTTAAAAGGTGGTTTGAAGCCGGATACTTAAGGCCTTTGCATTACCGGCTGACCGAAGGTGTATATGGGAAAGATTTAACATGACTCGCAACTGCTCATTGAAATAGTAAATGGTTCCAAAGGTGAGATCGCTCACCGCCGGTGCTACCGGTGATTCATCCTTAAAGTTTGCTGCGGCAAATCTCAAGGCAATTTCCCAGGCTCCTTTTTCCGAAATATGATCTTTAATGCCCAGTAAGGAATTTTTGTAGGTATGGTAGCTGTGTTTATTAATCAGATAACTCACCTGACCATAGTAAGCATCGGCAGAATGATTGGCCGCAGCATTTACCGATCCGATCAATACCTCGGACATGATCATCAATTGCCGTCTGATTAAGACAGCCTCAAAATTTACCAGTCTCACATCCTCCACATCGTTGATGGCAAACGAAAGATAGTTGGGTAGGGTAGAGACTGGCGGTTTTGCTTTAAGTGTGTATTTTCCTTCTTTGCCTCTATCCCGGATACTGATTGCTGCCCCCAGATGGAGGGTTAGATCATCCTCATGTAATGGCAGGTAGGTAACCCGGGAGGTGAGGTTGTGACCGTCATCCGGGGAAATATCTTTTCCTGCATCGGTAGAATTTTCCAGAAATGCGAACTGAAAGGAAAACTTCTGATCTGCACTGTTCATATGATACATCAGACCGGTATTTCTCAAAGGAGCAAAATTTGCGATATAGGACCGCTCCAGCAGACTTAGATTATTGCCACTAAGCATATTCTCAAAACGGAAAGGATCCTTAAATTGCCCCACGCGTATAAAGCCTTCGAAGCTTCCTGCTTTGAATAATTTTGGTTCTATATAGATATCCCGAAATCCAATTTCCCCTCCGGTAAAATCAAATTGAATTTTATAATTAAGTTTTCCATAAAATAATTCACCGGAATGCATTAAAAAAATCCGTCTGAACTGCTGGCTGTTCCCGGCTTCTCCCACGAGATTATTGATCTCAGTGCTCTGGTCGGTCAAAGTAAGATCATAATGGATCCTTCCTGCGAAGGATAATTTAGTTTTTGTATTTAAATCACTGTCCGGAAATTCTAGATTTAATCCATTTTGATATTGAACCTTTACCGGCATCCTGCCCTGGGCTGGCAAACTGGTATAAGCCAGCTGACATAGCGAAAAAAAGACTAACTGAATAAGTGCTGAAAATATAGATCTGTAGAAAGACATTATACCTACTTTCTTATGGCCCTCAAAGGTAATACTCTTGCCTCCATGAGTTCACGGATTTACGGGATAAAAGGTGATGTTGATCACACAGTCCCCAAATGAGAGTCTTTACAGTTTGAGGTCAATGGCTTTCTGCTGAGCGGTCAGTGCCAGTTCTGTAGCCAAAAAGCAATGTTCCTGACTCATTGCCGTCTCCGTACGGTTCACCACATCATGGACCAGCTGTCTTCCGTACGGGAGTTCTACCTCGCTGCAATCCACATGCACCATATCCTTGTTATTCACGAGAAAAAGATGATTTCCTCCTTCTCTGCCTGCGATATCTGTGTACTTGCGTAATTCAATGTATCCCTCGGTACCAAGGATGGTGAGTCTGCCATCTCCCCAGGTATCCAGACCATCCGGAGTAAACCAATCGATACGGATATACCCTGCTCCGTGATTACCCTGCACCATAACATCACCAAAATCTTCGAATTGGGGATACTGAGGATAATTGATATTTCCAGTTTGAGAGGCAATGATTTTTGCTGAAGTAGATCCGGTAAAATGGAGAAATTGATCGAATTGATGGGAACCTATATCGCAGATAATTCCCCCGAAATACTTTTTGTCATAAAACCATGGTGGTCTGGTGCTCAGACGTATGCGGTGCGGACCCAGGCCGATGGTCTGGACCACTTTGCCGATAGCGCCTGAACTTACCAATTCTCCGGCCTTCACAGTAGCTTGGTTTTCCAGTCGCTCACTATACATAATCGAATAGATCTGCCTGGTCTCGGCCTGGACTTTTCGCACCTCCTCCAGTTGGTCGAGGGTGATAATGCCAGGTTTATCCACCATATAATCCTTGCCATGTTGCATCACTCTGATGCCCAGAGGAGCACGGTCTATGGGTATGCCGGCACTTAACACCAGTTGGATGGCGGGATCTTCCAGAATTTCATCCTCACTCTTCGCGATTTTAACCTCCGGATAACGCTTGACAAATTGCTGTAAAAGATCATCTTCCCTGGCAAAAACTGAAACCAGTTCTCCTTCACTACGTAACATGGCATTGGTCTGACCATAAATATGACCATGATTTAATCCAATGACAGAAAATTTAATCATGGGATCCAGGTGCCGATGGATATAGGGGGCGGTGACTTGGCTATCCTCTTTTACATCAGATGGAATATTAGTTGAAAAGGGTAGGAGCGTTAGTCCGGTGGCGGAAGTGATGGTCTCTTTTAGAAATGCCCGTCTTTGTGTCTTATTGTTTTTCTTCATCATTACGATCAGGTTGATGTCAGCAAGATAACTAAATTGACGTCGGGATAAAACAAGATGTGCTACCGAATGCTCCGGCGATGTTCAGGGAAAACCACCATTTTTATAATGATAAATAATTTCAGTAAATCCTTTTCGTTATTCATGGGATTCTCGCGCACAGATGATGGATCATAATTCCATTTCAGGTTGGCAGCGTAAATACGGACACGGGGACTTAATTTTCGGTTATTAAATATCCCGCCATGAGATTTATTTCTACTCTTTTCCTCTTGCTATTAGCGACAAAAATATTATTGGGAAGTGTCATCATTGCCGGTCCGGGTGATTTTCGATCCTATTTAACTAATCTGGAGTCCGGAGATACGCTTTACCTGTCTCCGGGAAATTATACGCAATCTTTGCGAATTGTCTCAATTTCGGGAACCAGTCAACATCCCATTCTGATCAGTGGACAACCGGGTCTGGCCAAGCCGGTATTTATTGGCAATAGTTGCTGTAATACCATATCAATTACCGAGTCTTCTTTTTTACATATTAAAGACATAATCTGTGATGGTCAGAATATAGTGGGAATCGATGCACTCAAGGCAGAAGGATCTTCCGGAAACTATACTCATGATATCGAGGTCGAAGGCCTGGAAATCTATAATTATGGTGCGGACCAGCAAAATGTGGGCATCAGTACAAAATGCCCCAGTTGGAATTGGTGGATCCATCACAACATTATTGAGGCAGCTGGTACGGGGTTTTATCTGGGAAATTCAGATGGAAATGAACCATTTGTAAACGGGATCATCGAATATAATCTGATTGTAAACACGGTAGGATATAACGGTCAGATAAAGCATCAGAATTTAAATACCAGAAATTTATCGATCGGCATGCCGGCAAATGCGAACACGGTGATTCGCTATAATGTATTTAGTAAGGCATCCAATGCATCTAGCGGAGGTTCGGCCAGACCAAATTTACTAGTCGGAAATTTTCCCGCCAGTGGAC
>JAGQWZ010000508.1 GCA_020436835.1 Saprospiraceae bacterium | reverse complement strand
TTCGGAATCGATGTCGGGAATTATCCGGTCACTCCGAGTTACGTATTCAACATTGGACTTGGTTTCTAGAATCCGCCAATTTTTAAATTGACTCAAAGAAAATTTTTAATAAAAAATGAAGAAAATAAGTTTTTTTAAAAGGATATCACTGGTCATGCTGGCAATCATGCTGGTAACGATATCCTGCAAAGATGAATTTCTGGAGGTTCTTCCCACCGGATCCCTATCCAATGCACAGGTAGCCACCAAAGCCGGTATTGAAGGAATCCTGATCGGTGCCTATGCCGCGCTTAATGGCGAATTTGGCAACCGGTTTGAGGGCCCCAATCACTGGATCACCGGCACTATCTGTGGAGGTGAAGCGAATAAAGGTACTGACCCGGGAGATTACAGTTCGATCAACCCGGTTCAGCGCTATGAAACGGATCCCACGCAAGGTGACCTGAATGCCTTTTGGCAGGGTCGTTTTGAAGGGATCTCGAGATGTAATAATGTGCTTCGATTGTTGAATGAAGCCACCGATGTGTCCGGAGGTGATGCTGCCCGGATTGCCGGAGAAGCACGTTTGCTCAGAGGTCACTTCTACTTTGACTTGCATAAGCATTACGGTTTGGCTAACGGCTCCATGGGTGTTCCCTATATTGATGAAACGGTGGAAGCTACTGAGATTGCAGTGCAACCCCAGTTGCAGGGAAGTGCCATGTGGGCTAAAATCGATGCTGATTTCGAATTTGCTGCCGCCAACCTGCCGGAAACTCTGGGAGATGCCGGCCGGGTGAACAAATGGGCTGCCAGGGCATATTTAGGAAAATCAAAATTGTATCAGGGTGATTATACGGCAGCAAAATCCATCTTTGATGATGTGATTGCTAACGGGGTCACGACCAATGGTCTGAAATATGCGCTATTGGATGATTACAAACAGATTTACAATGCTGAAAATGATAACCATGCAGAAGCGGTAATGGACGTTGAATCGGCAAATAATTCCGGTAGTACAGCAAATGCCAATTATTTCGATGATTTGAATTATCCGTACAATACTGGCCCTGATGGTCCGGGAAACTGCTGTGGATTTAATCAACCTAGCTTTGAATTGGCTAATTCTTTCCGTACTGATGCGAATGGACTGCCATTGCTGGATGGATCCTACAATGATGCAGCCAATGCCGTCAAGCACGACTATGGAGTTGAGGCCAGTGATCCGTTCACTCCGGATGAAGGAAATCTTGATCCCCGGATTGACCACTCGATAGGGCGAAGAGGTATCCCATATCTGGACTGGATTGCCCATCCGGGTAAAGCCTGGATCCGGAATCAACCCTATGCCGGACCATACTCTCCGAAGAAATATATCTACTATAAATCTCAGGAGAACAGTTTTACCGATGGTAGCTCATGGACTCGTGGCTATGCAACGATGAACTATACGATTATCCGTTTTGCGGATGTCATCCTGATGGCCGCCGAAGCAGAGATCGAACTTGGAAATCTGGACAAAGGAATGGAGTACATCAATATGGTTCGAAGCCGGGCAGCTAATTCCGACACCTGGGTCAAAAATGATGATGGAAGTAATGCCGCCAATTATGTTATTGGAGAATATACTTCTTTTGCTGACAAAACGGAAGCAATGGCCGCCCTCAGAATGGAAAGAAAACTGGAACTTTCGGGAGAAGGTCATCGCTTCTTTGACCTGGTTCGCTGGAGCAATAATGACGGATTTGATATAGCTGGATATTTGAATACTTATCTTCAAAATGAAGCCCAGTACCTCGTGACCATGTTCGGAGGAGCTACTTTCAAATCAGGGAAGAATGAATCATATCCAATTCCACAAACTCAAATTGATATCCAGGGTAGCGATATTTTGAAGCAGAATCCCGGATACTAATTGTGAAGAATATTTTAAGCGCACAAGGGCCATTTGGAATCAGATGGCCCTTCGTTTTTTATGGAATGTTAATATTTCAACTCCCCAATCCGTTTGACTAATGCTTTTACCAACTTGATAGAGTTCGTTAATTTTGTAGACTATGGTTAAGTGTGATGGAATATTTGGTTGGTTGTTGGCAATTATCTTGTTGTCTGGGTGTCAGCAGCAACTTCAACACTTCGAACAAATTGATGCTTCCCGGTCGGGTCTGGATTTTATCAATGAGATTATCGAGGACGATTCATTGAATATTCTGGAGAGTGAATTTGTTTATAATGGAGCCGGAGTAGCAATCGGTGATCTGAATGGGGATGGCCTGGATGATCTCTTTTTTGCCGGCAATCAGGTAAAAAACCGGCTCTACCTGAATCACGGGCAACTCCGTTTTGAAGATGTGACTGAATTTGCCAGTATTTCAAAACCAGATGAACAATTCTGGTCATCTGGAGTCAACATTGTAGACATCAACCTGGATGGCAGACAGGATATTTATATCTGTAACACCTTGAGGAAAGAAGCCGCCTTTCGACGCAACCTTCTCTACATAAATCAGGGTAATGATGGCGAGAACCGTCCAATGTTTGAGGAAATGGGCCAGGAATATGGAATCGCCGATACCAGTCATTCGTCGCATGCCCAATTTTTTGACTACGACAATGATGGAGACCTCGATCTCTTTATCGGGGTCAACCTTATCGAGGCAAAATATCCCAATGCGTTTATACCGATTGTCGAAGACGGATCATCGGCAAACCGGGACAATCTGTTTCAAAATAACTGGAGCGACAGTCTCGGGCATCCTATATTTCATGATGTCACCATTGAAGCCGGGATTTTGCAGGATGGATACAGTCACAGTACGCTCGTGAATGATTTCAATGAGGACGGATGGTTGGATATTTACGTAGCTAATGACTACGAAAGTAATGATCTGATCTTCATTAATAATCAGGATGGGACATTTACAAACCGGGCCGGGGACATCTTCAAACATTTCAGCCTGTCTGCGATGGGTAGTGATGTGGGAGATATCAACAATGATGGCAACCTGGATTTTGTCACCTCAGAGATGCAGCCCTATTACAATAAACGCAAGAAATTATTCCAGGGTGAAAGCAGTTATCAGAGAGAGATTTTGACCCGGCGCTTCGGATACGAGTACCAGTACACAAGAAATACCCTGCAGCTCAATATGGGTAATGATCCTGAAAGTGGTCTGCCCGTCTATGGGGATATCGGAATTTTTGCCGGTGTACAGGAAACGGACTGGAGTTGGGCTACGCTGTTTGCCGATTATGATAACGACAGCTATCAGGATCTCTTTATTGCTAATGGATTTCCCAAGGATGTTACAGACCGGGATTTTTCTGATTTCAGAGCACTTGCTGCTCATCTGGTAAGTAAGGAAGAGCTTTTTGCCGCAATTCCCGAAGTTAAATCTCCCAACTTCATGTTTAAAAATAACGGGGATTTATCCTTTTCCGATGTGACTGAAAAGTGGGGTTTGAATGTATCCTCTTTTTCCAATGGTGCAGCCTACGGAGACCTTGATCAGGATGGTGATCTGGATCTCATCATCAATAATATAGATGATCCGGTCCTTCTATTTGAGAATCATCTCAACGAACTAACTTCTAATCACTATCTGAGGATAAAATTGAAGGGACCGGAGGGAAATCCGGATGCCTTTGGATCGGCGGTAGAAATATTTCATCAGAATGGCCGTCAGAAGATTTATCTACTTTCCAACCGGGGCTATCTTTCCAAGTCGGAAAGCTTTGTCCACTTTGGTTTGGGTGATCTGGAAAAAGTTGATTCCATAATCGTATACTGGCCGGGAGGATCAATGCAAAAAGCCGAAGCGGTTGCAGCGGATCAGGTATTGGAGATCTCCTATCAGAACGCAACCAACCGCAAGCAGTTATCCACTAATACAGGATTATTCAGGGAGGTATCTCAAGATCATAATCTGGATTTTGTCCACAAAGAAATTGACTATGTGGACTATAATTTTCAACGTACCCTGCCCCATAAGTTTTCCCAATATGGACCTGCTCTGGCTGTGGGAGACATCAACGGCGATAACCTGGATGATATATTTATTTCCGGAAGCAGATCTTATCCAGAAACCTGGTTGACTCAAAATGGAGATCATTCGTTCATCGCCAGGGACGTGAATTATAAACAAAGTGAAGCGCTCCATGAGGAAGATGCAGGCACCCTGCTTTTTGATGCCGACCAGGACGGAGATCTGGACTTGTACATCGCAAGGGGTGGTGCTCAGGAGGAGCCAAAGAATTCTCTGTATCAGGACGTCATTTTAGTTAATGACGGAGAGGGAAATTTTACGCTGGCTGAAGATGCTTTACCGCCACTCAATGCCAATGGCTCAAGTGTCAAAGCGGCTGATTTTGACCGGGACGGCGATCTGGACCTTTTCGTTGGCAGCCGGGTCTTGCCGAGAGCATTCCCCAAATCAGATCGAAGTTATCTGCTCCGTAATGATTCGGAAAATGGCCGGCTGAAGTTTGTCGATGTCAGCGCTGAATCGGGAGCTGATCTCACTTCTCCGGGAATGATCAGTGATGCACTTTGGACTGATTACAACGGCGATTTTTGGCCAGATCTGCTTCTGGCATGTGAGTGGATGCCACTCCGTTTGTTTGAAAATCAGGAGGGTAGGTTCAAAGAAGTGACCGCTGAGACAGGCCTGGATCAGTACCACGGTTGGTGGACAGCACTGGCACCGGCAGATCTGGATAATGATGGTGATATGGATTATATCGCCGGCAACTATGGGGAGAACATCTATTTCAAATGTAGTTCCGGCGAACCTATGAGAGTTTATGGACAGGATCTCGATAACAATGGCAGTATTGATCCGCTCATATCCTGCTTCTGGAGGGATAGTGTCGGGGATCGATATGAATACCTATACCATCCCCGTCAGGATGTAATCAAGCAATTTGTAGGAATCCGGAAGCGCTTCAATACCTATGCTGAATTTGGAGAGTCAACGGTGCCGGAAATGTTTGCAGGAGGGGAGATGGATGATGCATTGATTCTTAAAACTAATTGGCTGAAGAGTTCTTGGATTGAGAATCAGAATGGAAAGTTTGTGGTCCATCCATTACCTATCGAAGCACAATTAGCCCCTATCTACGGCATCCAGACCCTGGATTACGATCATGATGGAAGGTTAGATATCGTTATGGTTGGCAACGACTTTGGTATGGAAGTACAGCAAGGACGGGCAGATGCTTTTGTAGGCCTGGTTCTGCATAATGCTGGAGCCCAATTTGAACCTTTACGACTGGCTGAAAGTAAGTGGTATGTGCCCGGTGATGCGAAGAGCTTGGCAAAGGTGATGGTAAGCGACAGTGCCTACCTGCTGATTTCCGGCCAAAACAGTGACGAACTCAAAGCATTGGTTTCTTTAGAAGCGCAAAATCTCCTGATTAGGGTTGACCCTCAAATTGTGAAATGTTCCCTTAAACTCACCGACGGAAGTTCTCGACTGCATGAATTTTATTGGGGTGATACCTTTCAATCTCAGTCCTCCAGGATCCTGGCTTCGAATCCTTCGATTAAAGAGATAACCTGGTTGGATCAAAATGGGGAAGAGGTTAACTTAGTGCAATAACTGCGGCAATTTATTGTGGGACTGCGATACCTCTTTTATGCGATCTTAATTTGTTCGAATGTCTGGCTGGCATGTCAATCGAGTAGCGGTATAAAGACGATAGATACCGCTGAGATGTCCGGAGAGGATCTTGCGCGCCAGTTTTGTTCCAGATGCCATCTTTTTACGGATCCTTCCTTGCTTACAAAAAAGTATTGGAAACCCGTATTGGATCGCATGGCATTGCATCTTGGTCTGGAGACCGGGGTAGATCCCCTAAAAGGTAAGATCCTCGAGGAGGCCTTTATGATCAGGCAGGCCGGGCTTTTTCCTCCGGAACCGGTATTGGCGGATTCCATTTGGGAGCGACTGGTGGACTATTATATGTCAGAGGCACCGGACTCATTTCCGCAGGTGCCTTTTCAGGAGACCCAGTCAAATGAATTATTCGAAGAGTCGTTTCCGCCACTTGATTTGGGAGGATTTCCCGTCGTCACGATGGTCCAATTTGATACGCAACGGAATCAGTTGTATGTGGCAGATCTGAATAACCAGTTACTGCGGTTGAACAGAGATTTCTCTATCGATCAGATTAGTGCATTTCTGGCTCCGGTTGTTCATCTATCGATGGTCGATTCTCTAAGATTGCTTGCCACGCAGATCGGATTTATGGACAATGTCGATCAGAAAGCCGGTTTGGTAGAAATGACAGATCAGGCAAGTCTCTCCCAGAGAGCCCGCATCCTGATAGAGTTGATTCGACCGGTGTTTACAGAGATTGGCGATCTTGACGGCGACCGAAACCCTGATTTGCTGGTATCCAGTTTTGGTAATCTGGTGGGAGATCTCTCCTGGTATTCTTACAATCAGGGCAATTATTCACGGCACATTCTCCGGGATAAACCAGGAACACTTCAAACCCGGATCTTAGATGCAAACGGGGATGGCGCAATGGATGTTCTGGCTCTTTTCGGACAGGCTGAAGAAGGAGTGAGCTTATATACAAATATGAATGGTGAATTTCAGGAAAGAAAGTTGCTGCAATTCCACCCCCTGTATGGCTGT
This sequence comes from Saprospiraceae bacterium, assembly GCA_020436835.1. Lineage (GTDB taxonomy): Bacteria > Bacteroidota > Bacteroidia > Chitinophagales > Saprospiraceae > JABDMH01. Next base: position 5,048 of record JAGQWZ010000508.1, on the reverse strand, counting down.
AGTGATTTTGAAGTGCTCGATTTTGATGGTGATCAGGATCTGGATATCATCCTTGCAAACGGTGACAACGGAGATTATTCATTCGTGGTCAAACCTTACCATGGTGTCCGGATTTTCGAAAATGTGGGAGGCCTGAATTTTGAAGAGAAATTTTTTATTCCTATTGCGGGAGCTACGGGAGTAGAGTGTGCCGACTTTGACCTGGATGGTGACCTGGATCTGGTAGTAAATTGTTTCTATCCTGATGTCCACCATTTGGAAGAAAGCATCCTCTATCTGGAAAATCTCCATAACATGAAATTCCTTCGCAGGAAATTCAATGTTGCTACGCAGGGAAGGTGGCTAGTCTCTGATATTGGTGATTTGGATGAGGATGGTGACCTTGATATCTTTCTGGGATCATTTGCACTCGGACCGGGTGAATTTTCAGACAGCATTACCTCGGTCTGGCGATCACAGGAAAAACACTTGCTATATCTGGAAAATAAGATCGTAGACAGGTAATAAAAAAAGGACCGACGCTCCAAAATCGGTCCTCTCTAAACTGGTGTTGAGTGTATCCTCTGCTCATTCACCATAAGAATCCTAACCGATTTCTGACCAGGTCAAAAATGTAGTTAGGTTTATTGTTCTTGCGGTTATTCAAATTATTAAGGTGATAAACATCAGGCAGATACAGCCAGTTGAGCCAAATGGTCAAATCAATTCTATTCTTGAAACTGTCACCAGGTAAGATCGGGAAAGGTTGTTCTACGAACTTTTGTCAATGCTGCAAAAAGAGTGCCTAATTTCGTTAAAATGGACTTCCAATATCAATAAGTTCATGGAGGATGAAATCGGAGAGTAGGAATCCTACTCCCCGACAGGAATTGAGTGTATCCGGATTTTATGTTTCCTCAAATTGAAAATCTTACACCACGATCGTTCTGGGTACGCTCTCAAACTGTCTTCAACTGTCTATGCAATAGACGGTGCTTGTCCCGCAATACCACAAGTTCAATCTGCCATTTTTATAATTTTCTTAAAAGAAGTTGATTTGTGGATCCGGTGGGACGTATCAGATAAACGCCGCAAAAAAAACTGATCTCCATCAAATGCCTTATATTAAGGTATATTGATGGGGCCTTCAGATCCATGACTCAATGTCGTTAAGTTAAGGAATGTGCATGGTTGCATTTGATAATGCGGGTAGCTGGTTTCTCCCCTTCTATGGGAGCCAGACGCTGTACACCGGAGGCCGTAACCACCTCGCGGACGGCTCGCTCTTAGCTTTCTCTGATCATCGAAGTCTTGACGTACGAGATAGCGTATGGTAGGGGGGAGAGAAGCTAGATAGTAATGAGTTCGATCGCTTAAACTTAACGGCAATCATCTATGATTAATGAATCATCTGTCCTGTCATAGGGTCATCAAGGGGTGGCAGGCCTTGGCGTTTTTTCGTGCATTCCGGGCGTATCAATCTTCAGGTTCAGGTTTACCAGTCTCATCAGTGATGAATATCCTATGATAAAGATGTGGATTGCTTGGGCATGTCCCCGGAGGCAATTTAACCTGCATTTCGCTTTATAGTACTTAATAGATACATATAGTTAAGGATGTATTTCCCCAGTCTGATATAGTAATCTTTTTGTCTTCAGCAGATGGGGGTGTATCAGGGAGACCTCTTTTATATGAGCTTTAAAAATATCTAAAAAAACTTTGACGGATACGCATCTTTCTTGCTTACTCCTTTTCAATGGGTTATGCATTATATTCTTGATCACAATATTTTAATCATTAATGGGTGATCTTTCGCACAGTTCATTCTGGCAGCATTTTTGACTAAAGGTTAAGTGTCAGCAGACATGAGAATTCAGAACACTAGTCCTCCGATCAACATAAATTTAACGGGTTTCATTTCATAGCAATGAGGTTGTGATCAATCACGACGCAACCTCTTTTTAAAGCTCGATCTGAAACCAGGACTGCATGGCTGACCAAATTGAAAAGATTGACCAGAACCGGTCGAAGAATAACGGGTTTCATTTCAAAGCAAGAGGTTGTGAACAAGATATTGGGATCAACCTCTCTTTTACTCCTTTGGATGATCTTACTCTGACCGGCTGAAGAATAACGGGTTTCATTTCAAAGCAAGAGGTTGTGAACAAGATATTGGGATCAACCTCTCTTTTACTCTTTGGATGGACTCACCAGAACCGATCGAAGAATAACGGGTTTCATTTCAAAGCAAGAGGTTGTGAACAAGATATTGGGATCAACCTCTCTTTTAAAACTCAAAATTACAAAGACAGAATACACCCAAAACCCACATTTTTCCCAATACTGGGGTGTATTCGGTCTTTTTTATCCTGATCTATAAGAATTTCCTCCTATGTAGAACAACTCAATTTTTGAGTTACCAATTTAAGAGAGGTTGTCATGCTGATTTCTTAGGTGCGTCAACCTCATTTTTTTTGGTGGTACTATAAAAAGTAAGGGTTTTTTACAAGGAGTTATTAAATGGTTTCCGGTTCTAATCTTCCTTCGTTAAGAATAGAATTTCTCGGCGCCATTCTTTAAAAGGGACGGTCGTCGATGACGACTTTTTTTAGAGTCCATTTCCAATTTAAAAAGACGCTTACTACAAAAGAAGAGACGGGGGTTACTTTCAAACAATTTGAAGTAACTCCTTTCTTCATCTATCCAGGACAATTTTCACAAAAGGTGTTATCTTTTGCCGATCATGAATAAATGCCTTGTTGCCCTTCTGCTTTTTTTATTTGGTTGTCAGCACAACCTTTCCCGGCTGTCAAAGATGGATATACCGGAGCATTTTGAAAATGTCACTATTGACAGTCTGAACAGCGGGATCCCATTTAAACCTTGTGAGCCTTCAATACATATTAATCCTGCTAATAAGGAGAATATGGTAGCGGGAGTGGTACTCAACAAGACCCTTCACTCCTTCGACGGGGGATTTACCTGGCATTTAAATTTCGTGGAGTCACCGTATGGTGTATTTGGTGACCCGGTGATTGGCGCAGATTATGAAGGGAATTTCTACTACGCTCATTTGTCTGATTCGGAGGGAAGGGGAAGGAGAAGCAGTGGCTGGATCGATCGAATTGTAGTTCAGAAATCTATTGACGGGGGTGCCACCTGGAACGAGGGATCTTATGCCGGCCATCGACCTCCTGCCGATCAGGACAAGCACTGGTTGGCGGTAGATCCGCGCAATAACCATTTATATCTAACCTGGACCGAATTTGATAGATATGGTAGTGTCAAGGCAACCGACCACAGTAGAATTTTATTTTCCCGGTCGATCGATCAGGGCCTATCCTGGTCGGAGGCAATTGCTATAAACGAATTGGAAGGCGATTGTCTTGATGGCGATAATACCACCGAAGGGGCAGTGCCCTGTGTCGGTCCGGAAGGACAGGTTTATGTTGCCTGGTCTTATAATGAACAGATTTATTTTGACCGTTCACTCGATGGTGGACGAACCTGGCTGGATAAGGATATTGCAGCCGTCTCTCAGCCGGGAGGATGGGATTTTGATATTCCGGGATTTGGCCGGGCTAACGGAATGCCTGTCACCGGATGTGACCTGAGTAAAGGGCCATACCGGGGTACGATCTATGTGAATTATTGCGATCAAAAAAATGGAGAGGACGATACCGATGTCTGGATCATCAAATCAACGGATGGAGGACTTAACTGGTCTCGTCCGTTGCGGGTCAACGATGACGTGCCAGGTCGCCATCAATTTTTTACCTGGATGGCCGTCGATCCCACCACAGGAGCTATCTATGTTGTATTTTATGACAGGAGGAACCATGTTGATTCGGCTACGGATGTTTTTTTGGCTTATTCATTCGATGGAGGACAGACTTTCAGGAATATTAAGATAAGCGAAAAGCCTTTTATGCCCAGTACGGCGGTTTTCTTAGGTGATTATAATAATATTAGTGCCTATGATGGAGTCGTGAGACCAATATGGACGCGCTTGGATCGCAATAAGACCTCTATCTTAACAGCCATTATTAATTTTTAAGCATTGATAGATTCCAATCAAATTCGGGATGCTGCCGATAGGATCAGGCAATATTTATACCGGACACCCTGTGAGATAAGTCCGGTGATTTCCCATCAATTGGGTTGTAATGTATTCCTTAAATTTGAAAATCAGCAGGTCAGTGGTTCTTTTAAAGCCAGGGGCGCTTTTAATAAAATACTGACATATGGAAAAGAGGAGAGGGATGACAGGTTTTTTGTTGCTGCATCAACGGGCAATCATGCTGCCGCATTTTGTAGTGCCCTCATTACGCTGAATCTTACAGGCAGGGTTTATCTTCCGGAGAATGTCGGTGATTCGAAACTGGAATATATCAAATCTACAGGCGTGCCTTTGGAACTGTTTGGCAAGAATAGCCTGCATACAGAGGTCTATTGCAGAAAAATTGCCGAAGAGAATGAATACACCCTCGTCCATCCCTATAACGATCCACAGATTATTGCCGGACAGGGCACCGTTGGTTTGGAATTTATCGAACAGCATCCGGATCTCGATGTGCTCATTGTACCGGTGGGGGGCGGTGGATTGATTGCCGGTATCGCTGCTTTCCTAAAGATTTTGCATCCCCGGATCAGGTTGATAGGATGCCAGCCCGTGCAAAGTCCGGAGATGGTAAGATCGATTGAGCAAGGACATATCATAGAAGAAGACATCAGTAAACCCACGCTTTCGGATGGTACGGCCGGAGGAATGGAGCCATCATCGATCACCTTCGAGATCTGCCAGCAATATGTCGATGAATGGGCTCTTATTGAGGAAGATGAAATCGCCTTTGAAATCATAAATATGATCCAAACTCACCAAATGATTATCGAAGGTGCAGCCGCTTTGCCACTGGCGTATCTTCGAAAAAATGCCTCGCGCTATCAGCAAAAGAATGTCGGTATTGTCCTTACGGGAAAACGGATTTCCTTTCAGAAACTCAATGACCTCCTGCACACAGCCGGTAGCTGAAAAAGGCTGAGCCTGTAGTGCTACAGGCTCTGATCCG
>JAGQWZ010000507.1 GCA_020436835.1 Saprospiraceae bacterium | reverse complement strand
GTGCTCTTATTATGCAGGAGACCCCCGCCGAAGACCTTCGAGACATCCCGTAATTCCAAAAACGCAGTCATGCAAATTCCTTTGAGAATAGAGCGGAATTAGGAATTAAGAATTAAGAATTAAGAATTAGGAATTAAGAATTGAATTAGGAATAATTGATAATTGATAATTGATAATTGATAATTGATAATTGATAATTGATAATTGATAATTGATGAAAATCATTGGAATAATATTCAGTCTGATCTTTTCACTGATTATTTCTCTAAATGGTCAGTCATGGACCGAAGCGCAAATAGATTCATTGATCGACCAGATGACCATTGAGGAAAAAATCGGTCAATTGACGTTATTTACCAGTGACTGGGCCACTACCGGTCCCACTATTAGAGAGAATTATCTGGAAGATATTCGTAGTGGTAAGGCTGGAAATATATTTAATGCACACACAGCAGCTTATAACGAAAGGTTGCAAAAAGTGGCGGTCGAAGAAAGCAGGTTAGGCATCCCGTTGTTATTTGGCTACGATGTGATCCACGGATATAAAACCATTTTTCCCATCCCTTTGGCCGAGGCAGCGAGTTGGGACCTGGCCCTAATCGAAAAATCCGCCAGAATTGCCGCTGAAGAAGCGACAGCCGGCGGTTTGCATTGGACTTTCGCACCGATGGTTGACATTGCGAGAGATCCGCGGTGGGGACGAATTGCCGAAGGCGCCGGAGAGGACGTATACCTGGGTACGCTGATAGCCGGAGCACGGGTACGGGGTTTTCAGGGAGAAGACCTTGCTGCTCCCAATACGCTGCTGGCCTGTGCCAAGCACTATGCAGCATACGGTGCGGCACAGGGGGGCAGGGACTACAACACGGTGGACATTTCCAGGCATACTCTTTGGGAAACATATCTCCCCCCTTTCAAAGCCTGCGTAGATGCAGATGTGGCGACGTTTATGACTTCATTTAACGACCTGGATGGAGTACCGGCTTCGGCCAATACCTACCTGCTTAAGGATATATTGAAAGGAAAGTGGAATTTTCAGGGATTTGTGGTGTCAGACTATACCTCCATCAATGAAATGGTAGCCCATGGTTATGCCCCGGACAACAAGGCAGCTGCCATGTATGCTTTCAATGCGGGATTGGATATGGATATGCAGGGGGCAGTCTATTACAATCACCTGGAGGAGTTGACCGCTCAGGGAAATGTGTCGGAGAAAGCCATCGACGCATCGGTAAAACGGATCTTGAAGATGAAGAATGCACTTGGCCTTTTTGACGATCCCTACCGGTATTCAAATGCCGGACGGGAGGAAAGAATCATATTATCTGAAGAAAATCGTGCCGCTGCCCGCGAAATCGCCCGCCATTCTCTGGTGCTGCTGGAGAATAAAAACCAGACCCTACCCCTGTCCAATTCAGATAAAATTGCCCTGATCGGACCATTGGCCGACTCACCGATTGACATGCTGGGGTCCTGGCATGGCTCCGGGCAAGCGGATGATGCCATCAGTCTGGTGAAAGCGTTCGGTGCATTGAACAAGGATTTTACCTACGAAAAGGGTTGTGAAATAGAGGGAATGGATAGCAGTGGCTTTGCCGCAGCGATCGATGCCGCAAGAAGTGCCGATAAAATCGTCATGGTGGCCGGTGAGCACTTCAATATGAGTGGTGAAGCAGCCAGCCGTGCTTCCATCCGGATTCCAAAAATCCAGGAGCATTTGCTGCGTCGTCTTGTAGATCTGGACAAACCGGTCATCCTGGTCCTCATCAATGGGAGACCCCTTTGCCTGGGCTGGGAATCGGAAAATGTAGACGCCCTGCTAGAAGCATGGCAACCAGGTACCATGGCCGGATATGCAGTCACCGATGTATTATTTGGAGACCATAATCCCTCCGGTAAACTACCCGTCACTTTTCCGGTTGACGAAGGACAGATCCCCCTCTACTACAATATGAAAAGTACCGGAAGGCCAATGGATCCCAACCAGAAATACACCAGTAAATACCTGGATGCTCCCAATGCTCCCCTATATCCGTTTGGCTATGGTTTGAGTTATACTGCTTTTGAATACAGCAATCCAACGGTTGATAAATCGGAAATGACGACCAGTGACACCCTCACTTTTTCGGTAACGGTGACTAACACCGGTAGCAGCAGTGGTCATGAAATTGTTCAACTATATATGCATGACCTTTTTGCCTCGGTTACCCGGCCTGTAAAAGAGCTGAAGGGGTTCTCGAAAATATTTCTTGAACCCGGTGCAAGTAAAAATGTTCAGTTTACCCTCGCCTTGGAAGATTTAAAATATTACAATTCCGAATTGGAAAAAATCGCCGAACCCGGAGACTTTCTCTTTGGAATAGGCCGGGATTCGAATACGGAATTAAACCTGAAAGTCACTCTAAAATAAAATATGATGGAACGTAAATTTATAAAACCCCATCTCTTCCTGTTGATCAATTGCTTATTGGCTCCCCTTATTTTATTTGGCCAAAGGCAAATAGACGGTACGGTGAAAGATACAGACGGAGAGCCACTTATCGGGGTTAATATACTGATTGAAGGATTTGAAAATAGAGGTACGATTACCGATATAGATGGGACCTTCAGCCTTGAGGTACCCGAGCAAGCCACCACACTCGCTTTTTCATATACCGGATTCAAGCGGCAGGAAATAGCTATCGCCGGCCAACAAGATTGGAATATCGTGATGGAAAATGATATTCAAACCCTGGATCAAATAGTGGTTGTGGGATATGGTGTACAAAGGAAAAGTGACCTCACCGGGGCGATCTCCAGTATTGAATCTAAAGAACTGCAACGAATTCCCACTTCAAGTTTTGAACAGGCCTTACAGGGAAAAATTGCCGGAGTACAGGTGACACCGGCATCCGGAGAACCGGGCAAAGGAGCGGAGATAAGAATACGCGGAGTAGGAACCTTAAATGATGCGAGTCCGCTCTACGTGGTTGATGGGATGTTACTGGACGATATTTCATTCATAAATCTTCAGGATGTTGCCTCAGTCGAAGTCCTGAAAGACGCCTCAGCGACCGCCATTTACGGATCTCGGGGAGCCAACGGGGTGATCATCATCACCACCAAAAAGGGAGAAATCAGTGACAAACCGACGGTGACCCTTTCCAGTTATACCGGATGGCAACAACTGGCAAACAAAATCGAACTAACCAATGCCAATGAATATGCAACCCTCGCAAATGAATTGGCTGCAAATGAACGCCGATCTGCCATTTTCCCGGACCCTTCCCTATTCGGTGAGGGTATCGATTGGCAAGACGAAATCTACCGCACCGCACCAATTCAGAATCACTCGCTATCATTGAGAGGGGGCAATGAGTCCATCCGCTATTTGCTTAGTGCTGACTATTTCAATCAGGATGGAATCCAAAGGGGAAGCAATTTCCAACGATTTACCCTTCGCTTAAACAATGACTACACGGTCAGCAAACACGTGACCATCGGTCACAATCTCGCATTTATGAGAGGTTGGAACACTATTTCGCCAGACCAGTCCGGAACGGCTT
>JAGQWZ010000506.1 GCA_020436835.1 Saprospiraceae bacterium | reverse complement strand
TATTCGCTCCAGTACATACGTGATCCACATTTTATGAAAATAGGGCTTTCCATCCCGGTCGGCTTCACGATATATCGCTTCTACTGTGCTTTGTGCCGTTTCTCCTGCTTGAGAAAATTCAAGAATATTCATTTCCATCGTCCATCCCGGTTCTTTAAACCATCCCACATGCATATTATAAAAATCAGCGGCTGTATTCATAGTAGATCCGTCCGGCAAAATGAGTAAATACCGGCCTCCCATATTTATGGTGGATTTGAGTGTCAATGAATCTTTATCCTCCACGGACTTTAAGTGCTTTTGAAGCAGTGTTTTTGCATCCGACACTCCTTCGGTCAGGAACTCGTTTACTTCCACCAGTTTGAATTCAGGCGCCGATCGGACGAGGTCCCGAAGTATGTGAGCATGACCAGCTCCAAAAATTACCAGGATCCTTTCACCGGTCCTGTTCTCGGTTATCCGGTAGAGATTGGTAAAAATCCGGGCATTTCTTTGATACCAACCGGTTAATACATCGGTACCGGGAAAATCCTCATCCGCTCCAATTTGACATCCTGCTACGTATATACTGTGGTTTTCCTCAAGGTTTTCCGGTAAATTGATTTGAAATAATTGTTCACCGATAGTTTTACTCTGCATGGAAGCATTTTCCTCTTGCATTCTTTTCTCCATGCGTTTCATTTGTTTATCCACCCACTCCGATTGACCATGGGACTCTGCATATTGCAGCATCTTCTGGAATGGAAAATCACCCTGCTCATCAATGTTGTAAATGGTCTCATGTCCTAAATCCCCGGCTATGCGAAATCCAATCTGATAACCCTCCCAGCGGTCCAGCGTGAAGTGCCCCTTGAGATAATCCTGATATTCTTTATGAATAAGAGAATCACGACTGCTACCCCGCTTGATCTCAAGAGCTACCATAGTGGGATTAAAACTCTTTAAATCGCTAATCACCTGCTTTATCTCACCTTGTTTTTCCTCCTTCAGTACGTCCTCCGCTTTCACGTTAAACACATCCGCTCCTGGATTGTGCATATGATAGGACCCTAATATCATCACTTCCGCCCGGACAGAATCTTTTTGGGCGATCAATGTGGTGACAGATGCGAAAAGAATTAAAACCGTAAGGCACTTTAGAACCAAGGTTCGTGAAGAAATACCAGGGAAGAAATATCTCATGTCTGAACATTTATCTCAGAGAAGAAAAGCAGGCGGAATCTACTTATCCAGAAAGCAGAGAATATGCCCAGGAGAATAGAAACGATAATAAGTATATTCTCTTGGGGTAGAATGATAAAAATGCCGGTGATTAAGACTGTGAAGCGCACTAATTCCATCGCAAATGCCCATCGCTTTTTTTCAAAAAGGCCGCCGATACTTGCAATGGTCCAAATGATGAAGGCAGAAACAATAGCTTGTTCTCCCGGGTTGAATTTGTCTAAACTAAAAAGAAAAAAAGAAGTGAGACTCAATATAACCAGATACTGAAACAAGATGTAATAATTAAGGCCGAGGGGAATCTGTGTATCAAAAACAAGTATTTTATCCTGTCGAATTTCCACCGGTTTCCGGTATCCGCCCAAATAAGATGGTAACCATCCTGGTTTATTGAAAAGTAGTCGTACGCGGTCGGACCAATGCATATCTTTCTTCAGATCTTTCCACATGTCAGCATACCAGTCAAAATTTGCCCATACCGGATTCCAGCTGGCCAGAGGTTTAGTGACTCCGTAGATTACTTCCTCCTCCTCCGGCTGAAAGGTGCCAAAAAGGCGATCAAAAATGATGAGAGTACCTCCGTGATTCTTGTCGATATATTTCGGATTACGTCCATGATGCACCCGATGATGCGAGGGCGTGTTGAAGATAAATTCAAACCAGGCGGGGAGTTTGTCTATTGCCTTGGTATGAATCCAAAATTGATACAATGTCTGAAAAGCATTTACTGTGACAAATGCCACCGGATTAAAGCCAATTAATGCCAGGGGTAAATAGAAAATCATAGAAAAAAAGCCCTGAAAACTGGATTGTCTTAAAGCTACTGACAGGTTATATTCCTCGCTTTGATGATGGACGATATGCGTACCCCACAAAAGGCTAATCTCATGTGCGAACCGGTGAAACCAGTAATAGAAGAAATCGACACCTATAAAAAGCAATATCCAGGTAAATAGACTATCACCGATATCGAACACCCGGTAGTGATCATAAAGATATAC
>JAGQWZ010000505.1 GCA_020436835.1 Saprospiraceae bacterium | reverse complement strand
GAAAATGTAGCTTTTTAAATCTTCCTCTGTATCAATAGTCCAGAGTAGATTCTTTATTTTTTTTGAATGACCAATACTAAATAATTTAAAATCCTTAAGTAGGTTTAAGACCTGTCGACTATCATCTCTTGAAAAATCCATTCGAAGGCTGTTCGCAACACTCTGCAATCGCTCCTCCCGGGAAGGTTTCTTTGATCGATTAAAAATCATTTAATACAAATTAAAATGAAATTCAGTTTCCTCTGATTTATTGCCGATGCACTAAAATTAAGAAATAATGCCAAGAGGCCCCTTCCGAACCTTTTAAATATCTTCAAATTGACTTATGAGATCTGGCGGAGAAGGTAGGCCAAAAGCCACTATCTTTCTGTGGTGACTTTCTTCTGGCCTTGGGTGTAGATGATGTCATTTATTAGAAACTCATCCACCAGACATTTGACGGCATCTAATTTTAAAACGTTAATCCTTAAATTCAATTCGGGTATCTGAGGTGCCATCTTCGCGACAACGGCAAAGAGAGAGAATCGCAATTGACCGCCAGGCAGTGGTCATTTAAAACAGTAATTCTCTTACTATAGTCTCAAATTCAGGTACCTTGTCACGATAGGTTGAAGGATAGAATTCGATGATTCTTTTCTTCAGGATTGGCTTGCCCTTGCAATCTCGCTAAGGGTGCCGCGACCACGGCTCGTAATTAATTTTCAGATTTTGGCAGTTCAGTGCTATTCATTATTTTCAAGGGTGGGAAATCAACTCCTCAAATCTCCGGTCAGCATGATGCCACACACACTCCAGCCCCGAAAAATCGGCAAATTGATTGTCATGATTGCCGTTTTCTCCTTACCGCTACATCTCTATGCCTTGGATTATTTTTGGATTGGCGGTTCGGGAAATTGGTCTGACTTATCCCATTGGGTCACTACATCGGGAGGAACAGTGCAGCATGATCAAATCCCTACGGCAGCAGACAATGTGATTTTTGATGAAAACTCATTCAGTGCGGCAGCAAATGAAATTATGCTCAACCTGGATTTCATTTTTTGCCGGGATATTGATTTTAGAGCGATATCCCAGGCAGTTACCTTAAGGGGCGAATCATCGACCACGTTCAGCATTCATGGTAGTCTCTTTATGCATAGCGATGTTATGCTCGACTTTGAAGGTGCCTTCGATTTTAAGAGTGATATTGTGGGTAACGAATTACACTGGTTTGGTCAGGAGCCGGTCAGAATCAATTTCCTCGGAAATGGTAGCTGGACGTTGGCGACAGATCTGGTGGTGGATAGTTTGATTCATGTGGAATTCGGTAATTTGATTTTTGGTCCGGTGGAAGTTATCTGTCAACGCTTTGAAGTATTTAGTAAAACCAGAGTGGGGTTGGACTTCGGAATGTCCACACTGATCATCACGGGCAACCGCACCCGGGCACTTCCGAGTTATCGATGGCGTGAAAGTCTGCATTTTGACGGGGGACAAATTGATATTAACCCTGGCACCTCCACCATTCAGCTGAACGGGGTACGAAGTTCGATCGGTTTTTATGAGATCGATGCCATCCATTTAGGATCGATTGAGTTGGGAGTAGCCGGTGGTGACCATCTCATTTATACTACTTGGAGTGGAAATTTTGAATTTGACCGTCTACACCTGCGGGGAAACACCTATCTCCAGGGTGCGTTTAATATGCATGAACTGATGCTGGAAGGCACCAATGTATACACTTTCCAATCAAACTTTGAACAACGAATAGGAACTTTATCAGCGACTGCTGATTGTGGTGCAACTGCATTTATTAAGGCTTCCGAAGGGGGACAAACGGCAATTTTTCGGGCAACTTCCGGAACCCAAACCGTGGATTTCATGATGATCCAGGATATCCAGGTCGCGGGTGCCACCTATCAGGCCACAAACGCTATAGATCTCGGAGGAAATTCCGGTTGGACCATTCAAAAGAAAGTTACGGATACATTCTACTGGATCGGAGGAACCGGAAACTGGGATGATACCGGCCATTGGTCGTTTTCATCCGGCGGCCCTCCTTCCGGGTGTCTGCCGACCGCAGCGGACGATGTAATATTCGATCAGAACAGTTTTAGTGCTGCCAATCAGCAGGTGATTGTCAATATTCAAAATGCTTTTTGTCACTCCTTTGATTGGAGGCTGGTGGATCGGGCATGCCAGCTTACTAATCTGATGTTATCCAATAAATCATCAATCCATGTCTTTGGCTCCCTGTGGTTCTCCCCTTTGATGCAGAATGATTTCCAGGGCGACTTCCTCTTCGAATCTCCCCACATGGGAAACGAGATACTCAGTGCCGGCAAGGAATTTAATCTGAACATCCATTTCAATAGTGCCCTGGGAGAGTGGACATTGAGTGACGAGATCGTGGTTTCGGACACGATACTGTTCAACGCGGGCATATTGCGTTCAAATGACCAGGATATCACCTGCTTTCATCTGATGTCGGAATCCGGAGCTTTCAGAGAACTCTACTTAGGAACCTCCCTGGTGCGGCTGGTGATGACGGACTTACGTCCCTACTATTGGTCCCGGATCAGTTTTAATGCCACCAACCTTAAAATTTTTCCGGGAACGTCATTGATCCGGTGCGAAAACTCGACTACTTTCAACAGTTTCGCTCCTGGTAGGGTGGACATTTACGAGATTATCTTTGAGGGATTTGGCGGTATGACTAATGACTATGGTACCGAAACAGAGCTTAATATTGCCAAAGCAACATTTTTTGTCGACGGGGATTTTCGCAATCAATTTAACATAGATACCCTGATTTTCAGCCCTGGTTGGAAATATACGATGTTCATGAACACAGTGCTTTACATCGATAGCCTGTCAGCCCATGGTGACTGCGATGGATCAATCTATTTTGGATCCTATCCAAAAGGCATTCAGACCTCCGTAATAAAACAAACAGGAAGCGTGGTCACTTCCGAACTGATTCTGGAGGGAATCCGGGGCGAAGGAGGAGCTACCTATCAAGCACAGGCTTCCGTTGACCTGGGCCAGAACACAGGCTGGAATTTTACAGAAAAGCAACCGCGCACGCTCTATTGGGTAGGAAACGAAGGTTTATGGCATGACCGGCAGAACTGGTCTCTGGCCTCCGGTGGCCTGGGTGGTGAGTGCATTCCAACGGCCATTGACGATGTCATTTTTGATGAGAATTCATTCGACGCGATGTGGCTCCGGGTCGGGTTGAAGGGATCCAGATCGGCGATCTGTCACACTATGACCTGGCAAAATGTACCGGATTTTGTGCGTATTGATGACGGAGATTTATTTCTCACCGGTAGTCTGGTCCTCGAAGAGAATGTGGATTTCCAACCCTGGAATCTGTTGTTCAGCTCTGATTCGCTGGAAAATACGATCACCACCAGTGGCAATCCAATTAGCTGGGTGGAATTCATGGGAAAAGGTTGCTGGTCACTTCTGGATGATTTGAATGCGGTCTACCAGTTGCATTTGCGGCAGGGAACCCTTAAAACCATGGGCAAGATGGTCACCACCGGGCGGATTCTTATGGATAATTATCCGGTTGATTTCGAGCGCAAATTGATTCTGGATGACTCCTATGTTTTACTCACTCCCATGCCAACTTCAGATGACCAACTGTTCATCTCCAGCCGGAAAGTGACCATTGATGCTGGAACATCTACCGTTGAATTCACCGGGAGTGATGCCAGGAGCCGGATGTACGGATCGGATACACTGACCCTCAACAATGTCTTGTTCTCCAACATTGCCGGTACATCGACTATAGAGCAATGGGATGAATCACACTTTGAATATAGCCGGCTCCAGTTTAATAATAATGCAATTATTTATGGCAACAATAAGATGGACTCCCTATTTCTGGCCCCGGGAAAAGCTTATCAACTGGAAAGTGGAAAAACACAAGAGGTAAGCGGATATATGTATGCTATTGGGAATAATTGCATACCAATCAGCATTCGCTCTACTGAACCCGGACAGCAGAGCCGGACCTTCAGCCAGTCGGCCAGGATTGTGGCGGACTTTGTCCAATTACAGGATCAAAATGCATTTGGAGGAGCTGACTTTACTGCCGGATCGCATAGTACGGATATTGCCAATAATTCCGGGTGGAAATTTGATCCGGCACCCGATCACATTGATGTCGGTTTCCTCGGCACCGACCGGACTCTTTGCCAGGATAGCGCTCTGACTTTGAGTGCATTTAATTTCAGCCCGGGAGAGACCTATCTTTGGGACAATGGCCTGACTGATTCTATCCGTCCGGTCTCCATAGGCGGCATCTATTCGGCTCAGGTAACCTTCAACAATAACTGTGTTATAAGAGACACCATAAAGATACTGGATCCCTTGTCCATCAATGTAGACATTGGCACGGATACGAGCCTTTGTGAGGGTGAAGTGCTTGAGCTGGATGGTGATATCGATTTCCCGGAAACCCAATATCAATGGCAGGATGGTACGCAAGGTGCCCGGCTCATAGTCAGTGAGGCAGGGCTCTACTCAATTGCTGCGGAAGTAGATGGTTGTTTCTTTTCCGATTCGATTTCGGTTAGTTACAAACCACTTCCGGAGACTTCGATCCAGGGTGCTTCTTCCGCTTGCGAAGGAGAGATGCTGACGTTGGATGCTTCATCTGCTGGAGGAAATTATCGCTGGCAGGATAACTCGACTCAACCATTCCTATCTGTTAATTCAGATGGTCTTTATTGGGTGGAAGTCGAGTTGGACCAATGCATTGCAGCAGATACGGTTGAGATTGTTTTTACCCCCAGGCCTCCTCTGGATCTTGGGTTAGATACAGTACTTTGTGAAGATGAAGTCCTGAATCTGGATGTTTCATTACAGAATTCAACCTACCAATGGCAGGATGGTACGGCTTCGGGAAACTACCGGATACAAACGGCAGGATTGTATTGGGTGGAGATGACCCGACAAAGTTGCAGTGTGCGCGATTCGATCGAGGTTATCTACCAGGCGAAACCTATGCTTCCGGAGATCAGTGATACTTCTTTGTGCGAGGGAACCCAATGGGATCTGGAACTGGATGAACCAAACGTCGAATATGTCTGGAGTACCGGAGATCTCGCCGGATCAATTACGATCGATCAGCCTGGATTATACTCCCTAAATGCCCGGTTGAATGGATGCAGCCGGGACGCAGAATTCAGGGTGAATTTCGTTCCTCCCCCTTCCATTGATTTAGGTTCTGATCAGATCCTTTGCGAAGGCGAAGCATTCGAATATGCTTTCGGAGAGCCGGATGTGAGCTATATCTGGCAAGATGGTCATAATTCCGGCAATTATAGCATCACAGAGCCGGGTATCTATTCCGTGATTGCTCAGAAATTTAATTGCAATGCATCCGATTCGGTCGCCATTCTTTTTAATCCCCTTCCGGCTTTCTCTCTGGGGCCCGATCTTCATCTTTGTCCGGGAGCATCTTTTGCAATCCAGCCCGATATCGATTCCGGTACCCGGCGGTGGAGTGATGGCAGCAGCGGAATTATGTTTACCGGCAATGAACCAGGTACTTACTGGCTGACTATCGAACAAAATGACTGTGAATTTACAGATTCGGTAATCGTTTCGAATTCGGATCCACTGGCGATCGATTTAGGTGTAGATACCGTGGTCTGTGCTGATAAAGGTTTGCTAATCAATGCTTTTGATCCCCGGGCGGTCGAATACCGGTGGCAGGATGGTACCCGGGAAGCAGAAAAACTGGTACAGGTTCCTGGTATATATCATATAGAAGTAAGTGACGGGCAATGTCTTTTTGAAGATGAGATCGTGGTTGATTTTCGTGAGTGCCATTATTTTTCGATTTATGTACCCAATGCATTCACTCCGGATGGCGATGGGAATAATGATGAATTTCTGCCGCTGATTACTCCCAACATTCAGGTGGAGAATTACCGGTTCAGGGTTTTTAGCCGATGGGGAAATTTGCTTTTTTCCAGTCAGGACCTGAACGAAAGTTGGGATGGCACATTTTCCGGCCAATCCCTTTCACCCGATGCCTACCTCTATTCGCTGCAGTTTGACTACACCGATGATGAGGGGTCCGGACGCTATGAGCATGGAGGAAGTGTGACGATCATTAAGTGATGATACGCCCTGTCATTCAATTACCCGGCTTTCAATTCTCTCCCGTTTGCAGGCTAGTCAAAGGAGTGTCTTGAGACTTCTGCCAAAACAAAAATGCCAATCCATTTCATAGTTGGATTGGCATTTAAATATCAATTCTGGAACTACTTATCCCATAATCCGCAGCTCTGCGGCCTTCAGGATAGCTTCCAGCATCTGTGGATAATTTACTCCGTCAAAGGCTGCCATTTTGGCCAGGTGACCGTCCCAGCACCAACCCGGATTGGGATTTACTTCCAACAATTTGGGATTTCCCTGGGCATCTAATCTCCAATCGAAGCGGCAGTAATCACGGCAACCCAGCCGCTCAAACATTTTCAGACTATCTGCGACCATGGATTGAGAAACTTCAATCGACAAATCAGCCCGGATAGAGCGAAGACTCCGGAAATAGGGCGAATCAGTCATCCATTTGGCTTCGTAGCCACAGATCTTTGGCAGTCCCTCCGGAAGCTGACTGAAGTCTTCCTCAATTAATGGATAGACGATCATATTGCTTAGTGCATTTCCCACCACCCCGATGGATATTTCCGCTCCGGTCAGAAATTGTTCTACGAGAATAGGTTTGTCGTAACCAAACTGTGATCTTGTGCGCACAATGGCATCATCCAGTTCTTCAATGTTGTAGGCTACGTTTTTTTGGGTGATGCCGAAACTGCTGTCACCAAAGTTGGGCTTGGCGATCACCGGAAAAGGTAAATTCACTTCGAAGAGATTGTCTTCCGGCTTAATCAAAAAGGCATCGGCTACCGGAACTCCCATCTCCACGGCCACACCGCGGATCAACGATTTATCATAGCAGTACGCCAGACATTGTGGATTGGATCCGGTATAGGGAATTTTAAGCATTTCCAGTAGAGCGGGCACGTGCAATTCCTTTTGAGCATCATTGGAAAAACCCTCATCACAAAGATTAAGAACAAAGTCAACTTTGCCCTGGAGTTTGATGAGATCATTGATCAGTGAATGATGATTATCCAGGTAGGTGAATTTAAACTCATTTAATTCACTCAGAGCGGATTTTAGCTTGTTGATCGTTTGGTGATCATCATCATCAAATTTTCCATCCGGTTTGATTATATCAGTCAAATTCGGATCACCCATCAGAACCACAATGTTTTTAACGTCTTTCTTTTTCTTTTTGGGCGTCCATTCTTTGATCACCTCTGCGGTAAGGATCATCCGTCGCTCCATCATTCCCAAATCCTGATTCCGTTTGGTCTCACTGGCAATCTCCTGATGGAATATCGGAGCGGTGTACCCCACTTTTTTTAGAAGTGACTCGATTTGTTCTCTCGTGTACAACCTCTCGGCATAGAATTGATCCACGATCACCCCTTTTTCGATATTCGTCACTACTTCACGGGAGATGAGCCGCTGCTGGTCCGAAGCCAGCGATCGCTCCCGGCAGACAAAGTGTTTCTTATCGATCCATTCCCAGCTTCGGGGTACAAAGTTTTTTAACAGATAATTGCCATCAGCCAGGTCCATGAGAAATTTGCCATTTGGTTTCAGTACTCTGAACACTTCTCTCAGGATCTTGAGATCGTCATCGGTAGACTCGAAATAGCCAAAGCTGTTTCCCAGGATGGTAACGCAGTCGAAATGATCGGTCGGGTAGGGGAGTTTTCTGACATCTCCTTCCTTCAAATTGAGATTAAGGCCTTCATTTCTGGCCCGGGTGCGCGCTCTCTGAATCAGGTACCGGCTGCGGTCTATGCCATAGAGTTCTTGTTGTCCTCGCCGTGCCCATTCCATCAGATGGCGACCCTGCCCACATGCCATATCCAGGATGCGGTCATTCGGCTGCAGTTCGAGGATCGAACTAAAAAGTTCTACCTCCTGACTGGTAATTTGCCGGTCCTCTACCATATCTGCATCGGTCTTCAGATACATGGCATTGAAAATTCTTTTCCACCAGTCAGGCCGGAGGTGTTGTTCAAGATTGTCAACCGGTCCGGATTTGGGAAGAACCGGCTTGGTGTTTTTAGGCTTGTTACCAAGCATTGTTTTCATAATTGATTTAATGTTGTCTTTGTAAATAAATAAATTAAGAGCGCAGAAATAAATTTACCTGCAATCAAGTATTTATCGGAAAACCAGGATTTGAGACGAATACAACCGGACAACTTTATCCGGCATCTTCGATCCTGTAGATAGCTTGTAAATCCAGGATTTGATCGGAAGAAAAGATTATTTCATTTTTCTTTCTTGATTAGACTTTTTGGCTAATGCCGGTACAAAATTAGATGTTTTGACAGGAATGAAAACGATTTTTTTTGCTAATCGTTCCATCTGGGTGTTAAATTTTTTCAGGCGATAATCAGATCATCAGTGATGGTCTCTAGGCATGGTTTTCTTCCATGACTTTTCGCGGATAAGCGCCTCATTTTCAAATAGTTTTCGGGTATACATGTAATAAAAATTCTGTTGATCACTCGAGAAATCCAAATGGCCTTCCCATCTCAATTTTCTGCTGGGTAAGATTGCCGTAGTTGTGTAGAGGCTGAGCACCTTTGTGAGAGCCGGATCGCGGTCACTGGTCAGGTGTTTTATCTCTTCGGAGTAGTGCATTTCGCCCCAGGGATATTGCTCGATTGAACTGTTGGTAGCCAGAATTTCCGCTTCTTGTTGGCGGTGATCATAGCAGCTCTGCCGGATTTCTGCATACCCGGACACCGTCTCTGAAAATGAGGTGCGGTATCCTTCAAATGAAGGATCATCCACTGGTAATTTAAATGTTGTTTCGGTTGGACGGTGCGGCACAACCGGTAAGATCAGTTGGTTTTTGCCTGTCATGGACAAATGGATTTTCATGGTCATGGTGTCCGGACTGGGCCATAGCATGGGCCATTGACTATTGCTGACGGCTAAACGGATACGGTGCCCCTCTTTAAAGGTCCAGCTGGTAAGATGCATTTCGATATCCAATTCCATAGGCTCTCCGGGTGCGATGGCTGAAGGAGACTCAGCAGAGTAACGATGGTTAGCATTATAGGCAGCACCGGTAATCAAGGTGACCTGACCATCGGGGGCTTCATCGGAAAGGCGCACCACCCAGTGCGCGGTTCGGGCATTGCAACTGGTTATGAGCTTCACCCTGGGAAATCCGGAAATTTCCATCTCCTGATCGCATGGACTACTGCGATAAAGAAGAGACTGTTGATCCGCGTTAGTCTGATCCGGTGCCCAGTCTCCCCACCACATTACGGAACCGCTCGCTTCTACCCCGGCACTTGCCTGGTATTTTAACGCATCATTTTGAGGCGTGGGTACTGGATTTATAGTCAGGTTTTCTCCCGGACTGATAAAAAACGTGTCATCTTTCAACTCTTCAGGTGGCCAGCGCTCATATTTTCTCCAATAGCCCGGAATACTGTCCGGGTTTATACCGGGTGGGTGCCAGTCCCGTTGAAAAAAGTAAAGTTCATTTGGATTTGCGGATTTGGCACATGCATCCATCCTCACACAATCCATCCACCGGACTGCAAATTCTCTCCATTCTATTTGGGGAGGAGGTTCTGCCCAATTGGGAAAAATATGATTCCATGGTCCCAGGATGGCCGTAACCGGTACATCAGCATGTTGAAAATAGCGGGCGATAAAATCACGATAACCATCGTACAACCCTCCAATGGCGAGCACCGGAACATCAATGGATGCGTAGTCTTCCATCACCGATGCCCGGTTCCAAAATGCTCCATCTCTTTGTTGCTCTTTATAGGTCAGCAGCCACGGTTTCGTGTCAAACCGGTTTTCAAAATAATTTGAATCGATCACAAAATCAGGCGCACCGGGCAAACAGTTGGACAGATCCTGCCCAATCTCGTACGCATCTATATGCATCACTCCATCCATGTAGTGGACGTCGTCCTGGTAGAGGTCATCTGTAGACATCATGGTGATGATCCCTTTCAAATCAGCGGGTTTATGCATGGCCACTTGTAAGGCATTAAAACCGCCCCATGAGATGCCCATCATAAAAACCTGACGGTTAGAGTAGGAATGTTTGGCAAGCCACCGAATCACCTCCAGCGCATCCTCCTGTTCCTGGTCGGTATATTCATATTGAATGAGTTGTCCTTCGCTATTACCGGTTCCCCGGATATCCACCCTGGCCACCAAGTAGCCTTGATTGACGAAGTAGGAGAACAAGCTGTACCGGTTTCTCCTTCCTTCCTCTTTACGGTAGGGGAGATACTCGAGTATCACGGGTCCTTTCTGCTCCTGCCGTGCTTCGGGCAGATACCAGTCCATGGAGAGCTTAATACCATCGGAAAGGATGATTGAATCTGTTACGATCCTGATTTGTCCATCTGAAGCAGTGGGCAGCAAACAGAAAAGAATAAATATTGCAAAGTTCCAAAACCGAATGCTGCTAAGCGGTAAATTCTGAATAGTGGTTAGAGGTACAAGACTCATATGGGATAAAACTAGAAAACATTCAAATAAAAGTGGTATGGTTTTCGTTGACTAAACACTCAGGTTTCCCCCCGGTCTTTCCTGCTTTGTCTTGAATCCGTACTTAATCTTCAAAAACACAAAAAGATCATGAGTACTGTATTAAGGCTTTTCGTTTCCCTGTTATTTTTTTTCATTCTTATTTTACCATCTGATGCCCAGATTGGATTTTCTGATCAGTCCGGGGGATTCGGACCCTTCATTGGTCTGGTCCAGTCAAACCTGTTGCAACCTGCCCGAGTTGGTGATAAGGTAGGGGTGCTGGATATGTATCATGGTTGGGAAGCTGGAATTAAGAGTGAATTGTACCGGACCAAATGGATGCGGGGAAATCTTATGGCGAGTTATCTGCAACAAGGAGCGACGGAATACTTTGAAGTGGAAAATTCGACACGTTCTGTGGATATTGGATTGCAACAGATCAAATTGGCCTTAAATCCCTTAATTTTCAAAGTAGGGGATGATTTCTTCCATGGGTATGCCGGGGGCGGTATCTACGGCTCTTATATTATCAAACAAGAGCTGAGCGATCCAAGCATCGCCGATCAGTACTGGACCAATGGCGATGAACTCACCGGCAGGGATGTTGGACTGGATTTCATTGCAGGAATTCATATCTGGAAGTTCGATATTGAGGCGCATGCACAATATGGACTCCTTGAATTAGGGAAGAGATGGGATGGCTCTACTGTCAAACACCAATTTTTTGGGTTGCATATTGCCTACCTCTGGGTGAATAACCACCTCACCGTCAAGTCGTGCCGTGATTCGAGAAAAAGCAATCCCAAAAACAGAATGTAATAAGCAACGCGGGTAGAGACAGAAAGTACACAGAGTCCATCCTTGAATATGGCGCTATCATGAACTTCTGACTTCATGGACCAAATTGCCATTTTCGAAGAAAGAGATGATATTTTCAGCCGCTATTCTGGCCATTTCAT
>JAGQWZ010000504.1 GCA_020436835.1 Saprospiraceae bacterium | reverse complement strand
TGACGCGCAAAGGTAGTCCAGCGGATCGTGGCTATCAAAAGAGAAAGGGTGAGCAGGGTGAACGACTGAATAAATCCAGCTATAACCATCAGAAGTAATAAGGCTGGGATTGACTGAAATACTTCGATTAGTTTCAGGACTATTAGGTCAATGGGAAAATGAAGATGTTTTGCCTTTTGATACCTGATAACTAACAGGTGAATTATACCGAAGAATATGGTGATCAGTGTGGCTAGCCAGCCCTGGATGAATGAATACTTGAAAAGATATATTGAGTATGAGATGATTAAAAAGAGAAGGATGAGTGACCAGGAGATTTTAATGGGTAGTTGGTTTCCCCAGTAGCCGGCGATAGCTCCAAGACAAATGCCAAAAATCGCAGCGGCAAAAATCGTAATAATGCCGACCCCGAGGGATTTACGACAACCGTGAATTAGACCGGCAGCAACATCCCGTCCCAACCGGTCAGTCCCTAAATAGTGAATAAAGGTATGTTTTCCTACCCTGGTCTCGCTTCCCGGGGGCTTTAAGCGTTCTTCCAATTTGGTGTACTGTTCTGATGGGAATGGTACGGGGGCAAAAATTATCTTTTCTGCATTTTGAATAGTCTGGTCTCCTACTTTTTCACCACTAATTGCCGGCCAGTAGGTCTCACCCCCCTCGTTGAGAAAAATTGGTTGATCTGTGGCCAGCCAGGGAGCAAAAACAGCAACCAGCAGGAATATCCCCAGTAGGATCCAGGCCAGATAATAAGTCACCTGACCCAACCATTCTCTTTTATGAACGGCTTTTGTCATGTTGACTCCCATTTTACCCGGGGATCGAGCCATCGATATAAAATATCACTCACCAGTAGTCCAAGGATAGTGAGGAAAGTATACATCATGACTACCCCATTTACGACAGCCCAGTCCTGATTATCTATGGAATTGTATAATTCACGCCCGGCACCGGGAATATTACAAATAATCTCTACGACCAGGGATCCTGCCAGTGCAGCCGGGAATACCGAAGCCAATAAGGTAATTAGTGGAAAGCTCGCATTTCTAAAAACGTGATGCCACAAAATGTAATTTTCACTAAGACCTTTTGTCCGCGCATGTTGGACGTATGTTTTGTTTTTTTCTTCGACCACACTATTACGCACGATCCTGGCGATATATGCAAGAAGATTAGTACTCAATACTACGATCGGAATGGCAAGGAATTTCAGGTTTTCAGTAATAATCTGAATAAATGTTTCAGAATGATTTAATACTCCGACCGCAGCAAAAATGTTGGTCCAATTGCCATATTCGGATGTACTAAAAAAAACAACTAAAATGGTCGTGAGCCAGAATACAGGAATGGAGTAGATCAAGTATAAAACAAGGCTTACAAACTTGTCAAGAAATTGACTTTGCCATCCGGCATATACTCCGATTAGAATTGCCAGTCCATATCCAATCGTAATTGAAAAAATATTGATGGAAAAAGTCCAAATGAATGCGCGATAGATTTTTTCGGTAACCGGCCTCCCATCCACAATCGATGATCCCAATTGTAGCGTGAAGGCACTCACGATCCAGTCATGATACTGGTTATCCCGGCCGTGCCAGATCAAGTTTGGCCAAGCAGATAGATTTCGGTTTTTAACCGACAACATCACTGATATTTGTTGTTCGATTTCCTCCAAGGGGGCATTTACAGGTGCAGTAAAAGAATTAATTAATGTCTTTAAATAATCCAGGTCCGTAGAATATCGACTAATCTGATCGACGACTGCCGGTGGCTTGTTCTGTGGATTTTTAATGACCTCCTCAAATTTATTTATAAGCTTCAAAACCAGATCGGGATTGCCGAACTTTTCAATAAGTTGAAGGGCGTATTTTCTTTGTAGAAATTCCAGGTCGAAGATGGAAGCCGGGATATTGGATGGAATAATTGAAAAGTAGAATTGAGGTTTGTCGAGGTTTAGATTTTTAGCGACCTGATTGTAGAGCTCAACATCGTAGGATTGTTGGCCAATACTGCCAGCTGAAAACTTGTTTTGTAATGTTGCGAGTACCGGATCACCAGGCAAGAACCTGATTAAAGTAAAAATTACACTTAGTACCAGGAAGACCGTGGGAATTATTAAAAGGACACGTCTTAATAAATATTGCCACATTCCTAATTTTTCAGCGATATGGTATTTTCGAAAAAACCCGGCCTCAGAGAGGTACTTTTTAATTCCAGATTCCCTTTAGCCGCAAAAGCTGTCTTCGGTGAAACCAGAAATAATGCCGGTTGTTCTTCGTATATAATTTCCTGAAATCGTAAATACAGTTTGTTACGGGCCTCCCGATCCAGGGTAATTCTAATTTCATTAATTAAGGAATCAGCTTCTATATTTCGAAAATTAGTAAGATTTGTTCCATCGGGACCAGCTGTTTCAGAATGCCATAGATTATAAGGATCGTAAGCACCGATCGATTGTACCGATGCAAGACAGGCCAGGTCATAGTTATTACTTTTTGTATCCTTTAGCAATTTCGCGACCTTTGCAGGTAATATCTGAAATTCCAAACCGATCTTTTTTGCCTCTGACTTAAGGACTATCGCTACATCCTCCCCCAGCCCCCCGGGTGTTGTAAGGATTGTTAAATTAAAGTCTTTCTTAATGCCATTGAATTCTTTGTCCAATATCCCATCATCGTCTGTATCGCTCCATCCTGCGAGTTCCAGCAAAGATTTGGCTTCTGCAGGATCAAATGGTAACGGAGACAAATTGTGGTTATATCCTGCATGTTGAGGAGACAGAGGACCAACAGTGCGAACCGCCAGACCGTAGAAAAGTTGCTCGATGATGTTATCAATATCCATAAGCCGACTTATAGCATTACGCACTCGTCGATCACGTAAAATCGGATTATCATTATTATAGGCGATAAAATAATAGCTATACACCGAAGCAGCCTCCAGTTGAATGGGGTGTTTGGGATCATCAAACGCTTTAAGACCCGTATACTGTTCAGGTGTGATTTCAGCCACGACATCTATTCTATAGTCTTTTAAAGCGGTTATAGCGGTTTGTGCTTCCTCGATAAAATAGTAAATAATGGATGCCGGTTCTGCCTGCAGACATGGATGTTTATCGGCAAAAGGTCTACCCCACCAGTTTTCCTTACGCTTTAAGGTCAATTGCTGATTGGGTGACCAGGAAACAAATTCATAAGGACCAGAGCCAGAGACTATTGACCTCGAGAAATTCTCACCATTAAACTGATCGGCAAAACGGTGAAGTACGGAATCCAGGACGGAATTCACCTCGATTGAATCGAGTAGTTGCTCAAAACGGATGTCTTTCAGCAGGTGCTCGGGATCGTAGATGTACTCAGGATAGATATCATTCGTGGTAATGACTTCTTCACTTAAGATATATTTGTTGTTGGTAATGACCGTAAATTTTTTTGGATTTTGCTCATCCACAATCAGATCGGTAATGTGTTTCATATTGTCCCGCCAGGTGGGATTTGATAAATACGGGTTGAAGGCAGCCTTCATTGTAAATGCAAAGTCATATCCGGTTATGTCACTGCCATTATCCCATTTCGCCT
>JAGQWZ010000503.1 GCA_020436835.1 Saprospiraceae bacterium | reverse complement strand
CGAAAAGATAGCCAAGAGAAAATCCGGCATACCATTTCTGATACTTAAATCCGTGGCTCCATAACACCTTATTCAAACCTCCAGAGCCTTCATTCTCTTCCCGTATTCTTCCAATATTATCTAATTCTTTCTCTATGCTCGAATAGTGATTGACCCGGCTAAATGGTAATAGTGCAAAACCCATACTCCAGTTAAAATCCTGACTACGGCGGTCATAAAGCCTGTTTACCGGATTGATAACCGGGAATGCCAGCGAAAAATAATTAAGATTGCCGCCCCAATACTTTTCACTTTCGTTGAGGGAGGGCACCTTTAAGGTAGAGTTGAAGATATCAAATCCTAATTCAAAAGAAGTAGCTTGAAGTGCGGCCAGGGATGCTGGATTCGAGAGATTTCCATAATAAGGATCGGAAAAAGCAGTTGAAATGCCACCCATCGACTGAGCTGGTACAAACTGATCCGAAAACAAATCGCCCAGGCCATACCTGGAATATGGTGAATTAACACTATTCTGGGCCACAGTGCAAAAATGCCACATGGTCGCTACCATCAGGGATAAAAATTTAACCTTGTTTTTGCACATTATAGTCTAAGATTTCATTAAGACCTTGAAGCACCAAATTTGGGGCTGCAAATATCTTAGTTTTCAAGTTATTAACAAAAAAATGGCCATCGCCACCGGTTAAGAGAATGTTAAGCTTGTCAAAGGTTTTCTTATATTCTTCGATGAATCCTCTAACCTCCATCAAAGCTCCGGTACAAGCTCCTACCTGCAGAGCAGACTTGGTATCTGTTCCCATGGCTAGATAACGTTCGTAAGGTTCAACTTGTGGCAATCTATCGGTCAATAAATGCATTGCTTTGAGTCTCATTGTGAGGCCTGGCGCAATATTTCCACCCAGATATTTGGCATCTTCCCTAATGATGTCATACTTTATACAAGTGCCAGCATCGACGACCAGTGAGTTTTGACGGGGGAAAAGTGACCACGCACCGGCCATACCTGATAGCCGGTCTAATCCCAATGTTTTCGGAGTTTTGTATTTAATTTCAAAAGGCAACTTCATCTCTGTAGAGAGAAGAAAAATGTTCTCCGAACTGCCAATGAAGGAGCTCATACTTTTAGTTAGATGTTGTACTGAGGCTACAATGACGTATGAGACATCAAATTTTTTGATCGTTCTACGGATATGGGATATGGTCAGCTTATCCAGGTATTCGATGTGCTGAATGGATTTACCGGTAAAGACCGCAAGCTTGGTACGAGAATTCCCAATGTCGATCGTCAACTTGGCATTCATTAATCTTAATGCTTGAAATGCCGGATCCCGGTGGTGACCATCGCCATCTGATGTTCATTGCAATAATCAATGCTATCCTGGTCTTTGATCGACCCACCAGGCTGAATCACTGCCGTTATCCCGGCCTTATCTGCTATTTCAACGCTGTCGGCAAAGGGGAAAAATGCGTCGGATGCCATGACGGCACCGTGAAGATCAAATCCGAATTGACTTGCCTTGAGTATCGCCTGTTTTAGAGCATCAACTCTTGAAGTCTGACCGCATCCCATTCCAATCATTTGCTTATTCTTTGCCAGAACAATCGTATTTGATTTCAAATGTTTAGCACAACGTGAGGCAAAAAGTAAATCGCTAACCTGTTCCGCATTAGGTTTAATTTTAGTCACGGTAGTTAATTGTTCTTCTTGCTCCGATAATGCATCGACGTCCTGCATAATCACACCGTTTAACAAACTCTTGAATAGTTTGGTCTGTTCGGGATACTTTTTGATTCTGAGCAGGATTCTTTTTTTCTTTCTGGACAGAAACTCAAGCGCTTCTGGCTCGAAATCCGGTGCTATAAGCACCTCGTAAAATATCTTATCGATTTCCTGGGCGGTGACCGGATCAATGGCCCGATTTGAAATTAAAATACCTCCGAAAGCCGAGATAGAATCACAGGCCAGCGCATCTTTCCAGGCATCAAGCAGTTCGCTTCGTACCGCAACACCACATGGATTCGTATGTTTTAAAATAGCAAATGCAGGATCCCCATCTTTAAATTCTCGCATCAGCCCCACCGCTGCATCAACATCCACGAGGTTATTGTAAGATAGTTCCTTCCCTCCCAGTGTGTCAAAGATCTCAGAAAGCGCTCCGAAATAGACAGCTGCCTGATGTGGATTTTCACCATATCTAAGACCATGATGTTGATGGATGCTATGCTTAAAACTCAGGTCATCCGAATTGCGATCAAAATATCCATAAATGGCTGTGTCGTAGTTTGACGAGACCTTGAAAGCCCGCCGGGCAAATTCCTTTCTATCTGACAAATCGGAAACTCCCTGTTTGGTGTCGAGGAGACCTTCCAGAAGTGGATATTCATCTTTAGACCCGATTACCACTACATCCCGGTAGTTCTTTGCCGCCGCCCGAATGAGAGAGATGCCTCCGATATCGATCTTTTCGATTATCTCCGATTCATCATCCGTGGCTTTAAGGGTCTCTTCGAAGGGATAGAGGTCCACCAAAACAAGATCAATCTCAGGAATATCATATGATTCGAGTTGACTCAAATGCTGATCTTCCCTTCGCGCCAGGATTCCTCCAAATACTTTCGGATGCAATGTCTTTACCCGACCACTTAAGATTGAAGGATAGCTGGTCAGATCTTCAACTGACTGAACTGCAATGCCATGCTCTTCAATATACTTTTGTGTTCCTCCGGTACTATAGATGGTAACTCCCAGTTGATCCAGTTTCTTAATGATTGCATCCAGGCCATCTTTGTGGAAAACCGATATCAGTGCTGAATTGATCTTCTTCGTATTCATGAAATTAATCTTGAGCTAGAAATGAGGGGCACAAAGTTACCTAATTGTAAAAACATTTCTCCCGATTGGAGCTAATTATCTGTTCTGCTCAGATAATTCAGAAACTTTTCAAATAGAATATACTTCATGTGAAAAAGTACCCACCCATGTGGGTCGATTTTGCGCTTTTATTGAAAATCTTCGAAGGGTAGATCCCCATTCTTAAGATTAGTTGTTTGAACCTCCTTCGCTGATTTTCTGGTTTTCAGATCAAGAATATTACCCATCTGATAACAAACCCTACATCTCGGTTCATACAGATCCTTTTCGCCAACCAGGACCTGTTCCTTCTCTGCAGATAATCGATAGGAATGTGTAGCCAAATTTCCACAATGACTGCAAATTGCATGAACCTTCGTAATGTACTCTGCTACGGCAAGGAGAAAAGGCATCGGTCCAAAAGGTTTTCCCAGGTAGTCCATATCCAATCCAGCCACGATCACCCTGACCCCTTTGCAAGCCAGTGACTGACAAACTTCAGTCAGTCTAAGATCAAAAAACTGTGCTTCATCGATACCCACGACCTGTACCCGGTCATCAATTTCCAAAATGTCCTTTGATTCCGCAACCGAAGTGGACATCAGATAGTTCTCATCGTGAGAGACCACTCTTTCAGCAGAAAAACGAATATCCGTAGCAGGTTTGAAAATGCAGACCTCCTGATTGGCAATCTTCGCGCGCTTAAGACGACGGATCAGTTCTTCTGTCTTCCCCGAGAACATGGACCCACAAATTACTTCTATCCACCCACTGCGCTGACCTTTAAAATGTGGCTCCAGGAACATGTATTCAATATTTTATGTTATAAAGATACCATAACCACTCCGATAATTGCGTTTATCAACAAAACAGCACGGTATGGCACAAAGCAAAATTCAGAACTTACTGCAAAAAATTAATTCTATTGTAGGCGATGGAGAGTCTATGAGCAGACTGGAAAAAGATTTGGTCAAGGATTATTTGAGGGAATTGTATGAGCTCACTGACGCGATCCCTTTCCAGGGTGCAGTGAAGGATCGGACAGCATTTTCTCCAGACAAACATCCTTCTGAATCTACGCCTGTCAAACCCGTAAATCAGCCATACAGCGAGCCGGAAAAATCAACAAGTGTCTCTACCCCCGTGATTTCCCGGGAAGAAGTAAATGAACCGATTAAAGCGAGAGATTCTTATGTTCCGAACGGTAAGAAAGAGAGCTTTAGTCATGGCGACAGTACCGCAGAGGTGAAAGAAGCTCCCCGATCAGAACCGGGCACGGAACATTTGACAAGAAGTGCGGAACCTTTCGAGAAAGAGCCAGAACCCACCGAACCGGTTGTGCCGGAGGTATTCCGTAAAGAAGTGCCGGTACCTCGTAAATATGAAACTCTTTTTGAGTACTCCGAAGCAAAGGAACTCTCAGATAAACTTTCCCGGTCACCTATCTCAGATCTCAATAGAGCCTTTAGTATAAATGACCGCCTACTGATCGTTGCTGATTTATTTGCAAATGATCAACAGAAATTTCAGGAAACGATCGATATACTGAATACGAAATATTCCTTTGAGGATGCCAAATCATACCTTTTGCGTTACATCGTCGAAAGATTTAGTTGGATTGACGAAGATAGATCTGAACGTGCCCGTGAGTTCATTAAATTGGTAGAAAGAAGATACCTTAATCATTGACATGTCCGGTTTAAAACAATCAAGATTATATCAGAGCCTCCGATTCCCCACCATTATCCTGATGATTCTTTGGGTTATCCAGGCTTTTCAGATGTTAACTCATCTTAGTCTTGGTTGGTTAGGGGTATATCCCCGGCACGAAGTCGGGATCAAAGGTATTTTTCTATCTCCCTTCATTCACAGCCAGGATGTGATGCATCTGATCAATAACTCGGTGCCGCTCTTCGTAGGGATGGCGATGATCTTATTTTTCTATCGTCGGGTAGCTGGCAAGGCGATCTTCCTTATTTATCTGCTCACCGGCATGGGAGTTTGGTTATTCGGTAGAGAAGTGCTCCATATCGGTGCCAGCGGAGTTATTTATGGCCTCATATCTTTTATATTCTGGAATGGCATTTTTAGACGCAATATCAAGTCGATTGTTCTTGCTCTTATCATACTCATGTTGTACAGCGGTATGTTCCTGGGAGTTCTGCCAAACCAGCCGGGTATATCCTGGGAAAGTCACCTCATCGGCGCTATTGTGGGAATTGTCGTTTCATTTTTATTCAGACATCAGGTGGAGATGGATGAGACACCAATGGAAGAAAACCCCGAACTCTATCTTCCCGACTCTGATGAAAACTATTTTCTTGACCGGGATACTTTCGAAAAGTCTAAGAAAGAACGTCTTCGCAACCAATCGGATTGGTTTTCCGATTCAACTTACTGACCTTTTTTAGCTGCCGGAGATTGATTCCGCAGCGGCTCTGACACTTCCATACTTTAATAGTAAAGACCGGGCAGAATCGTAGTCCAGGTCTAACTGAGTTACCAACATTCTGGTACCACGGTCTATTAATTTATTGTTGGCAAGAGTCATGTCCACCATCCGATTCCCCTTCACCCGGCCCAATTGGATCATGGCTGTGGTACTGATCATATTCAGAATTAACTTCTGCGCCGTACCGGATTTCATTCTGGTACTTCCGGTTACAAACTCGGGACCTACCACGGCAAGAATGGGATAATCAGCCTGTTCAAGAATAGGCGAACCAGGATTACAGGTGATGCAACCTGTGCCGATCCCCCTTTCCCGACAATCCTTTAACCCGTGGACCACATAAGGAGTTGTACCGGATGAGGCAATACCGATCACCGTATCATCGGCATTAATAAAGTATTTATCGAGGTCCTTTATGGCCTGTTGTTCATCATCTTCAGCGTGTTCTACACTACGCCTCAGTGCTTCATCTCCTCCTGCAATCAGTCCGATGACCCAATCTGCAGGTACTCCATAGGTTGGTGGACACTCCGAAGCATCCAAAACACCAAGCCTTCCGCTGGTTCCGGCACCGATGTAAAACAATCTACCCCCTGTCTTCATCTTTGGCACCAGGTATGAAACCAGGGCTTCAATTTGAGGGAGGGCCTGTTTTACTGCCTGAGCTACTTTGTGGTCTTCCTGATTAATAGACTGCAATAGTTCACCGATGGACATTTCATCCAGGTTATCATAGAGTGAAGACTGCTCCGTTATTTTCTTGATGTCTGCCATAATCAATTATTTAAATGTGCCATCTCGAGAGAAGATGTTTAAAAGAGTGATCGGTCTTCTTCGAGATTAACAGCATTCCCAAGAATGTCAGGAGTCCATTCACTATCAAAAGTTCAAAACTAAATTTATATCCCCAAAGAAGTTCTTCACTAAACGTGTCCAGCAGGAAGGTGATCAGGGGTGATGCAATGCAAATTGCCGGTATCAGTTGATCATTTACCCCCTTATTAATGAAAAAACCAAAAGCATAAAGGCCCAATAATGGTCCATAGGTGTATCCCGCCATTGTAAACAATGAATTGATCACGGCATCATCGTTTATATAATAGAATAACATAATCACCCAGAACAAGAGAATGGAAATGCCTATATGGACCAACAGACGTTTTTTCTTCTTGCTTTCTTCGGAGGCATCAGATTTATCGAAACCCAGAAAATCTATACAAAATGATGTGGTTAAAGCAGTCAAAGCCGAATCTGCACTTGAGTAGGCAGCAGCGATCAAACCAATCAAAAAGGATACGCCCACTACGGGATGCAAATGTTGTAACGCCAGGGTGGGATACATTAAGTCAGTAGCTTCCTTTTCTACTCCAGACACCATCCGGGTGGGTACTTCAATGCCATTTTGGCTAGCGTACAGATAGAGTAACGCCCCTAAACTCAGGAAAAGGATATTTGCGAAAATGAGGATAACACTGAAACTCAGCATATTTTTCTGAGCATCGCCAATGTTTCGACAACTCAGGTTCTTTTGCATCATATCCTGGTCTAGTCCGGTCATAACAATGGTGATGAACATGCCACCAAAGAATTGTTTAAAGAAATTACGGGGATCAGACCAGCCCCCTTCAAAGAACCACACTTTCGAATATTCGCTGCCACCGACTTGTTCAAAAATCTCGGAGAAAGACCATCCCATCGCATCGCCGACAAAGTAAATGGTCGTACAAACTGCGATCAGCATCGAGGCTGTTTGTAAGGTATCGGTCCAGATAATGGTCCTGATTCCACCCCGATAAGTATAGATCCAGATCAAGCCGATCGTAATTAGGATCGTTCCCGCAAATGGAATTCCAAACTGATTCATGACGAAGGTCTGCAGTACAATGACCACCAGATATAATCTGAAGGAGGCGCCGATGGTGCGGCTAAGCAAAAAGTATGCTGCTCCGGTCTTGTAGGATCGGGTACCAAACCGCTGCTCCAGATAGGTATAGATTGAAGTCAATCTGAGTCTGTAGTACATGGGCATCAAGACAAAAGCGATCACAATATATCCCAGTAAATAGCCAAAGACTGTCTGCAAATAAGAGAACTGACTGTCTGTCACCCAACCTGGAACGGAGATGAATGTGACCCCGGATAAGGTGGCACCAATCATTCCAAAAGCCACGACAAACCAGGGTGACTTTCGTCCACCGATGAAGAAATCTTCATTCTTTGAATTGCCGGAAGTAAAGTAAGAGATCAGAATCAGGAATAGAAAGTAAATCCCTATGATGAAAAAAATGGCGCCTGTTGAAATTCCCTGCATCGATTATTCTTGAAGCTTTTCCCCATATAGCAAATCTCCTGCATCTCCCAAACCGGGTACGATGTAGGATTTGGCGGTGAGTTCTTCGTCAATAGCACCAGTCCATATCTTGCATCTCGAATTAATCCGTTTCAAATACCCAATTCCATGTGAAGAGGCAATGACAGTCACCAGGTGAATCTCTTTTGGTGTACCGTATTTTCCCAGGACATCAAGGGCCGCAGCAAAAGAGGCCCCGGTTGCCAACATTGGATCAGTGAGGATGAGAATGGAATCATTCAACTCAGGACACGTGACATATTCTAAATTAATTTCGAAAGTTCCATCCTTATGGTGCTTCCGGTAAGCAGAAATAAAGGCATTGTCTGCCTCGTCAAAATAGCTCAACAGCCCATGATGCATTGCAAGGCCGGCACGAAGTATGCTGGCAATAACGATCCTATTTTTAGATGTGGATACATTTGCAATACCCAATGGGGTTTCAATCTCTTCTTCTTGATAATGAAAAGTCTTGCTTATTTCATATGCAAAGATCTGACCCAGGCGTTCGATATTTTTCCTAAAGCGCATACGGTCCCCTTGCACCTTGGCATCCCTCAGCTCAGCAATGAATTTATTAGCAATACTATTTTCTTCAGTAAGTATGTATGCCATGAAAGTTGATTCACTAGATCCCTGTAAATATAGACTTTAATTGAAATTGACTAGTTATGCGTCAATAATATTATACTGATCGACAGCCAGTTTTTTACTGCCAATTTGATATTATCTTTCCTTTTCGCAGATGGTAACGAAATACTTTGCATCAATAAAAAACGAAAGTCCATCCGGTACGTCCATCCAGTTGCTGTTTATCCCGGTCAGGTAAAAGTTTGGCTTTGTAATTGCAAATTATAGGCAATTGACGTATCTTAAGTCGGAGTAAAAATTATACGAAATTTGAGAACTATTTATAGCCTGATCATCCTTTGCCTTGGTTGGGTTTCCGCTTTTAGTCAGTATACGATTCTGCCTAAGCCAATTGGAGAAGAGTCAATCGTATATGAGACTGAACGGGTATTTCATCTAAGAGCCCACTCTAATGGGTTTTCATTGGGCTATACGGTAGGAGATATCGAGACATGGTACAAGACAAGCTACTATTTTTTCGATATCGGCTCGTTGAAGAACGCGAAAGAGTATTCGCAAAATTTTCGATTTTTCTCCCCAAGTCTGGGGGCACAACCTTCGAGATCCTTTATATATGGTAAGATAAACCGTCTTTATGCCCTTCGAGCGGGAGTTGGTGCCAAGAGAAATTTTTCTGAACGTGCCCGACGTAAAAGCGTTGTAGTAGGTATAAATTATGAATACGGATTCACGCTGGGATTACTAAGACCATACTATTTAAGCTTTAAGGAGCAAGACGGTAAACCGGTGCAGAGAAAGTATACCGGAGATAATGAGGACATCTTCCTGGATGAAACGAACATCTACGGTGGTGCTGAATTCAAATATGGTTGGGACGAAATAAAATTAAAACCGGGGTTTCATGGGCAATTTGGGACTAATTTTACCTGGGGAAATCAGGATAATCTAGTAAAGGCCCTGGAGGTAGGAATTATGGCAGATGTATTCCTTAGCAAGGTACCATTAATGCTCACTGCGGAAAACAAACCTTACTTCCTCAATGTTTACTTAAATTTACAGTTTGGTAAGAGATCATAGTAAACGTTGATCTATTTCTGAGATAAGATTGCACTAGTAGAATGATTGAACTACCTGTCGTAGAGCGAAACAGGAACCGTCGTCCGGATTGGCTGCGGGTTAAACTGCCTATTGGAGAGAATTACCGTAGGGTTCGACATCTTGTTGACCGCTATAATTTGCACACGATCTGTCAAAGTGGTCATTGTCCCAATATGGGAGAGTGCTGGGGTGCCGGTACAGCAACTTTTATGATCCTGGGAAACACCTGTACCCGCTCTTGTTCATTTTGTGCAGTCAAGACTGGCCGGCCGAATGAATATGATGTGGATGAACCACAACGGGTGGCAGAAGCTATCCGGCTCATGCAGGTAAAGCATGCCGTGATCACCTCCGTCAACCGGGATGAGTTACAAGATCGGGGAGCTGAGATCTGGTACCAGACAGTGAAAGCAATAAAGGAACAATCCCCGGATACCACTATTGAGACGCTGATTCCTGATGTGAAAGCCACCTGGCCTGCGCTGGAAAGAATGATCAGTGGTGGTCAGGAAGTGGTATCCCACAATATGGAAACCGTTGAGCGGTTGTATCGAAAGGTGCGACCTCAGGCCAAATACGAACGTAGTCTGATTCAAATAAAGAAGACAAAAGAATTTGGGAAAAGAACTAAGTCCGGAATTATGCTCGGCCTCGGTGAAACTCCTGAAGAAGTATTACAAGCCATGGATGATCTTCGTGAACACGATTGTGATGTATTGACCTTAGGCCAATATCTGCAACCAACTAAAATGCATTTGGCGGTGGAAGAGTTTGTCCATCCCGATCAGTTCGCCTGGTACAAACAGGAAGGGCTTGATCGCGGATTTGATTTTGTAGAAAGTGGTCCATTGGTGCGATCCTCCTATCATGCTGAGCGTCACTTGTAGACTTCATATTCTCATATAAAGTTTACCAGGAAGGGCTTTAACCAATCCCTGAAATTCAAGGTTAAGTAGTATCGAGGCAAGTTCGCTGGCAGTCAGGGTCGACTCCTTAAAGAGTTTATCCACACTCACTGGTGCAACGGATTCAATCAAGTCATAGATCTTCTGTTCGACTTCTGATAATTGGACGAAGAGTGCCCTTTGAATCTCTTTTTTATCTTTGACCTCATTCCATTGCATGCACGCCACCAAGTCTTCCGCGTCGTCCATTAAAGCAGCCCGGTTAGTTTTGATCAGATAATTACATCCCCGGCTCCAACGATCGCCAGAACGGCCCGGCAGTGCAAATACATCCTTATGGTATGTATTGGCCATTTCTGCTGTAATCATTGAGCCTCCTTTGACATCTGATTCAATTACGATCAGCGCATCGCACATGCCCGCAATAATCCGATTTCGCATTGGAAAATTCTCCCGGTCCGGTTTTGTACCACTTCCAAATTCAGTAACAAGCCCTCCATTCTCAAGCATTTCAGAAGCAGTTTTTCTATGTACTGCCGGATAGATTCGGTCCAAACCGCTTCCCATCACTCCCACTGTAGGCAAACCGACTTCCAGTGCTTTCCGGTGGGCTACCACATCGATTCCATACGCCAATCCACTTACTACCAGCACGTCCATATTTTTCAGGTACTCGAGGATCTTTTCGCATTGGCTGATGCCATACGCTGTGGGTTTACGCGTGCCCACTATTCCCAATATTCTGGTGGTATTAAGATCAGCGTCACCCTTATAATAGAGAAGCAGTGGAGAATCTTTGATACGTTTCAGCCTGAAAGGATAAGGCTCATCTAGGTAGAAAAGTGCTTTTATCTTATGCTTTTCAATAAATTCCAATTCTTTTTCAGCCTGGGCAAGACTCCTTTTCTCCACAATTACCTCAGCTGTCTTACTTCCGATCCCAGGAATTTTTTCAAGCTGCGATTTTTTCTGCTTAAATACTGCCTCTACTCCTCCGGCAAAGCTGACCAGGTTTCGTGTAAGAACAGCCCCCACCTGAGGTAAATGCGTTAAGGCAATTTTTAATAGAAGATCGTTGGAGTGTTCCATTAAAAAGATGATTCATTGTGTTAAATGCAAAAAAACAAAACCAAAATAGTTTTGTATTCTTATCGGGCTCATCAATATAATTAATCATGGCGAAAGGGAAGAAATATTATGTCGTGTGGGTGGGAAGTAAACCAGGCATTTATGACAACTGGCAGGACTGTCAGCTACAAATAGTCGGGTACCCTCAAGCCAAATACAAGAGTTTTACGAGTCTCGAAGAAGCTAAAAAGGCTTATACACAGGGCTACAGTGGCTCAACTATCAAGACAACATCGCGAGAATTAGATCAGCGTGGAGTGATTTGGAAAAGTATATCCGTCGATGCGGCATGCAGTGGTAATCCTGGCCTTATGGAATATCGAGCGGTAGAGACTAAGAATAAAAATGAAATCTTCCATCAGGGACCTTTTCCCGAAGGCACCAATAATATTGGAGAATTTCTGGCACTGGTACATGCTTTGGCCTACTTGAAAAAGAAAGGTTTATCTGACTATCCAATTTATACTGATTCCAGGACAGCCTTATCCTGGCTAAAGAATAAAAAAATAAAAACGACCCTCCAGAGAACCACGAGAAACACTAAGTTGTTCGACCTGATGGATCGGGCGCTTGACTGGTTGAATAAGAATCAATACAAAAATCCAATCTTAAAATGGGAAACTGAAAAATGGGGAGAAATTCCAGCGGATTTTGGCCGTAAATAATCAGCCAAAGCACCTTAAACAAAACGCATCGGGTATTCGGCATCTACGATCCCTTTCTTTATTTGTTCCAGTTTTCTTCTGACCCTGCGCTTTTTTACCGGCTTAAGAAATTCAGTAAATAATAAACCTTCGATGTGATCATACTCATGTTGGATGACTCTCGCATCTATCTCTGTAAAGGTTTCAATTCGTTCTTCGAATTCTTCCGTGTAATACTTTAAAGTAATGGACTTGGGTCGATCTACATCTCCCCGTACTTCGGGAATACTTAAACATCCTTCTTCATAAGTCCATAAATCATCATCGGTATGTATCCGTTGGGCATTTATA
Organism: Saprospiraceae bacterium; assembly: GCA_020436835.1. Lineage (GTDB taxonomy): Bacteria > Bacteroidota > Bacteroidia > Chitinophagales > Saprospiraceae > JABDMH01. Next base: position 5,603 of record JAGQWZ010000503.1, on the reverse strand, counting down.
AAGACCCTCTTTATTCCCTTAGCTTCCTCTTCCTCATACAGTTGGGTACTGTCGACAATAAATATTCGAATAGCCCGGCCAATCTGAGGAGCGGCTAACCCAACACCATGAGCATTGTACATCGTCTCCCACATGTCAGAAATCAAATCGGCCAGACCTTCATATGAAGGTTCAATAGCTAAGGCTTTCTTCTTTAAAATCTTGGTACCGTAGGCATATATCGGTAGGATCATGATTTTTCAAAAATGCTTTAAGTATTCCTGTAAAATTAAAATAGCACTGACCTTATCTACTAGACTCTTATCCCGACGCTTTTTCTTCCTATGAGTTGTCAGGATAATATCCCGGGCATGCTTTGAAGTTAATGATTCATCCTGAAAATCAACTTCGATATCTCCAAAATGTTTTTTTAGTTCTATCACTAGTTCATCGATCTTCGGGACCAGATTGGTCGGGGTACCATCGGCATGGGTTGGGTATCCAATAACTAACTTCTCAACTACTTCCTGTCGAAAATAGTTCTTCAGATAGGGAATAAGCTCCGCTGTGGGTACAGTGTCCAGACCACTTACAATAATCTGAAGTGGATCGGTTACGGCCAAGCCGGTACGAACTGTCCCATAATCAATTGAAAGTATTCTCGCCATGGAGCGGTTAATTCGATCTGTAGCAAAGATGATTATAAACAACCACCAGACAAAAAAAGATCCCCTCTCTAATAAAAATAGAAAGGGGATCGATTTCCCAAAAGCTTATCTCTTCAATCTCAATCAAGTAAAATCATTCTCTTGGTTTCGCTACTATTCTTGGTTTTTAATTCATAGTATAATACTCCCGTTACTAGTTGCGAACGGTCAAAAACCAATCTTTGACTTCCCTGATCGAAGTGTTGGTAAATATTATGCAGCACCCGGCCGGCCGGATCAAAAATACGTAAGCCGACATACTGAGCTTCATCCAGAATAAATTCGATGGTTGTTTGTTGTCTAAATGGATTTGGCTGGTTTTGCATAAGGAAAACCTTTGTCGAATTAGTTACTGGTTGCTCAATATATCTGAGGTTCAAATCTTTGGCGACCCCGTCATTTACGTATACCTCGGAGGATATTCGATTATTGGTTAAAGCCATCGATTGCATCAAATCTGCAGCTTGGACCGCTAAAAGTTTGACATAAAACAAAGGTCTATCCGGTTCAAGGTCCGTTCCCTCAGCCATGGGTAGACTCAATCTCAAGAATTCCCGGTTATCACCTAATTTCCAAGCGGATTCTTCAATCTCCAATTGTCCATTGGATACATCCAATATTTGCAAATGATTCGCATCGGTTTTCAATTCAAGTTGTATTCCTTCTATGTACTGCATCTGCTCCAGATAAACCGGCACTTCCAAAACTTCTCCCATGGCAGCCTGTAGTTTGGGGACTACCAATGAGATCTTTTCGCGACTACGACTTGAGGCTGCTGAGGTAAAAACATTACCATTCAGGTCTCCTATCTTGATGCCCACAAAATTTTTCGCAGCATCCCGACCCGTTACTGAGTTGAGTTCGATATACTCCGGAAAGGTTTCCTCGAGCGCCTGATCTTCTTTTACAAAATGGTAGCTCGCATCAACGAAACGCCATGAAGTATTATTCTGGAACTTATCTATTTGTCCGATGAGAACTTTTCGCAATTGAATCAAATCCAGCGGATTGATGATACCATCACGATTCGCATCAGCAGCAATGAGTTTATAAGGACTATCAAGATGTCTGATACCGAGAATATGTTTCTGAACTTTAATCAAATCAGCCGTCGAAAGACCCTTGGCATGCTCAGTATCCTTTTCTGGTATGATCATCGTATGATCCTCCAAGGGAATTCCAGCCTGATACAAGCCAGCGTCTCCGGTGATCACCTCCGCCTCATCAATGTCGTTCGACACGCTCACTTTCACATCGGGAATTTGTTCCTGATTTTCAGTACTGATCTGTCCCGAGATGATCGACACATTTTGAGAACCCTGCTGTCCTCCCCCACAAATATTGCTGTTGTCATAGAGTAGCAACATCACATTTAGGTAGTCGGCGCCTCCAGTTGACTCATCCTTGGCCCAAAACTGAATTGGGATCATGGTAGGATCAGTAGTAAAGTCCGCACAGGTAAATTGAAGGGCAGTTGCATCATCTGGTGGTACGGGAGAGTTTGCATCAGCAAAACCGCGGGCCATAAGAAACGTCAGGTCTTCTGGATCACCTCCGCAGGCAGGAGCACTGCTACTATTGAATTCTGATGCCCACACCTGGGCCATACCAACATCCACGATGCCATCGTTGTTTGTATCCATCGGAGTAAGAACCGCACTCAATGCAGTTTTGGCTACCAAACTGGGTTTTGCATCACTACTTATGGTAAAATCCGACACCAATTCACTGACGTTCCCGCAGGGATCCTCAGCTGTCCATCGTAATCGGTAGGAATCAGGCGGTAGGAGATCATTTGGTTCAGCAATTTCACCGATTCCGGAAGCAACGAACTGGCCGGACAAGGTTCTTAGATCCCAGCTGACGGAGGGTTCTCCACAATTATCCGTGGCATCAATTTGGGCACTTAAGGTACCGTTACAACTTTGTGTCTGAATGTCTGTCACCATGGTTATTTCCTGTATACCCGGAGGTACTGTATCTATAATCTTAATAAACTGATTAAAACTAATGGTACCAGGTTCCTTCACCAGGGCAGACCAGTCACCCGCTCCACTTACTTCACACCAATCGACCACACACCAGGTACGCATTATTTTAAAGCATCCGGTTCCATTCACCACTTCAAATATCTTATCGAAATAGCCCACACCGTATTGACCGCAACCTTGTACGATATTTGGAAGCTGCGGACCCGAGGTTGGAATTGTAACATTGCCATCCAAACCAAAAGTGAATCCACAATCATAGACCACCGTATCATGCATGGAGAGCGTGATGTTCATCAAATCCAAAGGACACTTTTCAATATGGATTTGTTGAGTTGCGTAGACTATATCCTGCATACCGTTATCTGTAGAAACTGCAGCAATAAATTCGCGTAGAATGTAGCCGCTTCCACAACCCTCCTGAGGCAAGGTATATCTTTCGGAGAATAATCCACCACAATTGTCACTTAGCAACCCATCGACATAATTCGATGCTACCGGATTGTTTGGATCAGCACAGGGTAAATCATTCACCACAAAACTTTCTCGTTCAGTTATATCTACTACATATTTTCCGAAGTTCTCCTGGATCAGAGAGGTATTCATATCTTCAAACATGTCCTGATAGTAAGTCACGTAGGCATTACAGGTGATGGTAATATCTGGAAGTTTAGTAACAACTATTGGTGGCAACTTATCTTCCACCCGGACAAATCCCCAACATCGATCCACATTACAGTTGAAATCAATCACCATGATTTCCACCATAATATCCTTGCCAACGTCTTCACAACAAAAAGGTACATCAGGAGCAAATCCGTATTCATAAATGTCCTGACAGATACCCGGATCAACGGCCACCCATTGTGCGTAATGATCATAGTAATCGCCAATTGCCGTCTGGACTCCCGCTTCATAACCGCAGGCCGTCATCCAGTCCGTTCTCCGGGCCAGAATTTGATAGATGGCGCAGTTATCATGACTCTCAGCATCCATACTAGCAGCCTTCATGAATGAAAACTGATCGACATTGGTAAGAGATAGATTCACACGGTCATGACAAATTGCAGTGGCAGGAGTCTGGTCGGAAATAATCAGCACGACCGTATCCATCCTTGAATTACCACAATCATCTGTGGAGGTATAGACCAACACTTCTCGTTCACCAGGAATATTCCACAGCGGCAGGCTAATTTGTTGATCGGCAGTATAATGGAGTAAAGCCAGACTATTAGTACCAATGATGGAGATATCAATTTCAGATGGATCAGTACAATTGTCAGAGACGGTGGCATATGGGGCCAATCCATGGCCTACACAACCAGATGGAGCCATACCAATCGTATCAGTCAGATATTCCCTTTCACCAAAACCCAAATCATGAAGTTCAATAGCCAGATTAGTCGTATCAAAACTCACTGTTGGGGGCAATTCATCGATATATACAATTGTATCATAACAAACGGTATCGTTGCCACATTCGTCATGAAGAAACCATGTCCTCATAACGGTTTTTGTATTACCACAAGATGGCCACTCCATGTCAGTTACATTGACATAGACACCACAAATAGCACTGGTATCATAAAGAGGAAAAGTATCAACCCCTGGAATCTGATACATTGGTGCTCTGACCGAGAGATCCGTTAATGGGTCGGGATCTATTCCACAAATCACCGTATCACGTCCATCCGGGCACACAAGAGAGTCACTTAAAATGTTCACCCTGGCCACGTAGGTGGTATCTGTGCATAAGGTAGGATAGCCAGGTAAACCCCACATCCTGATGATAACACTGGCGTAGATTGAGTCGCAATCCGTCACCTTGCTTGGCCAGGGAACTACCGTTATATCTGCACTAGTAAAGCCGCAGGCTTGCATAAATTCAGGAGTATAGCCCGGGTCTCCCCAGGGATTTGCGGCAGAATCAGCACACGATACCACACGGGAAGAGGGATTACAGATCAAAACCGGAGTACAAGGGCTTTGGGCTCGGGCCGTAGACCATCCCACTAACAATAGCAGGAAAGGTAAAAGCAAATTCTTTGCAGAGGGAAACTGGTTTACAACAGAGACTGCTGTAAAACGAGGTGTACACGTTTTCATGAGACCTTAGTTTTAGAATAATTGTAATTAATGCTAGTAGACCTTATCTCGAGGAATACTGAGGGGTAAGAAGGTTATCTCTGATCTTATCGGTACCACTGAGCGGTTAACTCTGTCAGTAGTTTCAGTACAAATATATATTATAATTTTTAATAATATGTAGTGTACTTGAAATCAAAGGAATCAATATTTTTTGTTGGATATATTACTGTCTGATTAACAAACCTGTACACATATAAAAATTAATCAACAGTCGATATTTTAACAAAAAACAGGTGAATTGTGAGCGAGATGGGCAAAAAAAAACAGTCAGCGTATGATTGCTGACTGTTACATAATCTAAAACTAAGTCTAAAATCTCTTATAACTACTTAATCTATATCAATGGAATGATGATTATCTCACCCAGATCACCGTATAAATCAGGACGCATCCCTAATGTAATCATCAGGTAATGATTCTTCGTCTAATCAGATAGTTTCTAATCAGCTTTGCAGCTAAAGGTAATGCCAGGAAGATCCAAAGATTCATAAGGTGTTCGATCGCTTTGATGATATTAGAAACAATTATCATACCAATTTTTTATAGCTAATCTGGATTCACAAGAAAGGCAGTGTCCTGATATATAGTAAATACTCAAAATAAACGGTAAGTCACTTAGGTAGATCTCTTCCTGCGGATTCTCATCCGCAGGTCGCAAAAGAAAAAGCCCCCCTCCACAGAGCGGAGAGAGGCCATCCCAAAAACCGATTTTTATTTACCTCTAAAACTCGGTTCGACTTACACAATCGTTACTCATGATTCAGACTGAGTGCTTCTTACT
>JAGQWZ010000502.1 GCA_020436835.1 Saprospiraceae bacterium | reverse complement strand
TATAAACCGGCAATTTTATATTGACTGCCCGGGTATTATTATTTTCATTTGTTTCATGAACTACACCCCCTTTTGGGGCACCTTGCTCGGGGATGCGTCCACCCCCGGGAGGATCGACGGTCGCTAAAAATCGAACATATCTCCCGTTTAATGAAGCATTAATATGTGCCGTCATCTTCAGAGTGCGCGATTGATTTGGTGTCAGTCTGACAATGGTCTCGCCATCGGTTTTGTTTCCTTGTACTTTAAGACTTGTATGAATGCCAAAACCACTTCGGGCCTCTTCAGTACCTATGTTTTTAATGGTCACTTCAATGGGAATCTTAATAGTGTTTCCGGCATACAATCTGAATTGAGGAGCGACATAAGGCATTTTAACCTGAGTCACCACCAGATCCGGTCCGTGAAGATTTAAAATTGCCGTGTAGTGACTTGATTTACTGATCGATTGGGCATGCATTGATCCACTCATAACCAACAAGGTCAGGAGGGCTATAATATGATTTTTCATGATAGGTATTAATTTTAGAATAAATGTTGAAAACACGTAATTGCAACTACTATCATGATTATCGTGTCTTTGGTCAGAAAAATGTCCTGATGAAATTGAAATTATTATGTTTATAACATGTTAAATTCCTGATCAAAAGTGAGGATTACGGTGGGAATCTTTACTGATATAATTCAGTCAAAAAATAGATAATGTTGGCATGACACCTGCTGTCAGCGCCGGCAGAACAACCGGAGAAAATGAGAGGAGGATGTTAAATTATCACTCGAATTGAAACAAGCGGTATTTCCACTTGAAACCGTGGCATAAAAATAGTGACAAGGCCATGACTTTAACGACGCTACATTCCGGAGGCTGAAACGAGGTGACCCCCGCTCCAAACTTCAGTCTGCGAGTGGGAACCTCAGCCATTGCAATGATGGCACGGAGGCCGATGCTTTTCAGTGCAGAATGGGAGTAGAAGAATTAATAGGCGAATCAGGGTATGTTAATGTCTTTCCTGACGAACACTATATCCGAGTGTCTACTCTCTATCTATTTTTCCCAGCTTAGCCTGTTTATTTTCCTCCCAATCGCATAGCCTAATTTCAAACCGGATTCAGCATCCATACGAAAATGTACTCCCAGAGGCAAGCGTGAATAGGCATTTTCGGCTGCCATTTCATAAAAATTTCCAAACGTGCGGGGAGTAGACAGAAACTCTGTACGTCCTTCATGACTACGATCGGTCATACTGTAGTGGGTTCCGTAAATGTCGGTTAACACTTCGGCAGATGCGGCCCCAAAAGTGGCATGTCCGGAAGGATAAGCCGGAAACGGAGGTGTATAATAATTTCCCGAGCCATCCGGACACATAATGGTATTCCAGTCCGGCAAACCCATGAATTGATGCACATAGTCAATGGGACGAAGGAGATTGTAGCGGTATTTTTCCGACCAACACCTTACTCCGGCATCATTTAAAGCCATCCCCACTTTGGCAAAGGTATATGCTGCCTGGGCAAGATCTGCTTCATGGTTATCGATTACTTGTAGCGCTACCGCTAGCCAACGACCGGCCGGGGTAAACGTCAGGATCGGACAATCGTCGCTCCAGAAGTCCGCGATCCACCGGTCCTCCTGGTTATTACCTGCTTTGGCTTGGGTGCACAGGATCATGCATTCTTTGGCCTGAACATAGAAGGAAGAATTGGGGTCAGAGCTATAAGGAATGGGGGGCGGTACCCGGTCATCATCGGTCGCGGCGAACGTCCTTACCTCTCCCCAATAAGGGAGCAAGGCCGCTGCAAAGTCCGGGAAAGTAGGTTGCCAGGATCCTTCGAAGCGCGGTGGATTGTAGTTGGCATCTGTATTTCGAAGAAATGCCTCATGACCCAATGCGTCACTTGAAGACCAGCGAAAGATTGCATTACCTACTGCCGTTCCGAAGGCATCCGAACGATTAAATATTTCAATATCCACTTCAGAGCGGAACCGGCTTGTGAATTTCTGTTCCAGAGCAAATAACCGTTGTTGCTGGATAGCAGGCGCAGTCGGGAAAAGTTGGGTAGCCATTGAAGAATAGGCGGCATGCACAGCCGTTGGCCAGTGATATTCCAGATTAGCCTGGACCTGTGGTACTTCCAGACCAGGCAGTTCTCCGGCCAGGCTGTTAAAGTGTGCCATTCCCGGGACTGCAGCCTCGTATCCCGCCAGGCCAAAATAGGCGGCTGCTCTGGCTGAAACCGGTGGACGGTACCCGGGTGTAAATCTTTCGAGGTCAAGAAATAGTTGCATCCATTCCCTTACTACTGCGCGGTCGAAGTCTCCTGTCTGGGGTAGATCGACCCCTGTTGGTGGTTCTTCCAGTGTCGAATCCTGACGACAGGAAGATAAAAACAAGAGGAATGTGCAGGTAAGAAGGATTGTTGCTTGGGTAAATTTATTGTACATATTCAGGGATTTGACTTATATAGAATTCATTCAGGATTCGGTATAGGACCGGATAACGCTGGCCCGCTCGCTATCTTTTCGGCTCAGTAGTTCAAGGTTGTGATTGATTATCGAGTCTAATGAATCGATTTCAGTCATGACGCGTCTCATTTCATCTGCAATCGTCCGGTCCTTCATTCCTGAATCTTTCACGAGCAGCTTTAGATCGTTATCCAGTAATTCGAAGACCTCGAACATCTGGATAAGCTCAGCATTTCTTACCTGCAACATATTCCTTCGCTCATCGGCAGGCATATCAACCGGGAGAGAGACAGCAAGCATTTCGGTGGTGCTAGCCCAAATGCTATCCACCTGTTTATGCAGTGCATCCATCTGTGAGATGCGGTCCTGGCGTTCTGAAATCATTTCCCGGAGAATTTTTTCTTCCGGGAAAGGCGCATTGCAACCAATCAGGAATATAATGAAGAATAGCAAATGCGGGTGAAACATATGTACCGGAACAGGTCGATATGGGATGGTTCTAAAGTCGACAAGATCGAATCTATGATGCATTTTTCAGGGCCCAAAAAATCTCTAAATGACTTGAGTAATTTGGGTGTGCAAATTTAATCCGCGGCTAAATACCGAAAAGTTAAAATGTGATTAGAAAAACCGTAGGAGGCTTAATATTTGATGAAATGACCCTTCCAATGGATGAGTGACTATGGTCACAAAAGAGGGTTCCTCTCTTTGGCTAAATCACTACCAATGGCTTGCTTACGATCTCATCCTGCACTCTGATTCTGACCCAATAAAAGCCAGGATCTAGTTGGTGGGTTTTTATCTCAATGACGCCGGAGATCCGTTCTTTTTGTGTGTATACCCGGTTCCCGGTAATATTGTTGATCTCGATATCAGCCTCCTGATTGATCGCTCTTTGCAGTTCCAGATAGAATACATCACTGACCGGATTCGGCCAGATCTGCACATCGCGTAACAAATTGAGTTCGACAGTCGGTGTGACTTCGTCGGCGCGAATACTGGATGAAACCGTACAGTTGTTGGCGTCGGTCACCTCCAGTACATAGGTGCCGTACACCAGATTTTTAGGATCCTGAGAGGTGGATACGATACTGTTTTGCGCATTGCGCCAGACGTACCGGTAAGGGGCAGTTCCACCCAGAATCGTCACATAAATATCACTTTGAGCATCCGGGGCCTTGATGCTATCTAACCGGATGACCAGTTCCGTCGGTTCACCGATTATAAAGTCTTTTATAAAAGTACATTCATTTGTTTTGCTCACCGTGACCGAATAGGTACCGGATGAAAGGTTTACTGCTGATGCAGTCGTTTGACCATCACTCCAACGATAGGTATAGGGATCACTGCTACCCACCACGACGGTAGCAGAGCCATTATCGTCGCCGGGACAGGTCACATCACTTACTTCCAGTTCAGCGTCGATGCGTTCCTCCACGGTCACGCTGACGTTACATTCTAGCCGGGTGCCATCAGGAGAGACGTAGGTATAACTTTCTTCGCTGGTGCCGAGGGGAAAGACACCCCCTGATCCGATCCCGTCAAAGATGGTGACCGATCCTTCCGCACAATTATCGATAAACTGGGGAACCGCATAATTGACAATGCCATCGCAGGCGGCCACGGTTACATTTTCGGTGCAAAGGACATAAGGTTTGATCGTATCCATTACGACAATTTCGACATCTCTTGAGGTAAGGTTGAGATTGTTGTCGATGACCGTAAATTCGACAAAATTGCGGCCAATGTCCTGGCAGTCAAAGACTTCCTGCGCCAGTTGAATATCGAGAATCCCACAGTTATCGAAACTCCCGGAATCTACCTGCTCGGCAAATAACTCCACAATTCCATTCTCATTGAGATAAATTTCAATCGGACCAGTCTTCACCCGGGCGATGGGACGGGTGTCGTCGTTCAGACCTACCTCTAACCCCACAGTTCTGGAACATCCCAGCGCATCGGTTACGGTCAACTCATATCCGCCGCTGGGTACATCTACCAGGCTTTGGGTGGTAGCTCCGTTACTCCAGTTAAAACTTACCGGTGGTGTGGCGCCCGCGACCTCCACCGTGACTTCTCCATCCGGATTCTCGTCACACGCCGCATCTTCTACGCTATATAATACCAGCAGACTGCAATCGGGAACATCCAAATCCACGCTGCCGCTAATTTGGCATCCATTTCCATCAGTCACCTGCACGGAGTAGGTGCCCGGCCCCAGGTTTTCAATCCGGTCACTCATGCCTCCGGTGTTCCAGATATAGTTATAATTGGGTGTACCACCACTGACGTTGGCAATGATAGAACCATCATTGGACGTCATTGAAATGGGCGTATTTTTTAGAAAGGTCAGAGTCAGTGTATCGGGATCGACCAACTCGATGGGATCAATGATGTGTCTATTTTCAAGATTGTCCGTAATGGTGCAACGATAGACCCCTGCCAACAGGCCGGAGATCACCGGTGTGGTGTCGCCATTGTTCCAGATGAAATCATAATTGATAGCCGGCCCATCTACAGATAAGGCAATCTCGCCATTACTAAAATCTGCACACGATGGCCGTTTGATCGTATCAATGGTGACTTTGATCATCGTGTCCGGAATAGTGGTGGATCCGGGATAGGCATCGAGGAAATCGAAAAGTTCATCGGAGCTGGGAGTGCCCAGGTGCGCGATAAAACCATTGGGATAGACACCATAGATGGTGGGAAGCAAATCTGCTTTAAACTCCGCATTCGCGGCAGAGGTATCGATGATAGGATAGGGGGTGGCGTCGATCCAGTTTCCCGCTGAGGCGCTGGTAATACCTTGCAGATCGGCCATTCCCAGGGTCTCATCTGTCTCGATGTGTACGACTCTGACCTCATCAGTGCCTCCGGGACCATAAATGGTGTAGAAATCCTGGAGGGCATTAGTACGATGGTAAAGCCAACAGTCCTGGCACCAGGCGGGGGAGAAATTCAGGATGACTACTTTTCCCTGGTTGAGGTAACTGTAGAGGTGGATTTGTTTTCCATTGATGTCGAAAAAATTAAAATCCGGAGATTCGGTAAAATCTGGTAACTGGGCTAACAAGTTGAAAGACAGGAAAGTCAATGTGATGGTCAGTATGTGATGCCTCATCGTCAATCGCATTTAGTAAAGCAATTCTGATTCAAGTTATTCTTTAATTGTCAAGTGAGCAAGAATAGACAGTTAAATGATTGATTTGTAGTTGGTTAAGTAAAAAGTGACTAGCTCGTGGCAGCCAATGTATATCCTTCACTTTGCAAAAAGATGCCGTTACAATCCATGAACTTTCAAAGTACCCTCCGCTGCCTACCTACTAAATAGTATAAAAATACATAATTTATTAATAATTGATAATCAGGGTTATGTTTTAAAGTTATGGATAGATGTGACAAGATCAGACCGGGTCTACTGGAGACCAAAGACATCGGAATTCATCGGAAATGATTTCTGGACTACATGGAGGATTTGGCAGCGGAAAAGATAAGAAGCTGGAATATACTGAATCGAGCGGGCCGGTCTCAACTAAGATCAGATCCTGTCTTTCTGGCAAAAGTTATTAAATGCGTAGATCATTCAGAATTGATTAGTTTAGGTATTGATGATCAATATTTGATAAATATCGCTGCTTCTTCGTCGGGTGATTTTTCGCAGGCAGGAAGTCAGATAATAATCGAAGATGTGCCAACCATCCTGACCCCTTCAAAAGCACAATTGCTCGAGGATGAGATATTTGATGTCCTTTCGTCATTTGGTGACTTTCTCGGTAATAATTCACCTGCAACCTATGGGAATCTATACGAAAAGGTGATTGAGCCTCTTAGAGGGCCGTTATTTAGTAATAGGAAAGGGGCGGTTGGGATACTTAAATTCCTACAGGATCCCATTGCTGGAATCCAGGGGAAGGATCTGTTATTCGAAATTCCTGCGCCTCATGCCCGGGGTACAACTTCCCGGATTGATGTTTCGGTCAATAATAACCGGTATGAGATCAAGAATTGCGCTGCCTGTATCACCCCAACCACCATAAAGGAACAGTTTATCGAGAGAGACCTCTTTAATGCAAGCTCTGTTAATGATATTACTAAATGGAAGATCTATGAGCAGGGTTATACCCAAACGCAGCTGATTAGTCACTTAACTAGTAACAAAGATGCAATTGAAAACTTGGGGGTCGAAAGGATTTCTCAGATTCTGGATGAAGATATTTCAGATTTGACAATCAGTCAAGCATCTGATTTATTAATTACTTTTATTTCAGATAATTATCCCATAATTTTCGAATGATGAATGCAACATTTCTTGAAAATTGTAAGCAATATAGTCTATTAGATAAGGAAATTCTTCTGCTAAGAATTGAGGACCAAGTACTAATTAATAATAGGTCTGTTGCAAAAGGAAATTTTTCAATTAGGGGTTTTTTGGGTACAAATTTCGTTCTTTTTGATGAATCTAATGAGGAGGTCTATATCTTTAGTGAGAATGGAGATTTGTTGTGGAAAACTGCAGATTTCTTACTAGGCACATATAGAAGATTTGATGGCAGCAATGAAAAAAATAGTTATTTAGTGAGTATTAACGATGGGAAGAATAGATACGACGCTATTTTTAATTTTGATACGCTGAGTGTCATAAAAACATATTCGGGAAAACTAGGATTGGAAGGAAAAAAAATCGTACTAAGCCAGAAAACGTTCGTCACCCACGACCGAACCAAGATCGCTCTATTTAATCATAGCAATGAAGCTATCTGGCACCACAAATTTTCTGACTTAATTCAAGCTGACGATGCGTTTTTGAATAGTGAGCTCATTGAAGTGGGCGGTAAATTATATTTTACTTTGAATAGTCAAAAAGGTGGTGACCCCGGGATCATCTGTCTGGATGTACAAAGCGGTGAATTGATCAGACATTTCGCCGGAACATTTTTCGGGGTTTTTAAAGATAATGACTTTGTGTTTTCCTCTAAGTATGAGAATATCTTGTGTAGAATAGATTCGCGAACAAATGAAATCGAGAACTGGGATGTCGGTCAATTGCTAAAGGAAAACAATTTCAAGTCGATTAACGATCACCGGTGTGCTGCCCAGGATGGTAAATTTTATTTCACGCAGACTTTCGGAGACCATAATGCAAAATTGGGGATTCTGAATTTTGATACGAAAATTATGGATTATAATTATGATTTTGAGGTGTCGAATGGAGCCATCGGGAGCATTAAACTAGGAAAAGACAGAATATTTGTTCACACCCAGGATCATACGCTGCACATTTTTGAGGAATAAAAATAGATGACCGGGACTTTTCATACCTGAAGCCCAGCTTCTGAGATGATGGCCTGTTTCTCCGGTTTTTACACTGAGTCTCGATCTTTCCGATCGATTTAATTTTTCCGATAATGTTCTCACCCTAACTGGCTATAGAGCATTAGAGGATGCTGCCAGTCTCGATGGCAGTGCATTTGATGACCGGTTAGATGAGATTTTTGGAGGTGTCATCCAGTCAGTGGACGATATCCTCGACCTCCTTCAAGCCCGCTTCAGACAAGTGTCCGAAACCAACGGTGATTTTAGTTTGCTCGCGCAGCAGACCGCTGATATGCTTCAATCTTACCATCCGGATCAACTATCTGACGAAGCTCTCCTGTTTATCAAACAAACGATGTCCTTCCATTATTAGCCAAAGTAAGAGCCTTTGACAACCCCAACCTCTTTACTACCTTTAACACTGACCTAAAAGTAGGTGCCTTTTTCGATTGGGTGAGTACGGATCTCAACCGGGTAGATGCCTGGAAATATTTTTACGAGACTACCGATGAAGCGTTAAAACGCCAGCGATTGGATGAGGACATCCTGCAGAAATTGTTTGATGATCTGCCGACTATCCGATCTTTTTTGGATGAAGGAGTGGATAGGGTTAGGGCGTGGGAAAAGTTAGCTAGCTTAGGTGATACTCCTGCTAGAATCTGGATGAGAAGACAAACACAACTTCTAGAAAGAATGGTTGCAAAGAAAAGCCAATTCCCAATGGAAAATTTAAAAAAATACTATAATAGGCATCGATCAAACGGAGATATAAATACTTATCCTGGAACTTCTACTACAGGTCAATATTATGATGAATTTGGTCATCCTGATTTTACTCAAAGTGTCAAAAAAATTAGAAAATCAAATGGTACAGATTTGGGAAGAGCCTCTTATGAACCTCAAAATGGAATAACTGGAAATAGAACAACTGACGCAGGAAATGCAAATGTATGGGCATCACAAAATTTTCATCCAGACGATTTTAAATATACTCCGGGTTCAAATGAATGTAAAATAAAAGATCCAACTTCACTTTATGCGGATTCTGAAGGTTTTGTAACCCACACATGGCAGCATCATCAGGATGGTAAGACTATGATGGCAGTACCATCTCATATTCATTCCAGTTCAAATGCATCTCATATAGGTGGTGTACAAGCAAAAGAAGAAGGAATTATTGGTTTTTTTGATTCACCAAATTATACTAATTAAATATATGGACTATTTAGATCATTTAGGTAGAGTTTTAGATATAGAAAGAAGAAAAATTCAAATTTCAAACTTGGAAATAGAATTGAATAGAGAACTTCCTGTACTACTGAAGATTTTCTATTTAATATACCAAGTTAATGATTTAAGAAAACTCAAAAAGAGTTCACATATCGATTTTAATTTATTGGTTTATGATGAAGAAAGAAATTATACAAATGGTATGGCACTTTTTATTTCCAAGTATAAAGAATTTGGTTATGATATTACTTTATTTTATGAATTTGATTCTATAAAAAATGTAATAAAGAATTTCTTTAATGATGACTTTTTAAAATATCAAAATGATTACATCGTAATTGGTGAAACTAGTTGGCATTTTCCAATAATGATTGGAATAAATTCTAAAAATTGTGACAAAGTGTATGTATACGATTTAGATAAAGATCAACTAGTTTTTCTTGCAGACAGCATTTTTGAATATTTAATGAACATCAAGCTAGATTTTTCAAATAATTATAATTTACCTGAAGGCAAATCTGTAGATGATTTATATAAAAACTGGGGTGAAGATTTTTGGAGAGTTAGACAAGATGCATAAAAGGATCAAGCATATAACATTACTTTTTTTTACTCTTGATAGGAGTGCTAGTCAAAGTATTTGCGGGTGCTACGATTCATAATATTAGACGAACTACAAGAATATTATAGTGATGAATTCACTTTGGCTTTAAGTGCTTATGAGTTTGATGTAAAATCGATGATTATTGATTTCAAAATTAAAAGTGAGAGAGACCTAGAAGTTCTAAATGGTTTACTAGTGGAATTTATTTTGGATGTCCAGGATTCAATTTTTGATGTAATGACTGATGTTAAATCGATTGCAAGTTATATCTCGAAGTATAATTATGACAATAATTTGAAAGTCTTAGTAGGAGGACGTTTTCCAGTACAGAATTTTAAAAAAAATATTTCTTCTTTTTGAAGGTGACCAAATGGTCAGATACGAAGAGTATAAACAGGGGTTGATTGAACAAATTGAAGGTTTTCCGATAAGAAAACCTAGTAGGAAAGATGAAGCAAGATTTTTTATTGAAAATTTCGACATTCTGATTAGTAAGTTGGAGAAAGGAGATGAACCTCAACCAATTTCATAGGTGAATTTGCCTTTGGCAAAAGGCGGCAATTAAAACCAAACCAAACAACAACCGAACATGAAAAAAACAATACTAGCCATAGGTATGCTCATTTTTACCGCACTTACGGCATTTTCCCAGGCGACGATAGCATCTTACCGGGGCACCCAGGTAGAGCCCCAGGGTGGAGGTGATTTGTGTAATGGTTATCTGGAATTGGCCTTGGAGCCCGGTCTGGCTCCCTATAGTGTTAGTTATTGATGTCTTACGTGGGCCTCAAGACGTTGGCGTGCTCAGGATCCCTGTTACGATGAATTCACTTGGAATACTATGTACGTAAATTGGTAAGAAAATATCGCTGCTACCCGTTCTTTGCGCAGAAGCCTGAGAATAATTCAATTGAGTTTTTCATCCCGGCAGCCTCAGCTGAGATTTAGTTCTTTCGGAAATTTATTGTGTATAAATTATTGCTGAGGGACTCACTTAAATAGTGACTCGACGAATGCCTTTTTGTTGAAGATCTGCAGTTGATCGATGCCTTCGCCGACGCCGATATATTTGATTGGTATCTTGAACTGATCGGAGATGCCAATGGCCACGCCCCCTTTCGCCGTGCCATCTAATTTGGTGAGAGCCAGCGCAGTCACATCGGTGGCTTCACTAAACTGCTTGCACTGTTCGAAAGCGTTTTGTCCGGTCGTGGCATCCAGTACCAACAATACCTCATGGGGGGCACCTGGCAGCTTTTTACCGACGGAATTGCGGATTTTTGTCAGCTCCCGCATCAGGTTGATCTTAGTGTGAAGCCTTCCCGCGGTGTCGATGATCACTACGTCTTTCTTTTCATTGACACCAAATTGTACAGCTTCGTAGGCTACGGCGGCCGGATCGGCGCCCATGCCTTTACTAAAGAATTCACATCCGACCCGCTCGGCCCAGATTCCCAGTTGATTCACCGCCGCAGCCCGAAAGGTATCCGCTGCACCCAGCACAATCTCGTGGCCCCGGTTCTTATATTGCTTGGCTATTTTACCGATGGTCGTGGTCTTACCCACGCCATTTACACCAACCACCAGCATCACATAAGGTTTTTGACCCTCAGGAAAGTCAAAATCTTCGAGATCGATGGTATTGTTTTCTGAAAGTAGAGCGACGATCTCATCTTTCAGAATGTTGTTCAGTTCGTCAGTGGAAACATATTTATCGCGGGCTACCCGCTCTTCCAGCCGTTCGATGATCTTAATGGTCGTGTCTAAGCCTACGTCCGCTGAGATCAGGATTTGTTCCAATTCGTCGAGGATTTCCTCGTCGACCTTTGATTTACCGGCTACCGCCCGGGTAATTTTGCTAAAAATGTTGGATTTAGTCTTTTCGAGACCTTTGTCCAGGTCCTCCTCTCTTTTTTTGGTAAAGAATTTATCGAAGAACCCCATTGGCGATGAGTAGAGAAAGATTTAAATATGAAGAGAAAAAAATAGATAGGCTGCCTGACAGGACAGCCGTTCAAGAATGGACTTAAAACTTAAAATAAGTGGTTACTTGTTGCCGAAGAACGCTTTTGCTTCGTCCTTGTGGATCATCATCTCCTTATACATGTACTTGCCAGTTTTAGGATCTTTGATCGGCTTAACCACTTTGACGAAATCTTTACCGGTACCGGCATTTGCGGCCCTCTGACTTACTCTTGCGTTTTTACTGACTTTTGCCATCGTTACTTAATTTCTTTGTGAACAGTATATTTTTTCAAAATCGGATTGTACTTCTTCAACTCCAGACGATCCGGTGTGTTTTTACGGTTTTTCTGGGTTACATATCGCGAAGTACCTGGCATACCGGATGACTTATGCTCGGTACACTCAAGAATGATTTGCAATCTGTTTCCTTTTGACTTCTTTGCCATTATGCTTCTATTTAACGCAGATCAGTTAATTAAAGTTTCACTCCGGTATCAATACCTTTCCGTTCCAACTTCTTCAAATAGGCATAAATACCCAATTTGTTGATGTTACGAATGGCCCGGCTGGAAACCTTCAGGGTAACCCACTTTCCGGTCTCCGGGATGAAGAATCGCTTCTTGTGAATGTTAGGTGCAAAAACCCGCTTCGTCCTTCGGTTAGAATGCGAAACATTGTTTCCCTTAATGGGTCTTTTTCCGGTTAATTGACAAACTCGTGACATGTTTAATCTATT
>JAGQWZ010000501.1 GCA_020436835.1 Saprospiraceae bacterium | reverse complement strand
CTCCAGAACACATTGGGAAGTATTCGGGTCCAGCATTTGCTTAAGGTATCCGATACGAATGTTTTTTGGTGTTTCCACCCGGCCTGTCTGTGGGTCTATTTCACCGGCAATGATCTTTAATAATGTACTTTTCCCGGTACCGTTCTGCCCTACCAGACCAATTTTATCGTTCAAGCCGATTGAGCAATCGAGGTCTGAAAAAAGAACCCGGTCTCCATATTGGACCCTTAAATCCTGCAAATAAATCAACGCGGTAAACTTTAGACCGCAAATATAAGGCAGTTCGGCAGTAAGCCAAATGATGATCCGGAAAGGATTTCGAGAAAAAACACCACGATCACGCCATAGGTAATATGTTTATATTCAACACATTAATAGCTATAACTTCCACAAATACTGAAATGATTTCGGGTCATTCCATAACCGACAACCAAACCGGATAGTTTACTGGTTCATCAGAAACGCTCCATCTTTATCTGCATAGGTGGTGGTCCAAAATTCTTTATGGAATAGGTTACCGACATCAGGAAATAACGCCCCAGTGACCGGTACTGAATAAATTGAATACTATTGAGGTCAACGTTTTGACTGATGCCGCGATTTCTGTTCAGGATATCAACCACCTGAAACTTGAGTTGCAGCTTCTTATTCCAAACAAAAGTTGAAATCGAAGCATCCCAGAGAGGTAATTTTTGAGACGCCACACCGGCGGCACCCTGATAACTGGCGTAATTGAACGATTGGCTGATGATCCAGTTTTTAATGGCGTTCAGACTGGTTTCCAAAAAGAGGGACTGCCGGTTGTATTGTGAGGTCGTCCCCGTCTCAATAGAATTCTGTACATGTTGCCAGGCTACACTGGCTCCGACGCCAATGTCAACTTTATCCTTATTCCGGTTGTCAACACGTAACCGGTAACTTTGGTTAAATGAGGAGATGCTGTTAACCTGATTATTCAGGAAATTATCGTATTGATCCAATACATAGTTGGCTGAGATATTGAATCGTGATTTTATGAAATTCAGGGGCGCTCCAAAATTCATTGAGGCGATATGTTGCCAGGCATGATCGGTATTGATCGGTTGCAACACCTGGCGGAACAATGTATCAATGGTTTTCGCATTCACGATGTTATGGAGCGCATAACTGCTTTGCAGATTTGCGAAAAAGTTTATCCCGGAAAACTGATTGAACGAGAAGAAATGGAGAGACAAATTGTGCCTGTATTCCGGTTGCAGATCAGGATTACCAATGTAAATGTTGAGTGGGTCGTTGTTATTGACCAATGGCTGGAGTTGCTGCAGGGAGGGTTCCTGAATTCCCGTAGAGTAATCCAGGTTCAGATTGGTTGAACTCGAAAATTCATAAGTGTACCTGGCGTAAGGCAGAATGTTCCTGAAGCGTTTATCCAGCGCAGCGGTTTCCGCATTTTTACCATGGAGATCCGATTGTTGCCATTTTACACCCACGCTGGTCCGTGCCTTCTTATTGGCATATTGCCATCTTAATCCGGTCGAGGTGCGGGTAAATGCCTGCTGGTAAGCCTGAGTCAGATCATCATTGAGCAAACGCTCTGGAAATATCGTAAGCAAGTCCCAGACTTTCTGATCGATATCACGGTCATCTTTACCACGCTGCAGGGTCCATTCCAGGAGATTGTTCTTACCCAATGGCTCCGTATAATTTATTTGAGCCTGGTAGTTGAGCTCCTGTTGATTCTGATTTTGTTCCTGGTTTAGTGTATCCATGAGGGATTCCTGGCCTCCGGAATAATACAGGTTGAGCGCATCGATGTATGCTTGCTGATCCTGGTCGTTTTGTCCAATATTCCCGGACAAGGCCACAAAACGACCCGGTTTGCCGAGTTTTCTGCGATAGGCCCCCTCGACCGACCAGCTCGTCCGGTTGCCATCCACCTGATAATTTTGGGCACTGCTATTCAGTAATGCACCTAAGGCATTGGAATTCAAGCTACTGCTTTGTGCATTCTGGTTAAATGTGTTGAATCCAACCTTGGAATTCAAGCGAATTTGTTGCAGCGAATCCAGATTACTTTTAAACTGCAGG